>JAHQRI010000162.1 GCA_019052695.1 Candidatus Omnitrophota bacterium
CCTCGAGCGTCAGTTTTTCGAGAAGTTTTTTCCGCGACGTGGCCTGACGCGATTTCGCAGCGTTGGCGCTGAACCGTGCGATGAACGCCTGAAGTTCCTTGCGCTTCTCCTCAATGTTCTTGTTCGCTTCGTTTTTCTGACGCGCCGCCAGCTGGCTTGATTCGTACCAGAAGGAATAATTGCCGGTGTAAAGCTGGATGCGTCCGAAGTCAATGTCGGCGATGTGCGTGCACACCCGGTCAAGGAAATGCCGGTCGTGGGAAACGACGATGGCCGTATGCTTAAAATCGTACAGGAAATCCTCCAGCCAAAGGCAGGTCTCCACATCGAGATGATTGGTCGGCTCGTCAAGGAGGAGGACGTCGGGATCCCCAAAAAGCGCCTGGGCAAGAAGCACCCGGACCTTCTGCCCCGCCTCGAGCTGTTTCATGGGGACATCATGCAGGGCATCGGGGATCCCGAGGTCGCTCAGAAGCTTCGCGGCCTCCGCCTCGGCGTCCCACCCGTGCCTTTCCGCAAACTCATGTTCCAATTCCGCAGCCCGCAGTCCTTCCGCCTCCGTCAATTCAGGTTTGGCGTAAAGCGCCTCCTTCTCTCGAAGGATGTCATAGAGTGTTTGATGCCCCATGATCACCGTCCGGAGCACGGTGTGCTCATCGAACGCGAACTGGTCCTGTTTGAGCGTGGAAACGCGCTCATTCTTCCCCACCGCGATAGACCCGGCCGTTGCCTCGATCTCTCCCGAAAGGATCTTCAAGAACGTGGACTTTCCGGACCCGTTCGCCCCGATGAGACCGTAACAGTTACCGGGCGTAAACATAATGTTCACGTTCTCAAAAAGGACCCGCTTGCCGAATTGCAATGTCACGCGATTCGCTGCGATCATGATTTCTCGAAACGATCTCCAAGATAAAGAAACGCGGTCATCCGAGGGTTCTGTGCCGTTTTTCCGGAGCCACCGGGATCACCGCCACAACGGTCAGGCCCCGGTCGGTGTTCGCGATCTTCTTGAACGCCGCTTTGGTCAGGTCGATCTCTCGACGCAGCCTCTTATTGGGCCCGCGGTCGTTGACGCGGCACACCACCCACTTCCCGCTCAACGTGTTGATCACGAGCAGCCGCTCCCCGAAGGGGAAATCCCACGTGGCGCATGTGTCGTCGCGGTCATTGAACCTTTCCCCGCTGGCGGTGAATTCGTTGATATTCGGGTCCGTCCGGCTGTACCAGGAAGCGATCCCGAGACGCGACCGGGAGAGGTCCAGCTCCGGGAACCTCGAACGCAGGTCGGCTACATAGGCCCAAACCAAAAGCCCGAGGAACAAAATCGCAACGGACAGTAACGGGCCTAGGAATTTGATCTTGATCCGGAGCATGGTGCGGCGGCCTCCTGGGACCCGCGGACATTACGTCCGGACGGGAACGCCTTTGCTTTTTAGAAATGCCTTCGTTTCCGGAATCGAGTACTCCCCAAAATGGAATATCGACGCGGCGAGGCAAGCGTCCGCCTTGCCAACCGAAAAGGCCTCATAAAGATGGTCCAATGTCCCGGCGCCGCCCGAAGCGATCACCGGGATCCTCAGGGACTCGGAAACGCGCCGGGTGAGCTCCAGATCATAACCCTCCTTTGTTCCGTCACAGTCCATGCTTGTCAACAGGATCTCTCCGGCCCCCAACTGTTCGACCCTCCGGGCCCACTTGACCGCGTCGAGCTTCGCAGGCCGCCTCCCTCCGTGCGTGTAAACACCCCAGCGGTTTTTCGCTTCCCTCTTCGCGTCGATCGCCACAACGATGCATTGACTGCCGAAGCGCCGGCTGGCTTCCAGGATAAATTTGGGGTCTTGGACGGCACTGGTATTCACGGAAACCTTGTCGCAACCCGTTTTAAGCAGTTCCCGGATATCCCGCAGGCTGTGGATACCACCGCCGACCGTGAATGGGATAAAAACCGTCGCCGCGACCTTTTCGGCCACGCGGATCATCGTCGTACGCTTTTCATGCGAGGCCGTGATGTCGAGAAAAACCAGCTCATCAGCCCCCTGACGGTCGTAGGCCCGGGCGCACGACACGGGATCGCCCGCGTCCCGGAGGGATACGAATCGAACGCCTTTGACGACCCGTCCCCGGTCTACGTCCAGGCACGGGATGATCCGCCGCGCGAACATATCAGAAGGTCATCTGGTTGTTCTCAAGCTGCTTGAGAACATGGACCGTGGAAACTGCGAACGCGATCAGATGCGAAAGGATGGAAAGGAGCACGCTCAGGACGATCAGGCAGACCATGGCAGCCTCGTAAAGGGAGGCCTGTTTCAAGTTGGCGCTCTGCCAGAAAAAAATGAACAGGAGGAACGAGACCAGGAAAAGGACCCAACCCCCGACGCATTGTTTGACGTAATATTTCTTGATCTCCTGATACCATTTGGAATTCAGGGCCTTCGCCCGTTTGAGAAGACTGTGGAAGAAAAAATGACGCACGCAAAGGTAAACCAAAAGATAGGCAGCACCCGTGACCGCCCACGACCAATCCCGCTGCGCCAAGACCATGTCCCAAAAATGCTTTAAGTTGTCCACACGACCTCCTTTTATCGGATCAGGCGGACCGCGTCCGCGAGATTGAAACGACCGTCATAAAGCGCCTTCCCGATGACCACACCCTCAAAATTCGCCGCCTTGATGGAAAGGCATTTTTCAATATCCGTTAACT
>JAHQRI010000055.1 GCA_019052695.1 Candidatus Omnitrophota bacterium
CATTCAGGCCAGCCGGCAGCCTTGTCTCTACGTGGGCGGCGGCGCGATCATTTCGGGCGCCGAAAAAGAGGTCGTGGAACTGGTCAAGAAAACGGGGGTCCCCGTTACGACCACCATTTTGGGTCTGGGCGCTTTCCCCGAGACCCACGATGCTTCTCTGAGAATGCTGGGGATGCACGGAACGCATTATGCGAATTACTCGGTCCAGAACGCCGACGTCCTTATCGCGGTCGGGGCCCGGTTTGATGACCGTGTGACGGGAAACGTGGCGAAATTCGCGCCGCGTGCCAAGATCGTCCATATCGACATCGATCCTGCGTCGATCTCAAAGACCATCCGCGTCGACGTACCGATCGTGAGCGACGTCAAAAGGGCGTTGCAGCTCTTGATACCTCTCGTGACGGACCGGCGTCAGGACATCCAACCCTGGTTGTCGCAGATCGCGGAGTGGAAAAAGAAATTCCCGTTGCGGTACAACGCTTCGGGACAATCGATCCATCCCTCGTACGTGATCGAGAAGATCGGAGAACTGACGGATCACCGGGCGGTCGTGGTCACCGGGGTGGGCAAGCATCAGATGTGGACCGCCCAATGGTACAAGTTCGTCCGGCCGCGAAGCATGCTGACCTCCGGAGGACTGGGGACGATGGGGTTCGGGTTGCCGGCGGCGATCGGGGCCCAACTCGGCATGCCGCGCGAAACGGTGGTCTGCATCGAGGGGGACGGCTCGTTCCAGATGACCATGACCGAGTTGGCGACGGCCGCTTCCCACAAGGTCCCGGTCAAGGTGTTCATTATGAACAACGGTTACTACGGCATGGTCCGTCAGTGGCAGCAGCTTTTCTATAAACGGCGTTATTCCGGCTCCGTGATCGGGTCCAGCAATCCCGATTTCATGAAACTCGTGGGGGCATACGGCATCTTGGGGATCCGGATGAAGCGAAAAGGCGATGTCGTTCCGGTGATCAAGAAGGCCCTCGCGCACCGGGGGCCGGTGATCGTCCAATGCGATGTGGCGCCGGAAGAGAACGTCTACCCGATGGTCGCGGCCGGCAACGCGCTCGATCAGATCATGGACATGGCTTAAATCAGTGGTAAGGGGTGAAGGACGGGCTTTAACGAAGACTGACCGCTGATCCCTTGTCACTTATCACTCAGAAGGGAGTATTTATGAAACATACGATTTCAGTGCTTGTGGAGAACCATTTCGGGGTGCTGGCGCGGGTGGCCGGACTTTTTTCGGCGCGCGGGTTCAACATCGACAGCCTGACGGTCGGAGAAACCCAGGACCCGGAAGTGTCGCGGATGACGGTGATCGCGCAGGGGGACGACCGGATCGTGGACCAGATCATGAAACAGCTCAACAAGCTGGTGGACGTGATCACGGTGGAGGACCTGACCGACAAAGACATCATCGAGCGGGAGCTCGTCCTGATCAAGATCGGGGCCACGGCGACGACCCGCAACGATATCATGCATGTCGTGAACACGTTCCGCGCCAAGATCGTGGATGTGAACCCCGACTCCATGACGATCGAGGTGACGGGGAGCGAAGGCAAGATCGACGCGATGCTAGAACTGCTAAGGCCCTTTGACCTCCGGGAGGTCGTGAGGACCGGGCAGATCGCGATGGCCCGCAGGGACGCGATGAAGTCCCCGCGCAAGTCGGGTCCCTCGAGGAAAACCAGGAAGAAATAGGCACGTTCTGATCATTCACACGAACCACGAAAGGAAAAAGCCATGGCGGTGAAAGTCTATTACGAAAAAGACGCGGATCTGAACCTTCTCAAAGGCAAGACGGTCGCTATTATCGGTTACGGGATCCAGGGGCGGGGGCAGGGGCTCAACCTCCGGGACTCCGGAGTGAACGTGGTCGTGGCGGAGCTCCCCGGGACCCCGAATTACGAGATGGCCGTTCAGGATGGTTTTAAGCCGATGACGGCGGCTGAGGCGGCTCAGTGCGCGGACATTATCCAGATCCTGACGCAAGATCATTTGCAGGCCGCGATCTATGAAAAGCACATCGCACCGAACCTGAAGGCCGGAAAGGCGCTCTGTTTTTCGCACGGCTTCAACATCCATTTCAAATACATCAAGCCAGCCAAGAACATCGACGTGTTCATGGTCGCGCCCAAGGGGCCCGGATCGCTTGTGCGGTCCCAGTTCGTGGAAGGGGGCGGCGTACCGTGCCTGGTCGCGGTCCAACAGAACCCGAGCGGCAAGGCGCTCCAGATCGGCTTGGCCTACGCCAAAGCCATCGGCGGAACACGAGCCGGGGTGATCCAGACGACGTTCAAAGAGGAGACGGAGACCGATCTTTTCGGGGAACAAGCCGTGCTTTGCGGCGGGTTGAGCGAATTGATCACGGCCGGTTTCGACACGCTGGTCGAGGCGGGTTACCAGCCGGAAATGGCGTACTTTGAATGCTTGCATGAAGTGAAGCTCATCGTGGACGCGATGTTCGTGCACGGGATATCGGGGATGTACCGCCGCGTATCCGATACGGCGGAGTACGGCGGTTACAGCCGCGGCCCGCGCGTGATCACGAAAGCCACGCGGAAGGAAATGAAGAAGATCCTTAAAGAAGTGGTCACGGGCAAGTTCGCGAAGGAGTGGATGGCCGAGAACCAGAAAGGCCGGCCCCGGTTCAAAACGATGCGCGAAAAATGCGATAAACATCTTGTTGAAAAAACGGGCGCCCAATTGCGCAAAATGATGGAGTTCATCCGCAAGAAATAGGGTGCGGCCAGAGCGGAGCACGGGATGCAGCAAAAAAGACGGATCTATATTTTCGACACGACCCTCAGGGACGGCGAGCAGTCGCCGGGGGCGTCCTTGACGCCCGGGGAGAAGCTCAAGATCGCGAAGGCGCTCGAGCGTCTCAATGTCGACGTGATCGAGGCGGGTTTTCCCGCGTCCTCGCCCGGAGAAATGGAGGCCGTCCGCTTGATCGCGTCGAACCTTCGCAAGCCGGTGATCTGCGGGCTTTCGCGCATGATCCCTCGGGACATCGACGCGTGCCGCCGGGCGCTTGAAAAGGCCGCGAAAAAGCGTCTTCACGTGTTCCTCGCGACGTCCCAGATCCACCGCGAATTCAAACTCAAGAAGGACCGGAAAGAGATCCTCGCGATGGCCGTGCAGAACATCCGTTCCGCCACGCGGGATTTCCGTCAGGTCGAATTTTCCCCGGAGGACGCCTCGCGCACGGAGCGTGATTTCCTGGTGCAGATCGTGCGGGCGGCCGTGGAGGCCGGCGCGACCTCGATCAACATTCCCGACACGGTAGGGTATTCGATCCCCGAGGAGTTCGGTGATCTGATCCACGGGCTGGTCCGCAAGGTCCCGGAGCTCGGCAAGGAGGTGGTGCTTTCCGTTCACTGCCACAACGACCTCGGGCTCGCCACCTCGAACTCCCTCGCGGCGATCCTCGCCGGAGCCAATCAGGTGGAGTGCACCGTGAACGGTATCGGGGAACGCGCCGGGAACGCGTCCATGGAAGAGATCGTGATGACGATCGATACGCGCCCGGATTTTATGGGTTGCACGACGGGGATCAAGCTGTCGGAGATCACGAAAGCGTCGCGGCTCGTGTCCCATTTGACCGGCATGGTGGTGCAGCCGAACAAGGCGATCGTGGGGCGGAATGCTTTCTGGCACGCCTCCGGCATCCATCAGGACGGCGTGCTCAAAAAGCGTCAGACCTATGAGATCATGGACCCCAAACGGATCGGTCTTTCGGGAAGTCAGTTGATGCTCGGGAAACTTTCCGGCAAGCACGCTTTCGCGGTGCGCGTCAAAAAACTGGGTTTTCACCTCACGGCCGCCGAGACCGATCAGGCGTTCGCCCGGTTCAAAACGCTCGCGGACAAAAAAAAATATATTTTTGACGAGGACCTCGAAGCCATCTTGCAGGAAGAGATCGCCAGGATCCCGGAGACGTGGAAGCTGGCGTCCATGAAAGTCATTTCCGAGACCGGAAAGCGGCCTTCCGCCGCTATCAGGCTTTCTTACGAAGGCAAGGTCCGCGAAGCCGTTTCGGTGGGGGACGGACCTGTGGACGCGTGTTACAAAGCGATCGAAAAGATCGTGGATTCCAAGGCGCGGCTCGTCCAGTACGGCCTGCAGTCGGTCACGGGGGGGAAGGACGCCCTCGGGGAAGTGCTCGTCAAACTCGAGATCGGCGGGAAAGAAGTGACCGGCCGGGGGACGAGCACGGATATCATCGAAGCGAGCGTTCGGGCCTATCTTTTTGCCCTGAATAAAATTTCCGCAAATCCTCACCGCGGGGTAGGCCACGCCGCTTCGGTCTGAAGCGGGAGCGGCCGTTTGTCCCCGTTCCAAATTCTGCCGAAAGAGCGAAGAACCGGGAAAAAAGGATGACGCCACCAAAGGTCTTATCCGGAAAGACGACGGCCCGAAGGGAAGGGACGTTCGACCTTTTCGGCATCTTCGGGTACCCGCTCTCCCATACCCTGTCCCCCGCGATGCACGAGGCCGCCTTCTCCGAACTCGGGATCGAAGCTTACTATCTGGTCCTGGAACTGGACCCGCCCGCGTTCCGAAGATGCCTGTCGCGCCGTTCCGGGAATTTGCTTTCGGGCTTTAACATCACGGTCCCTTACAAGGAGACCGTCCTCCGGTTCCTGGACGAGGTGCGTCCGGAAGCGCGCGCCATCGGCGCCGTGAACACCGTTTTCCGCCGGGGGAAAAAATGGGTCGGGACGAACACGGACGTGGAAGGGTTCCTTCTTTCTCTTTTGAGGGACGGAAAGTTCCGTGCCAGGGGGAAAAGGGCTCTGGTCCTCGGCGCGGGAGGCGCCGCGCGGGCCTTAGTGTACGGCCTATCTCGCCAGGGGGCCGAAAGGGTCTGGATCACCGATTGTGTTCCCGGAAAAGCCGTGAAGATCGTCCGGGACATGAAGAAGATCTTCCGGAGGGTCTCTTACCGGGCCCTTGCGGCGGGCAGTTTGAACGTCAAGGAGGGGATCAAAGAGGCCGATATCATCATCAACGCGACCCCGCTCGGGCTTAAACCAAGGGACCCGCGGGTGGTCCCGGGATCTTGGGTCCCGTCCGGACGTGCCGGACGGAAGTTATTCATGGACCTGATCTATAACCCGGAAGAAACCCCTTTTCTTAAGGTCGCGCGGCGAAGGGGGCATCGGACGCTGAACGGGCTGGGGATGTTGCTTTACCAGGGTGCGCGGGCTTTCGAGTATTGGACCCAAAGGCCGGCGCCCGTCGCCGTGATGCGGCAGGCGTTATTTCAAGCCCTTGAAAGGAAGAAGGAAGCATGGACCCGGAGATCGTGATCTCTTTCTTTGTCTTTTGGTTTGGGGCCTCGATCGGCAGTTTTCTGAACGTGTGTATCCACCGGATGCCTCGCGAAATGTCGATCATCCGTCCGCGCTCGTCGTGTCCCCACTGTAAGGCCTTGATCCCTTGGTATTGGAACATCCCCCTGGTGAGCTATCTTTGGCTGCGCGGCCATTGCGGCCGTTGCAAGCGGTCCATCAGCATCCGCTACTTCGCGATCGAGCTCGCGAGCGGTATCTTCTGGCTGTTCCTCTGGGGGGAATACGGCCCTTCGGTCGAGTTCGCGACACGGGTCTTGTTCTTCTCCCTGCTTTTTGTCGCGATCGTGACGGATTTTGAGACCGGCCTGATCCCGGACCAGATCACGCTTCCCGGGATGGTCGCCGGACTCGTGCTCGCCGTCGCCGGTCACGGTCAATTCGCTCAGGGGGCCTGGTCCTTGCGGTTTCTGGATTCTTTTTTGGGTCTTTTGGCCGGTGGCGCAATCCTTTTTGTGACCGGATGGCTCGGCACGCTGGTCTTCAAGAAGGAAAGCATGGGAGGCGGGGACATCAAGCTTTTGGCGATGATCGGGGCGTTCATCGGCCTGAAGCATGTGTGCCTGGCTTTCTTGTTGGCGCCTTTTCCGGCACTGCCGCTGGCTTTGTGGCAGCGTTTCGTGAAAAAAGAGGAAACGATCCCGTACGGGCCGTTCCTCGCGTTGGCTGGGATCGCCCTGTTCCTTTACGCGGGTCCTATTGACCGTTTCATCACCGAATTCTACGGGGTCTGACATGCTTCACTACATCACGGCGGGTGAATCGCACGGCCATTACCTGACGGCCATCCTGGAAGGTTTCCCGAGCGGGCTTCCGCTCGATCTTGACTTCATCAATGGGGAATTACGGCGTCGTCAGATGGGCTACGGCCGGGGTGACCGCCAAAAGATCGAAACAGATTGTGTGGAGATCACCGCGGGGGTCCTCAGAAAGGTCACGACCGGGGCGCCGCTCGGTTTTTTGCTGACCAACCGGGATTTCACGCTTGACCAAATGCCCGAACTGCACCGCCCGCGTCCCGGACACGCGGATCTCGCCGGGGCCCTCAAGTACCATCAGGGGGTCCGCGCCGTTCTGGAACGTTCGAGTGCCCGTGAGACCGCGATGCGGGTGGCGGTCGGAGCAGCCTGTAAACTTTTACTGAAAAAATTCGGGATCGAGCTCGCGGGGCACGTGGTCCAACTTGGGACGGCCCAGGTCCCCGAGAAAGAATGGGCGCTCCCTGACATCCGCCGCGGCGTTAAAGGGTCGCGTGTCAATTGCGTGTGCAGGAGGACGGAAGCCGCGATGATCCGCCTGATCGACAGGGCCCGGAAGATGGGTGACACCCTCGGCGGGAAATACGAGGTCCTCGCCACGGGACTCCCCGTCGGGCTCGGTTCGCACGTGCACTTCGAACGGAAACTTGACGCGCGGCTGGCCTTCCTGCTCATGGGACAGCAATCGGTGAAAGCGGTCGAGATCGGGAAGGGGACGGCCCTGGCGGGAGTCCCGGGCTCGGCGGCGCACGACGAGATCTTTTACAGCAAGCTCCGGGGGTATCATCACAAGACGAACCGCGCCGGAGGTTTGACGGGGGGCATGACGAACGGGCAGGACCTTGTCGTTCGCGTGACGATGAAGCCGATCTCCACGTTGGCTGCGCCGCTCGCCTCAGTGAACATGGAGACCCTCAAGGGCGAGAAGGCCGATTTCGAACGCAGCGACATTTGCGCGGTCCCGGCCGGGAGCGTGATCGGGGAAGCCCTGGTGGCCTACGTTCTTGCGGACGCTTTTCTCGAGAAATTCGGCGGGGATTCCATCCCGGAGATCCGGCGCAATTACGACGGGTACTTAAAACAGGTCCGTGCCTGACCTTTCGATGACCCTCACCTTTTCACACTCAATAAAGACCTCCTGCCGGGCCTATGCGGGTTTTCATGGAACACGGTAGCCGGAATATTTACTTGATCGGGATGATGGGCTCCGGCAAGAGCGTGACCGGAAGGGCGCTGGCGGGGATGCTCGACGCCGCGTTCGTGGATTTTGACGCCGAGATCGAAAAAAAAGAGGGACGGACCATCCCGGAGATCTTCGCGCAATCCGGCGAGCCCTATTTTCGAGACGTTGAGTCCGCCGTTCTTGAGGATATTTCCCGAAAAAATCACCAGGTGGTGGCGACCGGCGGAGGTGTGATCCTACGGGCCGAGAATGTCACACGCATGAAGGAGACGGGGACGCTGGTTCTGTTGGAGGCCTCGGCGAAGACTTTGTGGCAACGGCTCCAATATTCCAAGGGACGCCCGCTTCTCAATAAACCGGATCCTCTCGGGGCGTTGACCCAGATTCTGAGCGACCGGGAACTCGTTTACAAGAAAGCGTGCCATTTTTCCGTCGTTACGGACGGAAAGGGCGCGGAAGATGTCGCCCGGGAGATCCGGAACATGATAAAATCGCCCCGGTAAGGGTTCGGGCGCCGATTGCGTCGAAGAACACGGTCGTCCTTGTGGGATTTGAGGATCAGAAGCTCCGTTTCGGACGGCAAGGAGTTTAAGAAATGAAGGTCCTGACAGTACGGAGTTCTCGCGGTCATTACCGGATTTGCGTGGGGAGGGGCCTCCTTTCCAGGAGCGGAGCGCTTATGTCCGGGGTTTTCGAACGTAAAGCCCGGCTCATGATCGTCTCCCAGAAGAACCTGAATTTCTGCACGCGGCCGTTGGCCGCTTCTTTGAGGAAACGAGGGTTTAAGGTTCACACCCACCTGCTCCCTAACGGCGAGGTTGCCAAATCCGAAAAGGAGCTTTTTAAACTTACTCGGTCGCTTCTCGCGCTGGGTTTTGAGCGCCGGGACGGGATCGTGGCTGTCGGAGGCGGGGTGGTGAGCGACCTCGCCGGGTTCGCTGCGGCGGTCTATTTAAGGGGAATCCGGTACGTGAATATCGCGACGACCCTCCTCGCCCAGGTCGACAGCGCGATCGGGGGGAAGACGGCGATCGACCTTCCGGAAGGGAAGAACCTGATGGGCGCCTTTCACCCTCCGGCGCTTGTGATCGCCGATGTCGCGTTGCTTCGTTCGCTTCCCGCCCGCGAGCTTTGCGCCTCGCTCGGTGAGGTGGTGAAATACGGCATGATCCGGAGCGGGGGGCTTTTCCGCTTTCTCGAAGAACACGCCGACGCCATCCTCCGTAAGGACCTTCGCGTCCTCGAAAAGATCGTGGCGGTCTCGGCAGGGATCAAGGCCGGCGTGGTCAGCCGCGACGAATTCGAGACCAGGGGGGAACGCATGATCCTCAACTACGGGCACACGTTCGCGCACGGCGTGGAAGGTGCTTTGCGTTACGGGCGGTTGGTCCACGGTGAGGCCGTCGCAGTCGGGATGATGATGGCGGCCCAACTTGCCGCGAATCTCGGATTGTGTTCCCAGGAACTGGTATGGCGCCAGATGAAACTGATCGTGTCCCTGAAACTTCCCGTTTCGATCAAAAACTTGGATCTGAGGACCCATGCGATCCTGAAGGTCATGATGCGCGATAAAAAGAAAAAAGAAGGCGCCCTTCGCTTCGTCTTGCCGCGGCGTATCGGCCGCGTTTCCATTGAAAAGAAAATCCCTCTTCCCCTTGTTCAAAAGGTCATTGCTCTCGCCGGAGGCCGGTAGCGGGAGGCCCCTGTGATTCCCCGGAAATACCAAGCGAGCGCTCCAGTGCTTTTAATATAAGGATTAATAAAATAAATATTGATTTTAAAGGATATTTTGATACATTGTTCCTATGAAAACGAGAGCACAAATAACGACCATTGAAACTATTTCAAAAGCGATCTTTTATCTCCGGGGTCAAAGGGTCCTTTCGGATGATTTACGACAACGGATGCAGCCGCCGGAGCATCTCAAACGATGGATCGGGTTCATCTCTTGAAAAGGTGACCCCGGTGACGGATCCCATTTCCCCACAAGACTTGAAAGCTTTTTTGACCTTGAACCACCTGAGGATCGAAGGGCGGCGCAGGGTCATGGCCTTGCTTGAGCAACAAAAAGCGGCGCAAGAGATCCTCGAGATCATGACTGCCGAGGGTTTTTTCAATGGAACGGATCCAAAGGGTGCTCTCCGGATCTTATCTCCCGAACGGGAGCTTGATCGATGCATCGCGGAAAATATCCGTCTTTTTCCGGTCACCGATCCCGCTTATCCTCGATCTCTCAAGGAGATCGCCGATCCGCCTCTTGTTCTCTACCTTAAAGGAGCGGTCGAAGAAACGGATCAAAATGCCGTCGCGATCGTTGGGACAAGGCACCCGAGCTTTTACGGTCGAACCCAGGCGAGGCGGTTCGGGAAAGGACTAGCGGACCAGGGGCTCACGATCGTCTCCGGCATGGCCCGGGGGATCGATCAGGCCGCGCACGAAGCCGCCCTTGAGGTCTCTTACGGCCGGACACTTGCGGTCCTAGGCTCCGGTCTGGATGTTGTCTACCCGAAGGAAAATGAGGGGCTTTACGAAAGGATCGTGACGCGGGGAGCGGTCCTGAGCGAATATCCTCTGGGGACGCCGCCGCTCCCCGAGAACTTTCCGCGCCGTAACCGGATCATCTCAGGCCTCTGCTACGGGGTGCTCGTCATCGAGGCCCATTCCCGGAGCGGTTCGCTGATCACCGCGCACCAGGCCGCGGACCAGGGCCGTGAAGTGTTCGCGCTTCCCGGTCCGGTCGATCAGCTCACCTCGCGCGGGACACACCGCCTTCTCAAAGAAGGGGCCTGCTTGGTCGAGGGCCCCGAGGACATCGGAGAAGTTTTAGCGGGAACCCTGAAAAGGGAGAATCATTTTTCCCGGCCGGCCGATGAAGACCAAGATCATTCCCCGGACGGCGGGTGCTTCTCGGAGGCGACCCTTTTCCTCGAAGCGGGGGCCGGAAGTGCTGTGGTTGAGGCCTGTTCGTCGCGCGCCGCGACCGGAGCATCCCTGGATGAGGAGGCTGCTGCCGTGGGGAAGGTCCTCAGAGAAAAAGGTCCCCTGAGCGCGGAAGGGATCCTGGATGCCGCGGGCTTGGATCCCCGTGGTTTTCCCGCGCTATTACTCCGGTTAGAGCTTGCCCGGAAGATCAAACGGGACCCCGGGGGCCAATATAGCGCATATGACGCCTAAACCTCGGGGGGAAGTCAGCCGTTACTATAAAGGTTTTGACACAGGCGTTCTTCGCCGTTAGAGTTTTATCCGGCGGGGGGCGGCACAGGCCCGTCATTTTTCAGGGAAGGCTTGTTAAACAGGGTTTTCTCAAGGAAAGGAGTCTACAATGGAAGGATTAGTTCCAGCGGGAAAAGGGAAGCGGACCGCGGCCGGCGTGATCGATCTGATCGTGGTTCCGATCATCCTCGGGGTCATCATCGGGCTGCTTCTTTTGGCGGTGCCGGAAGGGGTGCGCAGCGTCGTGCTTGTCCTCGTGAACATCATTTGGTTGATCGTCCGCGATTCGGTTTTTTCCCCGGGCCGGGCGATGGTGAAGATCAAACTCGTCAGTTTGACGGGTGAAAAGGTCACCATGGGGCAGGCTTTTATCCGGAACATCCTTTTGATCATCCCCTTTGTTCTGGTGATCGGTTACATCGTCGAGATCATTTTTGTCCTTTGGAAAGGGCATCGTCTGGCGGACGGCTGGGCCAAGACGCAGGTGGTGGAAGCCTAGGGACGTTTCTTTTGAAGCGCAGCGAAGATCCTCCTTTGCGGACGACCGCAAAGGAGGATTTTTTTTGAACGATCTCCGGGAAGGTCCGGAGATCTCGGGGGGAACGGGGGGCTATGATGGAACAAGGACCGTCGCTGAGATCCATGATCGGTTTTTCCTGGGAGGCCGCCAAGGCGGTGCTTTTCCCGTTCCGTTTCAAACGCTGGTTCAAGATCGTGATCATTGTCTGGCTTGCGGCTGCGGGGG
The DNA here is from genome assembly GCA_019052695.1 of Candidatus Omnitrophota bacterium. Taxonomy (GTDB): domain Bacteria; phylum Omnitrophota; class Omnitrophia; order Omnitrophales; family Aquincolibacteriaceae; genus Pegaeibacterium. Next base: position 11,254 of record JAHQRI010000055.1, read on the forward strand.
TCCAGGGTTGCGGGGTCTCGAATTTTAAGTTGCCATCCCGGGCGCCTAAAACGCAAAGTCAGATCGTGGCACAGGAGGCTGCTCCCGGCGCGCCTGCGAAGCCGGAGCTTTCGGAGGAGAACGCGGTCGAGGCTCCCGCTCCGACGGCCGCGACCGAGGGACAAGGAACGGTGCAGGCGGTTTCCGCCCCGGAGTCCCGGGAAAAAGACGGTCCTTCGTTCCCCGCGTTTTTGATCCTCGGGGGCATTCTCCTTGCCATTGCCGGTTGGGTCCTGACCGTCTGGCTCAACAGCAGGTTCCACTTTGTGCTCTTAAATGTTCTGACGACGCGGGAAGACGCGGTCCGGGTGCCGTTTGCCCGCAGCCGGGACCTCGGGAATTCCTATTTTAAGTGGAGCCTCGTTTTTTCCTTTTGGGGGATCGGGGCCGCCGTGGGGGTCGGGACCGCCAGCGTCTTTCTCGCCCGGTCCTTGACCGGGTGGCCCGTCCTCGCCGCTTTTGTCGGTGTCGCCGGAGGGCTTCTTACGGTCGCTTCGATCGTCTCCGTGGGGATCGTTCTTTTCCTCGCGCGAGATTTCGTGGCGCCGGTCATGTATCGAGAAAATGTGCTGATCGGTCAGGCGTGGGACACGTTCTTACGCGCCGTGAGCTCCCGGAAACAGAAAGTTTTGAAATACGTCTTCGTGGTGATGGGGCTCGCTATCGTGGCGATGGTCCTGCAGACCGTCGTCGGTCTTATCGTTTTTCTCGCGGGGTTGATCGGGGGCGGGCTATTGGCGATTCCCGGGCTCATTTTGATCAAGATATTGCCGTTCCTCAAATCGCCCCTGGTTTTTTTGAGGATCATTACGGGGACGCTGATCGTTCTCGCGGCCCTTGTGACCATTCAAATGATCCTTTTGCCTGTAGCGGTCTTTTTCAGGATGTTCGCTCTCACGTATCT
>JAHQRI010000056.1 GCA_019052695.1 Candidatus Omnitrophota bacterium
GACCTGGACCCCGCCAAGGCCGAGAAAGCCAAGGAACTCGGCACCGCCTACTTCCAGGATTTCCGGGACCTTCTCGGAAAGGTCCAAGCCGTCAGTATCGCGACCCCGATCTCCACCCACTACGCGGTCGCCAAGGAATTCCTCAAGGCCGGGGTCCACACATTGATCGAAAAACCGATCACGCTCAAACTCGAAGAAGCGGACGAACTGCTCGATCTCGCGCGCCAAAAACGGCTCGCCCTCCAGGTCGGCCACATCGAACGCCACAATCCCGGGTTCAAACGGATCGAAGAGATCGCGAAGAACATCCGGTTCTTTGAGATCCACCGCCTCGGTCCTTTCACCGGACGCATCAATGACTGCGGCGTCGTGCTGGACCTCATGATCCACGACCTGGACATCGTCCTCGGCCTCGTCAAATCCGAAGTCGCGAGTTTTGACGCGATCGGCGTCAATGTCCTGACCCCTTTCGAAGATATCGCCAACGTCCGCATGAAGTTCAAGAACGGGGCCGTCGCCGACATCACCGCCTCGCGTCTGACGTTCGAAAAGCAGCGTAAGATCCGGATCTTTCAGGAAGACGCCTATATTTCGCTTGATTACGGCGCGCAGGCCTGCAAGATCTTCCGTAAGGACGGCGCCTCGATCGCGCAGGAGACGATCGAGATCGAGAAAGCCGAGCCCCTGAAAGAGGAGTTGAAATTTTTTATGGAGAACATCCGTTCCGGGAAGAGCCTCGGGAAGCCGGACACGGCCGCCCGCGACGCCCTGAAACTCGCGCTCGAGATCGCCCGGACCGTTCAGGCCCAGCAACCGAAGCTCGCCGCAAAAAACGCATGACACGCAAGCTCTTCCTCGTCGCCTGTGAAGCCTCCGCCGACCTCCACGGCGCGCATCTGGTCGCAGAGATCAAAAAGATCGCCCCGGACGTCACATTCTGCGGGGTCGGCGGTGCTCAAATGCGGGCGGCGGGCGTCAAGACCTTCGACGACATGACCGTGATCTCGGCCCTCGGGTTCGGCGACGTTCTCCGGAATTATTTCAAGTACCTCGCGATCTTCAAACGTACCGTCCGGAACATCCGGGATGAAAACCCGGACGCCCTTGTCGTGATCGACTCCCCGGCCTTTAACCTCCGGCTCGCCAAAAAGGTCTCCCCGTTCGTCCCCGTGCTCTATTACATTTCCCCGCAGCTCTGGGCGTGGGGAAAGCGCCGCATTCGCATCATCAAAAAGCACGTCCGCGAGATGCTCGTGATCCTGCCTTTTGAAGAGACCTTTTATGACCATGAGGGTGTGAACGCCAAATTCGTGGGGCATCCCTTGCTCGACGCGATCCCGGAATTGCCGGACCCCAGCACACTCCGCGGCAGGTTGGGGATCACCCCGGGACAGAAGGCGGTCGGTCTTTTTTCGGGGTCCCGGGAAAAAGAAGTGAAACGGATCCTTCCCGTCATGCTTAAGGCGGCGGAGCTCTTGCGGAAGGACGTTCCGGGAACGTCTTTTTTTGTTTCCCGCTCGCCGAACGTCCGGCCGGCGATCTACGAAAAGATCCTCGCGCAAAGCGACCTCAAGCCCGAATGTCCGGCCTTGTCTTTTTACGAGCTTGTCCGGGCCATGGATTTCGCGCTTGTTGCATCAGGGACCGCGACGCTCGAGACCGCGCTGATCGGCACGCCCTTTTTCCTGCTCTACAAGACCGGCTGGTCCACTTACCTCCTCGGCAAATACCTCATCAAAGTCCCCTACCTCGGGCTTGTGAACCTGCTCGCCGACGATCGCGTCGTCCCCGAGTTCATCCAGCGAGACGCCTGCCCCGCCACGATCGCGCACGAGGCAAAGGTCTTCCTGGAGAGCCCGGAACTGCAGGAGAAGATGCGAGCCGAATTCCGTCAAGTGCGGGGGCGGCTCGGAGAGAAGGGCGCAAGCGCAAAAGCCGCCCGAGAGATCTTCGGTTTCCTGAGTTCGATTTCGTAAGTGAAACAAATCCGGCCAACACATCCTCAAGAAGACCGGCTCACCCTGCTTGCTCAATGACCGTTCAAAAGTTTTTTAATAGGGGTCATTCCCGCACGACCGTATGCTGCGAAGTTCCGTCCAAAGGCGGGAAAGATGGGGATCTGGAAGTTCGGATTCCCGGTAAAAACATCCGGGAATGTCCTGGGGCTACCGGGGTTCCGCCGACTTAGGAAACGCTTCTAGTATTGAACAGGCCTGAAATCAAGCTGCGAAGCATCCGGCGGCGGAACGGACGCTACGGTCGCCACGGGGACGGAAGCCACCTTGACATTAGACCCGGAGGTCGTTGCGGCCGGCGTGCTCCCTCGTTTCCAGGAACTTGTGAAGCGGGACCAAAAACCGGGCTTGTCTTCCGCCTTTGTTTCGACCCGCGTGACCGGCGTTGCCTTGACCTGCGTCAGGGCGGCCTCCATTTCGCGGCTCGCGGCGGGTGCCGGCCAGGGCGTTTTGACCTCGACCGCCTTGGGCATCGCGACCGCGACCGGTCTCGGCGTTGCCGTCGGTTTCACGGCGGACGGCGGCAGTGTGACGACGGCGGGCACCGCCCCTGACCTTGAGGTCGTGATCGTAGCCTGTGTTTTTATGTCCTCATCGATCGCCCGGTCGCGGACCTTCTGCCATTCCTTGAAATCCGAACGGCCCTCGCCCTGGACCATGACCTGATTGATCGCGTCTCCCTGGATATCGTGGAACCCCGGTTTGTAGACCTTGACCGCCTCTTCCAGTTTCTGGACCACCTCAGGGGAGAAGAATTTCTTTTTGTCCTTGAGCTGGAACGCCGAAACGACATGCGGCGTCACGATCACGACCAGCTCGACATCCGACCTGGCGTATGTCTTTTTTTGGAACAGGTATTTCAGCCCAGGCAGGTCCCCAAAGAACGGGAGCTTGCTTTGCCCCTCGGACATCCGCTGGGTGATCATCCCGCCGATCAAAAGGGTTTCCCCGTCCTTGAGCTCGGCGACGGTCTCATGTGTCCTGCTGATGAGCCCCGGCACATCATTCCCCCCCAGCTCGACGGTGTTGGCATAATCAAGTTCGCTGACCTCGGTCTTCACCTTCAGCCGGATCTCCTGATCATCCAGGACCTCCGGCGTGAAATTCAGCTGGGTCCCGTATTTCTTGTACTCGATCGAAATGGTCGTGGCGGTCTGCACCGGGATCGGGTACTCGCCGCCGACGAGGAACTTGGCCTCCTCCCCGTCCTTGGCCAAAAGGTTCGGCCGCGCGATGATCTTCAAAATATTTTTGTCTTGAAGCCACTGAAGGACGGGAGAATACGTGAAATTCTTCCCGAAGACCGTGGCAAAGATATCCGTACTGCTCGTGCTGTCCGGGGTCGCGAAGGCAGGACCCTCAAAAGCACCGAAAGGGTTTTTGGCTCGCCCGCTCGGCCTTATAAAGTCATCATCCTCGGTATTGACCGCATTGCCGCCGTACAGGGAGCGGAATTGGTAAAGGTGGTGGTCGGTGGTCAGGAACGCTTCCAGGTCGAGGCCGTAATCCTCCGCGCCGTTCCGCGTGATCTCCGCGAACCTCACTTCCAGAAGGACCTGCTTGGGATCTTTGACCGTGACAAAGCTGACGGCCTTGGCGTCATAGGCCGTGATCACCTGATTGATCCGTTTGAGCTTGGCCGCCGTCGCGGTCATCCCGTAAACGGCCAGTGTCTCGTTGAAAGGGACCACCTGAAAGGCGTTCTCGGGATCGATCCCCCTTATGACCTCTTTGAGTTTGTCCGTGTCGAGCACGGAATAAAGGTCGTAGGTGGCGATCGTGTCCTTTTCGTCCCAAACGATCAGATTGGCAAGCCCCGGTTTTTTCGCGTAGATCAAGATCTCCTTGGGGCTCAGGGGCGTGAAATCGCAAAGCTCGGGATTGGAAACGGCGGTCCTGACGATCTTCCGGTCGAAACGAAGGACCTGGGACGTATCTTTGGAGATGTAAAGGGTATCGGACCGCTGGACTTCGTCCGAGGGCCACGGCAAATACCGGACCCGCACATCCATGTTCACGCCCCCGTCCGCCGACAACAGGGCCGCCGGGACAAGCGGGAAAGACAGCGTCAAAACCACAAGACCGATCAAGCTCCGGTAAAAAAACGATCTTTTAGAATTCATAGGCACCCGCACCTTCCCTTCCTTCGGAGCTGCTCCCCGCCCCTTGACCGGACGGGGCATTTCCCGAAGAGATCGACGTGAGGGCGTCTTTCAACAGCGCTCGAGCCCCGCTCCGCGAATCATCCCCTTCCTTGAGGAAAACGGCGTTCGGTTTATGGTCCACCCCTTTAATGATCTTCATGGCGCCCTGGTCCTGCTCCGAGGAAGGTTTCTGTCCTTTCCCCGAGAGGAGGCTCATCCGGATCTTGCCCTGAGCCATGGCCCCAAAGACCGTTTCCGCTTCGTCCGGGAGAAACGCCAGGGTGATCTTTTGGATTGAATCGTCACCCTTCCTTTGGACCGCAATGATCGGGACCGAATAGGCCAGGGTCGTCAGGAGGGTCTTCCCTTGGATGTCCTTGATATCTCCCATGATATCGGCATATTGACCGGACATGACCCGGTTCGTGACCCCCACGATCTCGTTCACGTCAAGGGTCACCGCCTGCATCCCGGGAGGGATCGGCAGCATGTCGTCAGACCCCCGGGAACCCGCCGGAGGAATTTCAACCCCGGAACGGAGGATGTAAGCGTTCTGTTCCGTTCTTTCCTTCAATCTTTTCCCGATCGCGTCCTCTTTTTGGAGAAAAAGGTTCGCGACATCAGCCGAAGGTTCGAGGGGGGGCGAAAAGCCGAGGTTCTCTTCGTTCAGCACCGTCCCCTTCTCCAAAAAACCTGCGGCGACCACACAGCGGGGGCCTTCCGTCGGGGGAAGATCCGCCGGGGGTGCCGGTTTTTTAATATAGATCATGTAAGCCAGAAAACCGCAGACGACCGCAACGATCAGCGCTAGAAGCTCTTTTCGACCCATGGGACCTTTCTCCGTTAGAGATTAAAAAGCCCGCCACATAGGTTTTCGGTTGTCCGTTGGATTTCTTGAGGGATTTCTTGATGGATTTCTTGGGGGAGCTTCTACAGGATGATCTCGGGGGCCCGGCGATTCACGCTGAGGCGGTTCTTGCCTTGTTTTTTGGCGAGCCGCAACACATCATCGGCCAGTTTGATCCACTGCTCATACGGTGCCCGGACATTGATCACGGCAAGACCGATACTGATCGTGAAACGCAGGAATTCGCCCGTTTCAAGCGGCAACGAGATCATGGACACGGCCGTCCGTAATTCTTGGGCGAATTGTTCCGCCTCAGCCCCCCCCTTGTCCTGCAGGATGATCACGAATTCATCTCCGCCGTAGCGGATCGCGAAGTCCTCCGGTTTGAGCAGTCTTTGTATCTCCTTCGCCAGGATCCTCAGGACCTCGTCCCCCAAAAGATGGCCGTGCCCGTCATTGACCGACTTGAAGTTGTCCACGTCAAGGATCAGCACGGACATCGCGTGGGTGGGGACAAAGGTATCGATCAGGGACTGGAACTGGACCTCGAGGAATTGGCGCGTCAGGAATCCCGTCAGCGGGTCCTTGGAAAATTTGGTGACGGATTTCGGTTTGTCCGTTGCGTTCTCTTTGATCTCTAGGGCAAAACCGCACTGGGAGAAGGCCTGGGAAAAGATCCGGGCGGGCGTGGGCCCCGAGCGGACCGAAAAAGCGATTTTCCCGTCCAAAAAGCCCTGAACCCCCGAAGAGGCCAGTTTGAAAAGGTCCACGAGGGCCCCCAACAGTCCCTCCTCGAGAACATCCGAAAGTTTGATCTCAAAGCGGTCCGTTTGGGGCGGGATCACGATCTCGCGGCTTAAGGTCCCGCTGTGGGTCAGGTTGGAGAACCATAGGGTCCAATAGACCTTCGAAATGATGATCTCATGTGACGTGGGATTGCTGACAAAGAGAGGGACCCGGATCGAAAAGAGACCTAAGCGCGAACTTTTTTCTACGGTGATCTTCCGCCCGGCGGAAGATTCCTCGATGACCAGCTCCGGCACAACCGATCGCCTCTGCCCGCCTCCCAAAAGAGGAACGCCGCCCTTCGAGAACTTCCAAAAAAAGAAAACCGCCGCGACCAGCAGAAAAAAAACGCCGAGGAAGAACCCCACGATGTTCTCCTATTCAGCCGCCGTCCTCCGCCGCGAACCGCCCGCGACGTCTTACCGTTCTACGCAACACTGGAGGAGTAGATCGTATTGTTGAGGAGCGGAAGGAAAAAAGTGTAGTTAAAAAATGTGGTCGATTTGGACTCGGTGACCCTGGACGCCTGGTGCCTGTAATAGACCTCGCAAATGAACACCTGCCCTTTATCTTGGACGGGATTCCGCTGTGTATTCTTGACGAAGAAGTCCGCGGCAGTTTCGTACCGGCTTCCGCCCGCTTCGGCCAGCGATCCTTTGATGAGGGGGTTATCAAAGCCCCCGGCGGAAGGGGTCATGAAAACAACGTCCTCCGCGCTCTCGTCGTTAGGGTCATCGCCGAACTCCCAGGAAGTAAAAAAGATCCTGTAATCGCCCGGCAAGACAGGCTCCGCAGTCCGCAGGGTGTTGACCAGAATGTTCTCCAACCTCGTCGCCACGGTATCCAAACATGCAAGCTTTTCATCGGCGTTCGTCAGGGCGCGGCAGTCGTGGAAGGCGGCCTGAGCGCCCTCGCGGGTCAACCCTTCGACCCTTTGAGCGGTCAGGAAGAATACGGCGTAATGGACGATGATCACGGCCAGCAAAACAAGGAAAAAGCCCAGGAAGGCCATCTCGATCATGGCCTGTCCCCGCCGGCCATTCTCCCCCCAACCCCTTTTGAAATTTCTCCGTCCCATGATCATCCTATCGAAGGCGGCGTTTCCGCGTATCCCGAAACCCTGACCGTGATCATCCCGCTACTGCCCGGAAAGACCTTGCTCATAAAAAAACCGAAACGGATGTCCCGGGCAAGAGAGATCCGCACCATCTGGCGGTTCTCTTTCCCCTCGTACCAAGAAAAACCTCCGAACTGGATCACCGGCGCATGCATCCCCTCGGTCAGATTGAAATCTTCCGCGTTCCTTTGAATGTTACCGAGGATCAGGCCCTCACTCTTGTCCGTGCGAACATCTTGGAGCGCCCGGGAAAGGACAAATTGCATGGCTACCCAGTTATACCCGAAGTAGATCCCTTCCCAGATGAACACCAAGAAAGCAAGGGCGATCAGTAACGCGAACGCCGTTTCGACGCCGCTCTGCCCTCTATTTGCCCTCCTTCGTACCGCTAAAGCGATCATCATCGGGCCCCGTCCTCCAGGATCAGTTTCTCCCCCACCGCGCAGCCGACCGGCATGGGGGACCGGAACTCCAAAATGGAATAAGCCTTTCCAAAATAAGGCGACAACCTCCAGGGTTTCAGCCCCTGAACGCGGGCAACGACCCTATGCTCACGGTCCAAGGCGAGAATGTCAAGGGGGAATCCCATCCCCCAAGTGTGCACGCTGCGGCAGGGCACCAGCCAGCAAGCCTCGCCCTCCGGGAAATCCGGGCGAAATAACAGCCCCCGGCAACGGCTCAAAAGCCGGTCGCAGACCAGGACCTTGCGGGCCAGCACCTTACCGTTTTGATTTCGAAATCGTGGGGACCACATAGTATTCCTTTCCGCCCTCTTCTGCTTTCTTTCTGTCATCTTCGGTGGCGGTCGCGAAAGATTCCTTCAATTTGTAAAGGACCGGCCCTACGCTGACCGGCAACATCGCGCCCGTCAGGATCAAAACGACCGGAAAGACGAGCTTGACGGGAACTTTGAACGCTTTCTCCCGGATCCTTTGCCGGTATTTGTCCCGAAAATCAGAGGCCTGAACCCGAAGCGTGTGCCCCAACCCCAACCCCAGCCTTTCCGACTGGATGATCGCGCTCAGGATCGAAGTGACTTCCGGAATGTCAGCCCTCTGGGACATGCGCGTGCAAGCGCTCGCCAAGGAAAGCCCGCCGAGATATTCGTGATACAGGATGTCCAGTTCTTTGGTCAGGGGCGCGCTCCGGTCGCTTTCCTTAAGGGTACGTTCCAACGCGGCCATGAAATTCAACCCCGACTCGATACAAATGATCAAGAGGTCCAAAAGATCGGGAAGTCCCCTGAGGATCGCCTGTTTCCGGCGTTTGACCATGAGATAGATCAAGTATCGCAACGAGAAATAAAGAACCGCCCCCGAAGCCAACGACCAGGTGAGCGTCTCCATGTTGACCCGGTCCGTCAAGAGCGCCACCGTCAGGAAAACGAACGGTAAAAAAATAGCGAACGGGAACGCGAACCTGAAAAAGAGATAAAGGTTCCGGCTCAAAACACCGGCTTCCGAAAGCTGCTTTTTGAGGTGGTCCTTTTCGATGTTCTCGACGTTCTCTTTTTTCCATCGCTTTTCGTCCAGCGCGTAGGGCAGATCGATATTCTCTTTCAAGGCCGGGTCGAAAAGACGCGTCCGGTTCCTGCGGCCCTCCCAAAGCTCCGCCAGGAAGATCACCAACGCCCACGAAAAAAGACCGCCCGCCAGAGCGATCGAAACGACGTCCCACTTGATCAAGGTATTCCCCCTCTCAATCGTCGACCTTGATGATCTTGCGGATCATCAAGGAAGCTCCGGTCAACGACAGAAACACCACCCAGAGCACAGTCTTCCCCATTTCCGAACTTAAAAATCCCAGGAAATTTTCACGGTCCATCGAAAAATAAACGCCCGCCATAAAAACCGGTAAAAAGACCAGGACCAGCGCCGTGAAGATCCCTTGAGCGCTCAAGACACGTATTTCTCTTTGGATGGCAAGACGCTCCCGGATCGTGTTCTGCAAGTTCACGAGCAACTCGCTGAGGTTCCCCCCGAGTTGGCTGTGGATCGCGATCGCGGTGGCAAGGATGCGGACCTCCCTTCGCGGGATCCTTTCGGAGAGGTGGTAGAACGCCTTTTCCATCGACGACCCCAGCGCGACCTCCCCGGACACGATCTTAAATTCAAGCGCGACCGGATAGGGCGCGTTATTGACGACCTCCCGGACCGCCTTGTCCAGGCTCAACCCCACCTTGATGCCTCCGCTGAGGGTCATGAGGCCGTCCGGAAGGCGTTCGCAGAAGAGGTTGACGTATTTTTCGTTCTTCATGCGCAGGTAGATCAAGGGCAGGGCCCCCACTCCGAGCGAAAGGGCCAAAGACAGCAGGAGGGGGAGTTTGTCTTCGACCACCAGCAGGCAGACCACCGCCAATGAAAAGCAGATCAGCAGAAGCACCGCCACGGAGATCCCCCAGCGGGCCCGCCGGAGGTAGAGCAGCAGCCGCTTGGACAAGGGCTGGCGGCGCAGGGACCGCTGGACAAACCCGATCTTACTGAACTGCGCGGTATTGCGCTTGAGAGGCGCCCCCGGAACGGAAGGTCCGTGGTCTTCGGGAAATTGGAATCCGGACACCTTTCGGGAAAGAAAAACCCAACTGATGATCATTCTTGCGATCAGGAAAATGGCGACCCCGATCAGAATTGCTCCCCAAACCATGGCCCCGTCCTTTGACCTTATTTTCCCTGCGCGATCTTCTGAAGGATCCCTAATTCCCGGGCCCGTTCCATGAACTTCGGCCTCAGGTCATGGATCTTGAACTCCCCTTCCACGTCCTTGTGGGCGTGGACCTGTTTAACTTCAAAAGAAGCGAGCTCCTGCATGGTCACGACGTCCCCTTCCAATCCCGAGACCTCGCAGATCGATTCGATCCTGCGTTTGCCGTCCGGATACCGCCGGATCTGCACTACGATGTTCAGAGCGCTCGCGATCTGGCGGACAATCGTCTGGTGGTCGAAACGGACCCCCGACATCAGGATCATCGTCTCGAGGCGTCCGAGAGCGTCCCGGGGGCTGTTCGCGTGAATGGAGGTCAGCGAACCTTCGTGACCCGTGTTCATCGCTTGCATCATATCCAGGGCCTCGGGACCGCGGACTTCGCCGACGATGATACGGTCCGGCCGCATACGCAGTGTGTTCCGGAAAAGATCTCCCTGGTTCACCCCGCCCTTCCCTTCGATGTTGGGAGGTCGGGTCTCCAGCCGGACCACGTGGGGCTGCTGAAGTTGAAGTTCCGCGGCATCCTCGATCGTCACGATGCGCTCGTCCCCCGGAATGAACGCCGAAAGGATGTTCAGGAGCGTCGTTTTACCGGTGCCCGTACCGCCCGAGATCAAAATGTTCATTTTTGAAAGGACCGCGACCTGGAGCAGGAACAGCATTTCGGCGCTGATACTCTTGATCGCCACAAGGTCCGTTGCCGTCAGCGGCTGTGCCTTGAACCGGCGGATGGAAAGGCACGGGCCGTCCAACGCAAGCGGCGGAATGATCGCGTTCACGCGGGACCCGTCGGAAAGGCGCGCGTCCACCATCGGGGACGAGTCGTCGATACGACGTCCGACGCGGGCCACGATCCGGTTGATGACATGCCGCAAATGCGTGTTGTCCTTGAAATAGATCTTCGCCTTCTCGATCTTGCCCCGGCGTTCGATGAAGACCGTCTCGTAATTATTGACCATGATCTCGTCGATGCTCGTGTCCGCGAGAAGCGGCTCGAGCGGACCGAGCCCGAAGGTCTCATAGACCACTTCCTGGACCATCCTCGTTCTTTCCGGGGCCGCGAGCGGCACGGGGGATTTCGTGAGGATCTCGGAGGCGTAATTAGCGATCTCTTCGCGGGCGACCTCGTTGTCGAACTGAAGGAGCACTTCAAGATTCACGTTATCGATGATGTTCTGGTGGACCTTGCTTTTGAGCTCGTTCAGCTCACGCCACCGCGAGCGGTTCGGCTCGTTTTCCTTTTGCGGATGGGACGGTCCCTGAGGCGAAAGAATATTCATAGGCGATTCAAGCTCCTAACCGCTTTAAAAAAGAGAGCGCGGGGTTTGTTTTTGGGGCGGACGGTCCGGTTTCCGAGGGGGCGCATACGGCCCGCGCGATGTCCCCGATCCCCTTGCCCAAGACCGACCCCCGGTGTACCTCTTCGAGCAGCTTTCCCTCGTTCAGGGCCTGGATGCAAAGCGGGTAATGGTTCGGCAAGCGGAACGTGACTGTCTTCCCGGTGTGCTTTTCAAAATCACGGATGATATCGAGCTGGTTCTTGGCATTGAAACGGTTGATCACGACGATGACCTTGTCCGCCGGAAAATGGAATTTCTTCAACTTATTGAAATAACTCACCATCCCCCGCATCGAAAGGACATCCAGCGAACCGACCATGATCGCCATGTCCACTTGGGAAAGAACCGCCTGGATCAAAGGAAAGTCCCGCCCGCCCAGGTCAATGACCACATGCCCGACCATCGTCCGGAAGCAGGAGAACATTCTCTGCAATCCCGTAAAGTCGGAGGAGGATACCATTTCCTGCTCTTCCCGGGGAGCCGCCAGCACTTCCAGACCCGAAGCATGCTTCACCAAGGTCCCTTCCAGGAAAGAGTTGTCCATGAGGTCGGCGTGGTTCAGGACGTCCCGTACCGTATAAGAGGGGCGGAGGTTCAAATAACTGGTCACGTCCCCGCAATCTCCGGAAAGATCGCAAACGATGGCCCGCTGCCCGCTGAGCGATAATAGGCTCGCCGCGAGGTTCGCCGACAAAAGAGTGATCCCCGACCCTCCCTTGGGGCCAAAGACCGCTAAGATCTTCCCGCGCGCGGTCTCCTCCTTGTAGGGAAGGTCCGGAGCACGGGATACACCTTTGAACTTTTTGAGATAATCTTCGAGGTCTTTTTGAAGCGAGGCCCGGGTCAGGAAATTCTTGACCCCCGCCTTGAGCAGGTCGAGCATGTCCGGAACCTCGAGGCGCATCTTAGAACAAACCACTTCGGCCTTATCAAAGACCTGAGCGATCTCCCCGACCAGTTCCACGAGATCGCCCTGCAGGCTGTCCAAATCGAGGAATAGCACCTCGGGCTGATGGGGTCCGGCATGCTGCGGCAAATCTGCGGGAGGGCAACTTAGGACCTCCCAAAAGGGTCCCACGTCCGGCCCGCATTGTTTCAGGCAGGCGTTCACGTTTTCGAACAGACGGCGCTCGTTGGTAACCAGCAAAACGAGAGATCGTTTCTCAATGCTCATGAGAGCAAGAGCTCCACTCATTCAAAGGGACAGGGCACCGCCGCCCGGCCAAGGGA
>JAHQRI010000057.1 GCA_019052695.1 Candidatus Omnitrophota bacterium
GAGGACGCACGCGAGCTCCGCGCCGGGATCCCCGGGCGCGCCGGCTGGTTCTCCTGCACTGCCGCCTGGCGGCAGAAACTGGCCGCTTTTCGCGCGTTGATCGGCCCGCTCAAAGAGAAACATTATGACCTGGGGTTCGATTTCCGGGGCGATCTGAGGAACATCCTGCTCTTGTGGTTCGCGGGCGTGTCCTACCGGGTCGGGTTCGGCCGCACGGGCGGAGGCTTTCTCCTGCATGAGGACGTGCCGTATGACGCGGCCCAGCATCAAGTCCTTCTGGGCCTGAGCCTACTGCGCTCCTTTCATGTCGCCCAGGATAATAAATTACTCCCTTTCGAGTATTCGCAGGAACGGGAGCGGGAGTTCTGGGACACGACCGGCCAGCTTTTGCCGAGGACCGACCTGCCGCGGGTCGTGATCCATGCGGAGGCGGGGTATCCCTCGAAGTGTTGGCCGTTCGAGGATTTCCGCGCCCTGATCCAAATGATCGACCGGGAAGCGCTCGCCCAGGTCGTGTTGATCGGGACGGAAGGGGAGCGCGAGCGGGGACCGGACCTCCGGCTCAGTTCGGAGCGGTTCGTCGACCTGCGCGGGAAAACGGCGTTGCGCGACCTTCCCGTGCTTTTTGACGCGTGCGACGTCTTTGTCGGCAACGATTCGGGGCCGGCCCATATCGCCGCTGCGCAAGGCCTCGAGATCGTGCTGCTTGCGAGCGGCACCAACGACATGCGCTTCTGGTACCCCTGGACCGACCGGCTGAGCCTCCTCCAGTATGAGGTGCCGTGCGCGCCCTGCGGGCTTGAGGTCTGCCCGGTGGAAGGCCACCCGTGCATGGGATCGGTCACGGTGGACCAGGCCTTTGACGCGCTGCGCTCCGTCCTCGTGCGGCTTCAGGAACGATCGTAGCCCGCCATGCGCTGTCGCATCGGCCTTGATGTCCGGATGTTGCAGAACACCGGGATCGGCACGTATCTGGGCGGGCTGCTCGACGGTTTCCGGAGCGCCGGGCTGGAGCAGGATCTCGGGCTGGCCCTGTTCGGAAGGGAAGGCGGCCCCGGGATCCCGTTCACGGCGCCGATCTATTCGCTGCGAGAGCAATGCCGTTACCCCGCGTTGCTCCGGCAATGCCGGCTTTGGCACGCGCCGCACTACAATGTGCCCGTGCTCAAAGGGCGGACGAAACTGGTCGTGACCCTCCACGACATCATTCACTGGATCTTCCGCAAACAGTTCCTGACCCCGCTCCAAACGGGTTACGCCGGGTTCATGCTCAAACGGGCGGTGACTTTGGCGGACCACATCATCGCGGTCTCTGAGCATACGAAAAAGGACCTGATCACGCATTTTGGCGCTCCGGAGCGAAAGATCACGGTTATTTACGAAGGGGTGTCGCCCGATTGCCGGGAGATCGCTCCCGACATGTTAAGGCCGGCTTTTGAGGCGTTGAGGACAAAGTATCGCGTTCCGGAAAATTTTTTCCTTTACGTCGGGCTCATGAAACCGCACAAGAACGTGCTCTGGCTCTTGAGGATCTTCCGCCGGCTCAAAGCCGAAGGAAAGGTCCGGGGCGCGCTGGTGCTGATCGGACGGAAAGACGAAAGGTACCCGCCGGGTCACGAAGAAATTGCGGCGCTCGTCTCGGACCGGGATATCATCCATCTGCCCCGGGTCGAGGGGGACGAGTTGTTGGTCTTTTACAACCAGGCGCTCGCGCTCATCCACCCGTCCCTTTACGAAGGGTTCGGCCTGACGCCCCTGGAAGCGATGGCGTGCGGAACGCCGGTCATCACGACGAACGCGGCGTCGATCCCCGAGGTCGTGGGGGACGCGGCGCTACGCGTCGCGACCGAGGACGAAGCGCCCATGGCGGACGCGATCCTCCGGATGGAATCGGACGCCTCGCTGCGGGAATCGTACCGTGCGAAGGGGCTCGAGCGGGTGAAATACTTTTCGTGGAGCGAGACGGCCCGGCGGACCGCCGCGGTCTATGAGAACGTATTGGGGGGCGGATCGTGAAGGTCGCGTTGGTGCACGATTGGCTGGTCCATATGCGCGGCGGCGAGAAGGTGCTGGACGCCCTTGCGGAGCTTTATCCGGACGCGGTCGTTTACACGCTATTTTCGGACAAAAAGAGGTTGAGCGCGCGCCTTCAAGCCCGCACGATCAAAAATTCATTTCTGCAGTATTTTCCGGGGGTCCGGCATTATTACCGGTGGCTGCTGCCGCTCATGCCGTTCGCGGTCCGTTCGCTCAAGATCCGGGATGCCGATCTGGTCCTTTCCAGCTCTCACTGCGTGGCCAAAGGGGTCCGGGTCCCGGCGGGCGCGCGGCACGTCTGTTACTGCCATACGCCGATGCGTTATCTCTGGGGGTTCCAGGACGTCTATTTCAGCCGGTACCTGGCTCCGGTCCGTTTCCTGATCCGGGTCCTGATGGCGCCCCTGCGGGCCTGGGACCTCCGGGTGAACGCCGGGGTCGATCTTTTCATCGCGAACTCGGAGTACATCCGGGAGCGGATCCGCCGGGTGTACGGGCGGGACGCCGTCGTGGTTCACCCGCCGCTTGACGCGGACCGCTACACACCGGGCGGCCCCAAGGAGAATTATTTTCTTGCAGTTTCGCATTTTGTTCCTTATAAAAGGCTCGATATCGTCATCGAAGCCTTCAACGCGCTGGACCGCAAGCTCATCGTGATCGGCTCCGGACCGCTTGAGTCCCATTACAAAAAACTGCGCGGGAGCGACCGGATCTTTTTCTGGGGCGGCGTAAGCGATGCAGCGCTGCGCGACGCTTACGGGCGGGCACGGGCGCTGATCTTTCCGGCGGAAGAGGACTTCGGGATCGTGCCTCTCGAGGCGCAGTCCTGCGGGACGCCGGTGATCGCGTTTGGTAAAGGTGGTTCTCTCGAGACGGTGAAAAGCGGCGTGTTTTTCGACGCGCAGACGCCGGAGGCGGTCCGGGAGGCGGTCGCTCGTTTTGAACAAGGCATGTATGACCCCGGTGCGGTCGCGGCGAAGGTCCGGGGGTTCGCGCGGGATCAATTCCTCAAACGCATGCGGGCCGCGATCGCTGGTTTTCGGGCTTCACACACGGATTGATCGCGGGCTCCGGCGTGTCTCGCGGAGGCGCGGGGACCGTCAGGGAACGGAGGACAGTACCACGATGAGATCGGCCCATCAACGGCGTATGGTGATCGCGACGATGGCGGTGGACGGCGCCATGATCGTCTTGAGTTTTCTCGTCGCCTACACCGTGCGTTTCTACCTTGTCCTTCCCAAGCACCTCGGCGTGCCGCCGCTCCACGGCTACCTGCACGCGCTGATCGGGATCCTTCCCGTCTATCTTTGGCTCTTCCGCGAATGCCGGCTTTACCAGCCCGCGCGCCACATGCGGCGCATCGAAGAGATCTTCTGGGTGATCAAGGCGGTCAGTTACGCAACGGTCCTTCTGATGGCCGTGACGTTCTTTTACCGGGAATTCTCGTATTCCCGGGTCTTTTTGTTCTTCCTTTGGTTTTTTTCGTGCGTGTTCATCAGCATCGGTCGTTACCTGCTCATCCAGTGGGAGTATTGGCGGCGCATCCGCCGGAAGGACCTGATCGAGGTCCTGGTGATCGGGTATACCGAGAACGCGCGCGCCTTCATCCGCTGGATGCGGAATAACCCGCATTACGGGCAGGTCCCCGTCGCGGTGCTTTCGGAGAATGCGCTGCCAGTAGGGCAGGAGTTGGAAGGGGTGCGGGTCGCGGGGCTCGCGTCGGAATGGGAGGCCTGGATCCAAAAGCTCCGGCCGGACCAGGTGGTACTGCTCGAACCCGGGCTGTCGCGGGAGGTGATCTCCGATCTCGTGGCGGTGTGCGAGGACGCGTTCATCGAGTTCAAAATGGGCGCGGACATCCACGGGATCATCGCGAGCAACGTGGGGGTCGAGTACGTCAGCACCATCCCGCTCCTCGGGTTCCGGCCGCTGCCGCTCGACGACCCGTGGAACCGATTCGCGAAGCGGGCGTTCGACCTCGCGGTCTCGAGCGTGATGGGGCTGGTCTTCCTTCCGGTCGGTTTGCTCGTGGCGCTTGTGATCCGCCTCGAGGGAAAGGGCCCCGTGTTCTACGCGCAGGAGCGTGTCGGCCGCGACGGGAAGGTCTTCAAGCTGCTGAAATTCCGGACGATGAAAGTCGATGCCGAAAAGGACACCGGACCGGTGTGGGCGAAGGAGGGCGACGCCCGGAGGACCCATTGCGGCGAGTTCCTGCGCCGCTGGAACCTCGACGAATTCCCGCAGCTGATCAATGTGCTCCGTGGTCAAATGAGCCTGGTCGGTCCCCGTCCGGAGCGCCCGCATTTTGTCGACCGGTTCCGCGAAAGCGTCCCGCGCTACATGGCGCGCCACAAGGTGAAGGCGGGGCTTACGGGGTGGGCCCAGGTGCACGGCCTGCGGGGGAACACGTCGATCGAGGAGCGGATCAAATACGACCTTTATTACATGGAGAATTGGTCGTTACTTTTAGACGTTGAGATCTTGGTGATGACCTTTTTCGCGTTCAAGAACGCTTATTAATTGCCGCGAAACGCGCGTCCCGTATTATAATCGAACCTCCTGAAAGGAAAGTCTGCCCTATGGACAAAGTTCCCGTATCGGTCGTCGTGATCGCGAAGAACGAAGAAAAGCGCCTCGCGGATTGCCTCAAAAGCGCCGCGTTCGCCGCCGAGCTTATCGTGCTCGACGACAACAGCACGGACGGCACCGTCCGGATCGCGGAGTCGTTCGGCGCGAAGGTCACCCGGCGCGCGATGGACATCGAAGGCCGCCACCGCAACTTCGCTTACAGCCTTGCGACCCAGTCGTGGGTCTTCAGTCTCGACGCCGACGAGCGCATCACGCCGGAGCTTGCGGCCGAGATCACGCGCGTCGCACAGACCCCGAACGACCCCCATACGTGTTACTGCATGCCCGTCAAGACCTTCATCGGCACCGACTGGATCAAAGGAGGCGGCTATTACCCGGCGCCCAAGACCCGGTTCTTTAAACGAGGCCAGTTCAAATACGAAGAAGCGCGTGTCCACCCCAAGATGTTCTACGAGGGGACCTGCGGCCAGCTCAGAGGTGACATCCTGCATTACTCGAGCCCGAGCTGGGACGTCTGGTTCTCCAAGTTCAACCGCGAGACCGCGCTCGAGGCCGAAAAATGGCTCAAGGACGGCCGCAAGGTCGGTCCGTGGCGCGTGTTCCGCAAGGCCTGCAGCCGTTTTCTCAAATATTATTTCCAAAAGGACGGTATCACGACGGGCTACACCGGTTTCCTCATGTCCTTCCTGCACGCCGCGTACCAGATCATCACCTTTGCCAAATACCGTGAGCTCAAAAATGTCCAAGGCCCGGCAAAGTAATCTGCCCCTCACGAAGATCCCGTATTTCGACATCAAGCGGCAGCACGATCCGCTCCTCGGCGGAACGCTCGCGGCCTTCGAAAAGGTCTATGCGAGCGGCGCCTACATCCTCGGGCCCGCGGTGAAGGAATTTGAGTGCAAGTTCGCCGGTTATCTGGGCGTCCCGTTCGCCGCGGGCGTCGGTTCCGGGACCGACGCGCTTATTTTTGGTCTGAAGGCGGCCGGGATCAAACAAGGCGACGAGGTCATCATGCCCTCGTTCACGTTCACCGCCACCGCGCTCGCCGCCTTGCATCTTGGCGCCGTGCCGGTGTTGGCGGACGTGGAGGCGGCGTCGTTCACGCTCGATCCGCGGTCGGTCCGGAAGGCGCTCAGCAAGAAGACGAAGGCCATGATCCCGGTCCACCTGTTCGGACAATGTGCCGCGATGGACGAGCTGATGGAGATCGCCCGTGGCGCGAAGCTCAAAGTGATCGAGGACGCCTGCCAGGCCCACGGTGCGGCCTGGAAAGGGAAGAAGGCCGGGGCCTTCGGGGACGCGGGTGCGTTCAGTTTTTATCCGACGAAGAATCTCGGCGGGATCGGCGACGGCGGCATTCTGACGACCCCGAGCGAACCGCTTTACCGGCGTGTGCTGCAGTACCGCAATCTCGGCAAGGGCCTCAAGGACCCGCTCGTCCACGACGCGACCGGTTGGACGAGCCGTTTGGACAGCGTGCAGGCCGCATTCCTTTCGAACAAATTGGGCCGTTTGGACGCCCTGAACGACGAACGCCGCAGGCTGGCGGAGCTTTTCCGCCAAAAGCTCGAGAAGACGCCGCTCCTCCTGCCCCGGGAAGTTCCCGGGGCCCTCCATGTCTATCACATCTACGTGGTACGGGTGCCCGGGGGCCGGCGGAATGCCCTCAAGGATTTTCTCGCGCAGGAAGGCATCCCGACCCTGGTCCACTACGCGACGCCCGTTCATGCGCAGCCCGTGATGAAACGTTTCAAGACACGGCGCGTTCCGCTTCCGGTCACGAATGCCCTCGCGAAAGAGGTCCTGACGCTCCCGTTCTTTCCGGGCATGACCGAAACCGAGGTCGAGACGGTCGCCCAGGCGGTCAAGAAATTCTTTAAGGGATGACCATGACGGAGAAGGCGCGGCGCGTTGTTTTCATCGACCGGGACGGCGTGATCAATGTTGATCTTTGGAAATATGTGGAACACTGGGACGAATTCCGCTTTGAGGAAGGCGTCTGCGAAGCGCTGAAGGCGCTGACCGACGGTGGTTTTGATATTTTCATTATTTCGAACCAGGCCGGCGTGGGGGACGGGGTATTGACGGAACGGGCGATGTGGGACGTGCATGAGAAGATGGTCGCGGAACTCGGCCGTTGCGGGGTCGTGATCCGGGGAGCGCACTATTGCACCCACGGTAAAAAGGCGGCCTGCGATTGCCGTAAGCCCAAGACCCTGCTTTTTGAACAAGCGGTCCGGGGGGTCGTCTTCGATAAGGCGAAGACTTTTTTTGTCGGGGATAAATTGAGCGACATCGAGGCGGGTAAGAATTTCGGGCTCCGGACGATCTTGGTCCGGACCGGCTACGGCCGTCAGGCCGAGGCGCAGCTGACGGCGGCGCTCCGGCCCGATCACATCGTCAACCACTTAAAGGACGCCGTTCCGCTGATCCTGAACGCATGAAGATCGATATCATTCACGCCACGGCCGGGGAGGGGCACCGCAAGATCGCGATCGCGATCCAGGACGCGTTCGCGCGCTGCGGGCGGTCCGACCTCGAGGTGAGGCTTCTCAACTGTCTGGATTACGCGACGCCGACGCTCCAGAAGACTTACGCGCCGCTTTATTATTGGGCCGTCACGCATGCCCCAGGGCTTTGGGGCTGGTGCTATGAAGTGTTGGACCATGCCTGGGTCTACGCCCTGGTCCGGCCGTTCCGGGCGCTCACGAATTCTTTCCACGCGAAAAAATTGCTGGAAGACGTTGTGCGGCATCAGCCCGACGTGATCATTTCTACTCATTTTTTGCCGCCGGAGATCCTGGGCCGCGCCAAAAAGAAGGGCTTGATCCGAGCCCGCATGATCTCGGTCATCACCGATTTTTACCCGCACACGTTCTGGGTGAATCCCGGGACGGACCATTACTGGGTCATGGCCGAAGAAACGAAGCAGGACCTTCTCCGTCGCGGTGTCCCGGCGACGAGCATCACGGACGGAGGTATCCCGATCGTTCCGAAATTCAAGCCGACCGGCCAGCGCGGCGCCATCCTAAAGACGTACGGTCTTGAGGAGAACCGTTTCACGGTACTTCTCACGAGCGGCAGTTTCGGCCTCGGCCCCCAGGAGGCGATCTTGGACGAACTCAAAGCATTTCAGGATAAAGTGCAGGCCTTTGTGGTCTGCGCCAACAACAAGGAGCTCAAGACGCTCCTGGAGTGCAAATCGTACCCTTACCCCGTCAAGATCTTCGGGTTCGTCGATTTTATGCCGGACCTTATGGAAGCGAGCGACCTCATGGTCGCGAAATCGGGCGGCTCGACGACTTCGGAGGCGCTCGCGAAAGGTGTCGTGATGGTCGTGATGCGACCGATCCCGGGCCAAGAGACCCGCAACGCGAAGCTTTTGAAGCGACGGCAGGCAGCCTTTTTTCTCAACGAACCGTCGGAGGTCCGAGGGATCGTCCAGGGCATTCTAGGGGACCCGTCCGTCCTTGCGAAGACGCGACAGGCGATCCGGGACCTGTCCCGCCCCGACGCTGCCGATGATCTCGTCCGATTGACCTTAGAACCGACGGCTTGATCCATGCCCGGAACCGACCCTTTGTTATTTCTGAAAATGCTGCGAGAGGACGGGATCGATCACATCTACCTGTCCCGGGGACCCGCAGCCCGCGGCGGGTCCGGTCCCGGCAAAGGGACCGCCGTCGATGAGGCGATCCTCAAGCTGCGGGCCGAGGTGCAGCAGTGCACGCGCTGCGCCGTCCTGGCCCAGCACAGGACGCAGACCGTTTTTGGGGCGGGGGACATTCGCGCCAAACTCGTTTTCGTGGGGGAGGCGCCGGGCGCCGACGAGGACAAGCAGGGGATCCCGTTCGTCGGGCGCGCGGGGCAGCTGCTGACGAAGATCATTGTGGCGATGGGGCTGAGCCGCGAAGAGGTTTTTATCTGCAATGTGCTGAAATGCCGGCCGCCCGGCAATCGCCCGCCGGCGCCCGACGAAGTGACGAATTGCAGGCCCTTCCTGACGCGACAGCTCCAACTGATCAAGCCCAAGATCATCTGCGCGCTCGGGACCCACGCGTCGCAGGCCTTGCTCCAGACCGATAGGCCGATCTCCGCGCTGCGCGGTACGTTCACCGAATATGAGGGGATCCCGCTGATGTGCACGTACCATCCCGCGTACCTCTTACGCAGTCCGGGTGAGAAGGGCAAGGTCTGGGAAGACATGAAGAAGATCCTTCAGCGTCTCCAGGAGCCGCCGGAGTGAATGTCGCGTCGGACGCCAAGGTCCTTTGCGCGTCGGTCGCCGTGCCGCTCCCGATCGCGACCACCGCATTCAGTTACTTGATCCCCGATGAATTCCGGGAAAAGGCCACGCCCGGTGTCCGCGTCAGCGTTCCGTTCCGCAACCGCGAGATCACGGGATATGTCGTTGGGACCGAGACGCGTGACCCGGACAAGAAATTAAAGCCCCTGCTCTCCGTCCTTGACGATCAACCCGTCCTTTCGCCCGCCTTGCTCGCGCTGACGCAATGGGTAGGGGAATATTACGGCTCCAGCTGGGGAGAGGCCATCGAGAACGCGCTGCCGCGCTGGGTCAAATACGGCAAGAAGACCGCCAAATACATCGAAAAAGCTAAGGAAAAAGCCACGATCCCTGACAGAAAGCCCGCGGCATATGAACTGACGGCCGAACAGACCAAGGCGTTCGCGGAGATTTCGAAAGCACTCGATGCGGCCGGTTCAAAGCCGATCCTTCTTTACGGCGTGACGGGGAGCGGCAAAAGCGAGCTCTACATCCGCACGATCCAGGAGACGCTCCGGAGAGGGAAAGGCGTGATCTGCCTCGTTCCCGAGATCGCGCTTACGGAGCAGCTCAAGAGGTTCTTCGCAGGCCATTTCGGCGGGGAGCTCGAGATCCTGCACAGCAAAATGACGGACGGCGAGAGGTTCCTCGCGTGGAAACGGATCGAGCTGCGGACCTGCCGCGTGGTGCTCGGTCCCCGGTCCGCGGTGTTCGCGCCGGTCCCGGACCTCGGCCTCGTGATCATTGACGAGGAACACGAAGGTTCGTACAAGCAGGAGACGGCGCCTCGCTATCACGCGAGGGAGGTTGCGGTCTGGCGGGCGCGGTACGAGAAGGCGCTTCTGATCCTCGGGACGGCGACCCCGTCGCTTGAGAGCATGCGCGCCGCGGAGCGTGGAGAGTTCCTCCGGCTCGACCTGACCCAGCGCGTGGATGAAAAGGCCATGCCGCGGGTCGAGGTGATCGATCTCAAACGGTACGAAGGCGACAAACGGCCGAGCCTGATCTTTGCGCCGCCGCTGCTCAGGGAGATCGAGAAAAATCTTGCGGCGGGGGAAGGGACGATGCTGCTTCTCAACCGCCGGGGGTTTTCGACGTCGGTGCGCTGCCGGGAATGCGCCGAGACCGAAAAATGCACGATGTGCCAGGTTTCGCTTACTTACCATCAGGAGTCCGGCAAACTGCTTTGCCATTATTGCAATTACCAGAAAAAGGTCCCGGAGACCTGCTCGTCCTGCAAGGCGCCGCTCCTGAAATTTATGGGATTCGGGACCGAAAAAGTCGAAAGTGAAACGGCGCGTCTTTTCCCGGCGGCCCGGATCGCGCGGCTGGACGCTGACACGACCAAGGAGAAGGACGCGCATGAGATCATTCTTGAAAAATTCGGCGACCGCAAGATCGACATTCTGATCGGTACGCAGATGATCGCCAAGGGGTTCGATTTCCCGCATGTGACGCTGGTGGGCGTGGTCCTGGCGGACATTGGGCTCCGGCTTCCGGATTTCCGATCGGGGGAGCGGACCTTTCAGTTGCTGACTCAATTCGCGGGGCGCGCGGGACGGGGCGTCAAGCCCGGGCGTGTTTACATTCAGACCTACATGCCGGACCATCCGAGCGTGCTGTTCTCCCGGGCGCACGATTTTCTGAGCTTTTATGCTCACGAAAAAGCCATCCGTGAAGAGTTCCATTACCCGCCGTACCGTTCGCTCGTCAATATCATAGTACGCTCGCGCGATGAGAAAAAGGCGTACGCGTTCGCGCGTGAGGTCCGCGATGCGGTGAAAAAAAATATTGGGGACTTGGGACTAGTCCCTAGGGACTCGGAAAAGCTAAGCGTTTTTTCGAGTCCCGAGTCCCGAGTCCCGAGTCCCGAAATTGAAATTGTCGGACCCGCACCGCTGCCGTTCTACAAGCTTCGCGGACATTTCCGCTGGCATGTCATGCTCAAGATTCCGACGGACGTTCAATCCAGCGCGATCGCAAAGCTTTACCCGCTTCTCATGCAGCTACGAAAGCCATCCGCGGTTGCCTTCCAGATCGATGTCGACCCTCTGAACATTCTTTAGCTCTCCAGTCCTTCTATCCTAAAACCGGAGATTGGGGTGGTCTCTGGGCGGGTCGTCAACCGCGGGCTGCTCCGGGATTTCCTCACCCAGTACCTCGCTGCCCAATCGGTCATGCAATCCGCCTAAAACAGTCCTTTCTTCAATTTTTAAACCCTCTATTTTCTCAGAAGCGGGCTTGGGTGTTCCACGGGGTTGTGTTACAATTCACCCATGGCCCATTTGAAGATTCGCGTTCATCCCGATCCGGTGCTCAAACAAAAGGCAGCTCCTGTGACCGATTTCGGGCCTGTGACACAAAAGCTCTTCGACGACATGATCGAAACGATGCATGTCTCCGACGGTTTAGGTCTTGCGGCGCCCCAGATCGGCCTGTCCCTGCGTATTTTTATCGCTTGCCCGACGATGAAAAAGGGCGAGGAGTTCGTGATCGTCAACCCCATGATCGAAAAGAGCGCGGGGCAGGAGACGATGGCGGAAGGTTGCCTGAGCCTGCCCGGGATCAGCGCGGACATCGCGCGGGCAACGGAGCTGACGTTGACCTACCAGGACCGCCACGGCAAGAAACGCACCGTCGAAACCAGCGATCTGTTCGCGCGGATCATCCAGCACGAGACCGACCACCTGAACGGGATCCTCCTGATCGATCACTATGAAGGCGCCGCGCGCGAAGCCCTTTTGGCGCAGTACCGGAAGGTCCAGGGCGCGCTCAAGGCATGAGGGCCGTTTTCTTCGGTTCGGACGATTTTTCGATCAAGTCCCTTGAGGCCTGCCTTCATTCGGGGCTGGAGATCGTGCTTGCCGTGACCACGCCGGCCCAAAAAAAAGGGCGTGGCCTTCACCTCGAGCCGAGCGAGATCTTTACCTACGCGACCGCCAAAAAGCTTCCGGTCGTCGCATACCCGACCCTCAGGGATCCGCAGGTCATTGAGGACCTTCTCGCGCTTCGACCCGATCTTTTTGTGGCGGCCTCTTACGGAAA
This sequence comes from Candidatus Omnitrophota bacterium, assembly GCA_019052695.1. Classification (GTDB taxonomy): domain Bacteria; phylum Omnitrophota; class Omnitrophia; order Omnitrophales; family Aquincolibacteriaceae; genus Pegaeibacterium. The sequence continues at coordinate 11,957 of JAHQRI010000057.1, forward strand.
GCTTATTCCTCCGGACCTTCTTAGCATCCCGACTTACCGCCTCAACGTCCACCCCTCGCTGTTGCCGCGTTACCGCGGCGCGGCGCCCGTGAACTGGCCCATTTTGAACGGGGATACCGAGACCGGCGTGAGCAT
>JAHQRI010000163.1 GCA_019052695.1 Candidatus Omnitrophota bacterium
TGATTATGGCAATAAGCGTGTCTATCTGCTCGATGACAATACGGATCCCGGTTACCAAAAGGAGGCGGAAGAACTCGCCCGGGAGCAGGGTGTCATTTTGTTCCGCCGCACGAAGCCGTGGCACGGGGCCAAGGCCGGGATCGTCAACGACTGCCTGGAGCGGATCACCGAGAAGTATGTGGTCATTTTTGACGCGGACCAGAATCCGTTGCCGGACTTTCTTAAAGTGCTCGTGCCCCTCATGGAGGGGGACGAAAAACTCGCATTTATTCAGACCCCGCAATTCTATACCAATATCGAGACGAATCGCGTTGCCCGAGCCGCGGTGTTGCAACAGGCGATCTTTTATGAGTACATTTGCGAAGGGAAGGGGGTCTCCGACTCGATGTTCTGTTGCGGTACGAATGTGATCTTTCGGGTCGCAGCGCTCAAAGAGGTCGGGGGGATGGACGAAACGACGGTGACGGAAGATTTTGCGACGTCGCTCAAACTCCATGTCAAGGGTTACCGGTCCCTTTACTACCATCACGTTTACGCGTTCGGCATGGGGCCCGAGGACCTTACCGGTTATTTCAAGCAACAGTTCCGTTGGGCGGCGGGGACGGTGCGGGTCTTCAGGGAAGTGGTCCAACAATTCCTGAGGCGACCTTTCTCTCTGAGCCTGGGCCAATGGTTCGAGTATTTCCTCTCGAGCACTTATTACCTGGTGGGGATGGCCTTTTCGGTGCTGGTCCTTTGCCCGCTCGTGTTCATTTTCTTCAAGGTACCGTCCTTTTTCGCGGATCCCAAGGTCTACTTACTCGCTTTTCTTCCCTACATTCTCCTTTCGATGAGCATTTTTTATTTCGCACTGCGGAAAAGGCACTACAAACCTCAAGACCTCGTGTTGGGACAGCTCCTGGGCATGGCCACTTTTCTGGTCTATGTCCGCGCCGCCTGGACGGGGCTTCTCGGTCTGAAACTTTCCTTCGGGGTCACTCCCAAAACGCGTTCCGGAAAAGTGCCGTTCCGCGTTATCGGGCTCCAAGCGGCGGCTATGACGATCAATTTTGTCGCGGTCGTTTGGGCCGGGAACAGGTTCTTCTATGAACACGACCCTGCGGTGCTGGTCAACGGTTTCTGGGCCTTTTATCATTGCCTGGTGTTCTCCAGCGTTTTTTATTTTAGGCGAAGCGGGACATGAAATCCGGTTTCATCCTGGCATGGATCCTTAGTTGCCTCTGCGCGACCGGTTGCGGACCGCAACCCGGCCCGGCATGTCTTTGGGGAGCGTTCCTCGCGGACCGTCCGACAGGGGAGGCGATCGAGCGATCTGCGGCGGATCACGGTAAAAGTCCGGCGATCGTTCTAATCTTTGTTGGATGGGGGCAATTTCCCGATGAAGCATCGGTCCGAGATATCTATGCGGCGGGCAGTATTCCTCTGGTGACCTGGGAGCCTTGGTATGCGGATGAAAAAAGGGGCATCGACGTGGACGAAGTGACTTCCGGTCGTGATGACGATTACATTCGGGAGTTCGCGCGACGCCTCAAAAAGGGCGGGGGGCCGGTCCTTTTGAGGTTCGCTCACGAGATGAATGGGGATTGGTATCCCTGGTCCGCGCACACGATCGGGGCGGAGCGGTATCGACGGCTTTTTATCCATGTCTGGGAGGTCTTTGACCAAGTCCCGGGGGAGAAAGTCCGTTGGATCTTTTCCATTAACGCCGAGAACGTGCCCGCACAGAACACTTATGAGCCCTGTTACCCCGGAGATTCGTTCGTGGATTACATAGGTCTGGACGGTTACAATTGGGGATCGGTCCGGCCCTGGAGCCGATGGAAAAGTTTCCAAGAGATCTTTTCCCCTGTTTACCACGAAGTGGTAAAATGCTTTCGCAAGCCCGTGATGATCACGGAATTCAGTTCGACATCACAAGGGGGAGACAAAGCCGTTTGGATCGAAGGCGCGCTTGGCACCGTACGGCACATGCCCCAATTAAAAGCAGTGGTTTTGTTCGATCACGATAAAGAGACGGATTGGTGTTTTAGACCGGGAACCCCGGAAGGCGTAAGTTTGCGGGCGGCTTTAGCAAAAGGCCGTTTTCGGGGGGGGCCTTTAGAGGATTTGCCATGACCAAGGATGAGTTGATCGCCCGTTTGACCCGCCTCAGTCAAGAAGAAGAACATGCGATCCCGATCTACACCAAACATCTCGACAGCACGTTCTTCCTTTCGGGGTTCCGGCCGGAGGTCCAGAAACAGATCCGGGACATGTTGCTGACCTTAGCGCTGGAGTCCGAAGTGCACGCGAGGATGTTCGAGGGATTGATCAAAAGGGTCAGGGAGGGCGCTTAGGATGTTCACGCGACAGGATTATCTCAAGTATTTCGACCAGATCGCCCGCGTCGAAAGAAAAATGATCTACGGGACCTATGAACTTGGATTGGAGGTTGAGGATCCCGCGATCGCCCGCCCCCTGCAGAAGATCGGCGACGATGAAGTTCGCCATTACGGCTATGTTTTGAAAATGCTCAAGGAGATCTCGGCGGGGGAGCGGGTCGAAAGCCGTGGCGAACCCCGGGAATATTGCCTGGGCGTCATCCTTTTTCATAACGCGGAAGGCCGACGGGGCAGGGCCTATTGCGTGAACCTCTCTAAAAC
>JAHQRI010000164.1 GCA_019052695.1 Candidatus Omnitrophota bacterium
AGGACTACCACGCCGAAGCGCTGTTCCGCCGCCTTGAGGACCAACGGGAGACGGAGAGCCCGGTCATCGCAGTTCCCGACGTGGATCCGAACACCTATTCCGGGAGCGAGGGCGTGACCCTGGGCGACAATTACGTCCTGGTCAATTGGAACACTTTGAGGTATATCGTCGCACTCCGGTCGAAGCCGTGGACCATAAAAAGGATCTGTGATCTGGACGACCAGGACCTTTTGAAAAAACCGGATTTTATCGTCTGTCACGGCGACCTTGAAAAAATGGGGGTCCCCGGTCCCTTGAGCGCGTCTTACCGCCTGACGGACATTTTTGTGATGCCGGATGAGAGCCGGGTCCATTTGTACAAGCTTGGGTCTCCCGGGGCGGCGGGCAGGGAGGAGGTCGTCGTTCATCGGGCCGGGAACCGCTTTATGCTGGATAACGGACTTTTACAGTTGGACCGGGGGAACAACCGGTGGAGATTATTTTGGAAGGGGAAGATGGTCGTTCAAAAACTGGTCGTGATCGCCGCCGACGACCCCTTCAGGATCTGGAACGATTCCGAGCGGTGCCGGTGGAAGATCCTGTCGCGGAGCAAGGACCGACTCGTGGCGAGGGCGTCCTCGTCCTTTTTTCATCCCGATCAGGAATGGGAGTTCGTGCTTGACGGCCATCGTCTTTACTGGACCGTCAAGGTGTACGAGCGTTTTTACCGGAGGTCGGATTGGGAGGAGGTCCGGGTTCACTTGTCGGAAAAATACTGCCGCTGGAGAACGGATGTCGGGTCCGGCGATTTCCCTCAGAGAGCCGTCGAGAGCCGCAAGGAAACCTGGTGGCCCTTGGCGAAGGGGGGACCCTTTGATACGGCTTTCGTGGGAGTTGAGCGGGTCGAAGAGGAACTGCCGTCCGTGACTTTTTTTTCGCTCCGCTCACGCGAAGGGCTCAAAGGCGAGGTGGGGGGCACGGAAGGTTGCTTCTCCAGCAAAGTCCTGCAGTACGTGTTGCGGGAGCCGTGGAGACTCGGCCGTTTCCGGGGTTGTCTTGTGTTGGAGGACGGCGTCCAGGCAGCCTGATCGGGCGGGGGCGGACTGAGCGGCATGGTTCTCCCTTGGGCCTATCGCGGCGGAGATTCTGAGGGCGGGAGGATCTAGAAAAAACATGCGGACCGAAGAAGACCTTTACGTCGAAACGGGGTACCACATCCTTTACATGGACGATTTTTTCCTGGTGGTGGACAAGCCGGCGCCTTTGCCGGTCCACCCGGTGGGCCGTTTTAAGGAAAAAAACCTCCTGAGCCTGCTCAAAAAGGACCTGCGGGCCGGAGCGGAGGGGTTGCAGATCGTCAACCGCCTGGATTCCGAGACAAGCGGCCTGGTGATCGTTTCGAAGTCAAGCCGTATGGCCGGCCGCCTGGGACTTTTATTCGAAAAGCGGCAGGTGACCAAGGAATATCAGGCGGTAGTGTTCGGCGTTCCGGTGCAGGAGAAGGGGACGATCTCCATTTCGCTCGGGACGCGGATCGAAAGCGGTCATAATATCCGGATGCCTGATCCTCACGGAGAAAAGGCCCAAACGGATTACCAAGTGCTCGGACGTTTTGGGGATTACGCGCTTCTTAAGGTGATGCCGCAGACGGGGCGGACGCACCAGATCCGCGCGCACCTGGCCTTTGGGGGGCATCCGGTCGTCGGGGACAAGATCTATATCGACCCGAAGATCTTTGAACGCTATATTACCGAAGGCTGGCAGGAGGAGATGCGGCCGGTGGTGAAGACGACGCGGCTTCTTTTGCACGCGACGGTGCTCGCGTTCCGGCATCCGGTGACAAACGAACTGCGGCGTTTTGCGGCCGAAGTGCCGCCGTGCTTTGATGAATTCCTGGACCCATCGCCCAGGAAAGGAGTTGTTTCGTGATCACTCGTTCGCATCCTAAAGACCCGTTGCATGGCGTGACGTTCGAGATGATCCTCCGTCGATTGGTGGAACATTACGGCTGGGAAAAGATGGGGAGCATGATCGCGATCCGTTGTTTCAATTTCGATCCGAGCATTAGATCCAGCCTGACCTTTCTCCGGAAAACGCCTTGGGCCCGGGCGAAGGTTGAAGACCTTTATAAGAAGATCCATAAAAAATTAAAACAACCGGTGAAAACAAAATCATGAAAATTTCCCATGTGTTGGTGGCGCTGGACGTCGAAACGACGGGTGTTTGGATCGAGAAGGACAAGATCATCGAGATCGCGCTCGTGAAATATTTTCCCGACGGGAAAAAAGAGACCTATGAACGGAAGATCAATCCCGGGATCCCGATCCCGAAGAACGTAACGCAACTCACGGGGATCTCGGATGAGGATGTCAAAGATGCGCCGTCTTTTGAAAAGGCGGCGCCGGAGATCCTGGCCTTTATCAGCGATGGGGATTTCGCAGGTTTTAATATCAAGCGCTTCGACCTGCCGCTCCTTGCCCGGGAATTTGCGGATATCGGGATCAAGTTCGATTGGGAATCACGCAGGACCTATGACGCGCAGATGATCTTCCACCTGAACGAAAAGCGCGACCTTTCTGCGGCGTATCAATTTTATTGCGGGAAAGAGCTCGTCGGCGCGCACTCGGCGCTCGCCGACAGCGAAGCGATCTACGAG
>JAHQRI010000165.1 GCA_019052695.1 Candidatus Omnitrophota bacterium
AAGAAAGGGTCCGTGCGCGCCAACCATTACCATCAAAAAGACGTTCAGTACATGTACCTCATCAGCGGGGCCTACGAGAGCCACTGTTGTTCGGTCGCGGACCCTTCGCAGAAACGGGTCCTGAAGGTGAAGGCGGGGGACATCGTTCACACGCCCCCGATGGTCGCGCATGCCCAAAAGTTCACGGAAGATTCGGTATTCCTGTCCCTGACGACCCGGATGCGCGAGGACGGAAAATACGAGGAAGACACCATCGCGTTTCCGGTCATTGAAGGCTACATCAATAAAGAGCTCAAAACGAAATAGCACCTTCTCCCGAGAGCGTCTAACGGGGTGGACTTTTTTCATCCCCGTACCGCCGTATTTTACGAGGTCCGTCCGAAGGCGGGAAAAGCGGGATCCGGGAAATGGGCTCCCGATAAAAACGTTCGGGGAGAGCATTTATTTAGGTGCTCCAGAGGGTCCCTATCCATGAACAGAATCGTCGTGATCACGGGCGCGAGCCGCGGGTTGGGTTTGGAGCTCGCTCGCGAGTGCGTCGGGTCCGGAGACAAGGTTTTCGGGATCAGCCGTACCCGGCGGCATTGGGCTGCCGCGCGACGCGTTCTTCCTTCGAGGGATTTTGAACTTTTGTGTTGCGACCTTGCCTCGGAAACCAAAGTGAAGCATTTGCTCGCCCATATCGTGCGAAGCGCCGGACGGATCGATATCCTCGTCAATAATGCCGGGTATTGCGCCCCGCTGGCCAGGGTCGAAGAAACGGCGGCGAAAAGTCTCGAAGAACATCTGAAACAAAATCTCATGACGGCCTTTCTCATGTGTAAATACACCCTACCGGTCATGGCGCGGCAGGCGAATGGGTTCATCGTGAACGTTTCCTCGATGGCCGGAACGCGGGCGGTCCCGCGTCTTTTCCCTTATTCCGCGTCGAAGTTCGGTATGCTGGCCCTTTCTCAGGCGATCGCCAAGGAGAATGACGGGACGGGCCTGCGGTGCGTGACGGTATGCCCGGGAGGGATGAACACGACCATGAGGCGCGATCTTTTCGGGGATGAGGACGCGGCCAGGCAGCAGACCCCCGGATTCGTGGCCGATGTGGTCCTGCAGGTGATCGAGGGGAAATTGGAAGTGCTCTCGGGCGGGCACATCGTGATCCGTCACGGGAAGATCACGGGGATCTTTCCTCCGCCGGGCGCTTGAGGCCATGACCTACGATCAGTTCAAGAGAAAAACCTGCCGCTATTGCGACGCGCCGCTCGGCGGGCCTTTTCTGGACCTTGGGGTCCAACCCCTCGCCAATAACCTTCCCCGGCTCCAAGATGCCGCGAAACCGGAGTTCCACTGCCCGCTTGCCGTTGTTAAATGTCCCGCCTGCCACCTGGTCCAGCTGACACATTCCGTGCCCGCGTCCCTGATGTTCGACGATTACCTTTACGTCAGTTCGACGACCCAGACCTTCCGGACGCATTTCGCGGATTACGCCCGGGACGTCCGCGAGCGGCTCTCCGGGAAGTTGCGCCCCCTGGCCGTTGACATTGGGAGCAATGACGGCTTACTCGTTTCCTGCTACGACAAGGCCGGCATGTGCGGGGTCGGCGTGGAGCCGGCGAAAAACCTCGCGGCGGAAGCGTCCCGGGCGGGGATCGCGACGCTGAACCGGTACTTCGACGTTGAGGCCGTCAAGGAGATCCGGGCCCATTATGGGCAGGCGGATGCGGTCAGCGCGAACAACGTTTTCGCGCATGTTGACGATATCCAGGCAGTGTGCCGGAACGTCCGGGAGCTGCTTGCCGATGACGGCTTTTTTGTCATCGAATTCGCCTACCTCACGGTGATGCTGGAGAGGATGTTCTTCGACATGATCTATCACGAGCACGTCTGCTATATCGGGGTCAGCGCGCTCGATTCCTTCTTCCGGAAACACGGTATGGAGATCTTCGATATCCAAGAAGTCCCCACGCATGGCGGTTCCCTGCGTGTCTTCTCGCAAAAAAAAGGAGGGCCCCGGCAACGGAGGCCTGTCGTGGGCCGTTTTCTGGAAGAGGAGAAAGCGAAAGGGCTTCTTGGCGACAAGATCTATGCGGAGTTCGCATCCCGCGTGCTCGATTTTAAAGAGCGTCTGAACCGGATGATCGCTTCGCTAAAGGCCGAAGGGAAATCGCTTTCCGGCTACGGTGCCCCCGCCAAGGCGACGACCATCATCAATTTTTGCGGATTGACCCCTTCTCAGATCGAATACATCGTGGATGACAACCCCCTAAAGCAGGGGCGGTTGGTTCCGGGGCGAAAGATCCCCATCGTTCCCAGCGCCCACCTGCGGGAAAAGCCGACCGACTGCGTGGTCCTTTTCGCCTGGAATTTTTCCGAAGAGATCCTGGCCAAGATGGGGCCTCTGAGGGAAAAGAACGTCCGCTTCATCGTTCCCTTGCCCGAACCCGCGTTCGTGTGAACCGTTCCGGGGACCGTGTATCCCCTGTCCCTTATACACATCC
>JAHQRI010000002.1 GCA_019052695.1 Candidatus Omnitrophota bacterium
CCCCCGACGAGCCTCCTGAAGAACCGCTCCCCGAAGACCCCCTTGAAATCGTCCCCGTGCCAAAGGGCACATACCCGACAAAACCGTCCTTGTCGATGGAGATCTCTTGAAGCCAGTTGTTCAAAAGGTCCAACGGCGTCGCGATCGCTAGAAAATTCTCCTGGTCGGCGTCAATGATCCGGTACCGGTAAAACCTGCTTTCCACCGCCAACCCGAGAACCGTCTGGATCGCGATCTCATCGACCGCCGCCATGAACCGGCCTGAGAACGCATGGAGGTCAAGCTCCGCCTTTCGGATGGCCCCGAGGTTCTGCAAGGCTTCCGCTTCTTTCGCCTTTTGAACCTGCCCCAGCACGCGCGGGATGATCACCGCCGCGAGCACGCACAAAACGACCGCCACAATCAAAACCTCGAGAAGCGCGAATCCTTTAGTTTTTCCCGTCATCGGGTCGTCCTTGCAAGGCTTCTTCTAAAAGTTTTTTGTTCCGGAGCGCCGGTTCTAGCCGGGGGTCCATTTCGAGCGCCCGGTCCCATTCCCGAAGCGCATTTTCTGCATCGTTCATCAAAGCATAAGCCAGACCGGCGTTCGAACGGGCCGGGACGTATTCGCTGTTCCTCTGTAGGGCTTGCCGGAAAGCTTCGAGCGCCTTCGTTGGCTCGGCCGTTTTAAGATAAAGGATCCCCAGACCGTTCAAAAGGGATGGGTCGTCCGGTTTTAGGGTAAGAGCTTTCTTGTAGTAAAGCTCGGCGTCCGCAAACGCCCCCAGGGCCAAACTTGCCCGGGCCGCGCCACAGTTCGCGGAAAAATCATCCGGAGCCCTGGTCAGGACCTCGCTGAATTTGTCCAGCGCCTCTCGGTCCTTCTTCATCTCAAGGTAAAGCGCTCCCAAACCCGTTAAAGCGGCCGCACTGCCCGGATGCCGCTCAAGCAAGTTTTCGTATTCCTTTGCCGCTTCGTCAAGCCGTCCTTGTTCTTTGCGGATCTCGGCCCCGAGCAAGAACGCCTCGGGCGGCGGCAAGGGGGCCTCGACAAGCTCCTTCGCAAAAAGCGCGGCCTCCTCCGCCCTCCCCATTTTGAAATAACACAGGGCGGCGTTATAGAGGCTCAGCGGGTCATTTTCCCGGCCTAAGGCCTCAAAAAGATCCGCCGCTTTCGCGTAGTCACCGAGCTGATAAAAACAATAGGCCAAATTTTTCCTGATCCTCCGGTCACCCGGCTTTTGCGCATGGGCTTTTTCATAAAAAAGGACGGCCCTTTGAAAGTCCCGTGAGTCTTTGAAAAACTGGGCGGCGTTCAGATTGTTATCAAAGTTTTCAGGGTCCTTTTCCAGGGCCTTGAGAAAATTTTCTTCGGCTTTTTGCCGCTCTCCCAGGGTCGCGTAAACGCTCCCGAGGTTGGCATGGATCAATGCGGTCCCCGTACCAACCCGCTCAAAGGCCTCCGCCGCCTCTTGGAACCTGCCTTCGTTGTAAAGCCGGACACCGTTCTTCAAAAAAACCTCTTTGCCGCGGACTTCGACCAGCTCTTCTTTCGAACCGCGCCAGATGCTTTTGATCTCGTTTTTGGGAATTTTAACTTTTCCGCCCGGCGCCTGGACGGTCACGAAATCCTCATCCTCTTTGAGGATCTTCGTTTCCATGGCATTGCCGTTCTTGAGCTTGATGATGTCGCCGAGGGCGGCGGGGCCGAAAAGAAAAAGAAAGGCAAGGCATGCCGAAAAAACGTTCCGGAATACGTTTAAAGCGCCTTTTTTGATCAACAGGCGTCTCCTTTTTAAAACGGACATTTCATCCTTGCCGTTGGTCATGGGCTTTGACGTCTTTCTTTGATCGGGAACGCAAAATGCATGGTCGTCCCCTCCCCGATCCTGGATTCCGCCCAGACCCGACCGTGGTGACCCTCGATGATCTCTTTGCAGATCGAAAGGCCGAGGCCGGTCCCCTTGGCCTGGTGGGAGCCCACCTGGCTGAACGGCTGGAAAAGCTTGCCGAGGTCCTCGTCTGCCATGCCCGGGCCCGTGTCCCTCACGGAAACGTGGATAATGTTGGGTTCCATGGCCACATTCAGGGTAATGCACCCTTTGTCCGTAAATTTGATCGCGTTGTTCACAAAGTTCACAAGGACCTGGATGACCTTGTCCCGGTCGAACATAAGGGGCGGCAGCTGTCCCGGCAATTGCAGCACGAACCGCAGACCCTTCTGCTCGGCAAGGGAGTGCATCGTTTGGTAAACCGTCTGGACCGCTTCAAGGAAATTTTCCTCTTTCATGTGAAAGGGCATTTTCCCGGCGTCGAACTTCTGAAAGTCCAGGATCTCCGTGGTCAGGTTCACCATGCGCCGGAGGTTGTCGCGGGTGATCTCCAAAACCTTCCGTTGCAGATCGCTGATCGGGCCCAAAAGGCCGTCCAGGATCTGGCTGACGCTCTCGTAAAGGGCCGTTAAAGGGCTCCGGAGCTCATGGGTCGCGATCGAGACGAACTTCGTCTTCAGACGGGCCGCCTCCTGGATCTCGAGCTCCATCCTTTTTCTCTCCGTGATGTCGCGGGAGACCCCGATGATCCCAACGACTTTCCAAGCGTGGTCCCGGTGGAGGGCGCGAACGGTGTGGAACGTAACCGTGCGTCCCTGGATGTTGACGGTCTCTTCAGCGTCAAAGAGGCCCCCGCTACCCATGGCTTTCCTGTCATTTTCCATGAACTGACGCGCCTCTTCTTCGGGGAATATTTCGCTGTCTTTCCTGCCGATGATCTCCTTCTGAGATTTTCGGAACACGCGGACCCCGATGGAATTGATCATGATGTAACGGCCTTCGCAGTCTTTCACAAAAACGATGTCGCTCGTTCCCTCGATGATGGCCTGCAGGAGGTTGTAACTGCTCTGCAGCTTTCTCTCCCCCTCCGCGCGCACACGAAGGACCCTCAGGAACAGAGTGGCGAGCACAAGGCTGAGGGCGAGCAACGCCCCGTAAAAAAAGAGGATCTCCCGGAGGGCCTTGTCACGCTCCCGGAATGCCTGCCGTTCCGGTTGGGTGACCACGACGCCCCATCCGAAGCCCGCAACAGGTTCATACGCGATCAGTTCCTTTCTCTTTCCGGCGATATCCCAAACGGTTTCGGTACCACTTTTGCCTTTCAGGAGGCTGTTCATGAACGGAAGACGGGAAAAGTCCGCGCTTCCCTTTCCTGCGGGAAAGGCCGGATGATAAACGGTATGCCCCCGCTGGTCGACCAGATAGGCGACCTGTGATCCCTCCCTTTCCATCGGCTTCAGGCTGTTCTCGAACGCGTCCAGCTTGATCTGGAGGGCTAAGAGCCCTTGCAGGTTCTTCCACGCTTCGTCATCGTTCCGACTGATCGCGGCCTCCGAACCCGGGGGAAGGATGGGGATCACGATCGCGACCACATCGTACTGGGGTTCGGCGGAGGTCTGGTAGACCTCGGACACGTAAGGACGCCGCGCCTGCATGACCCCGGAATACCACTCCCGGTTCGCACGACTGATCCCGGCCGCGCCCTGAACGCCGGGATAGCTTCCGACAAGAATGCCGGCGGGGTCCGCGACGTAAAGCCGTTCAATGAATGGGAATAGGTTGGAGAATCCTCTCAGGGCGCTAAAGGCTTTTTCCCGGTCCCTCTGGGTGACCGCATCGACTAGCAGGGGGTTCATCGCAAGCGACGCACCGATATCGATAAAACTCTTGATCTTTTCGACCACCGTCGTCGCGGAAAGTCTCGCGTAAAATTCTTTTTGGGAAAATTCGAAACGGGTGAGTTGCTCGGAAGTTTTCGCGTAACTGAAAGCGGCCAGGACCAGCACGGGGAGCACGGCGACGAATAGGAAGCCCCCGCGATAAAACCGTCCCTTCCCCCCGCGGAGGAACAAAAGCGTGTTTAGAATCGCCGGGATTTTTTCTAACATGGCACGAGAGCGACCTTTCCTTCACTTACCCCGACGACCTCGGGGAGTTGCAACCGATCCTTCGACGTTCCGGAAGGCATCCGGGGCCTACATTTTTTCCTCGGGCACCGGAGACTCTTGTTCGTACTGGACGAACCACTGGTCCAGACGGTTCGAAAGGGACCCCGCTTCTTCCTGGCTCAGGAACCGTTTCAACAACGCGCCGTTCCTGAATCGCCGCGGTTTCCCGTCTAGCACCTTCAAGGCGTAAACATAGCGGCCGGAAAACTCGTGTTTTTTGTTGGCCGTGATCGACAAGATGAAGTTGTCCTTGTCAAACCTCCCCTCCACCGACTCCACCGTCAGATAAAGGATGAACTTTTCCCGGATGAAGATCGGCGTGCCGGAATCCACCCCAAAAACAACGTCGGGCTTCAAGCCGTTCAAGTGGATTTCGGGAGGGACCACTTCGAAGAACATATATTCCGAAAAATCCGCTTCCCTGCCGTAACGGCCGAAACTAGGGTCAAGGAAAAAACGTTCTTTCGTGTTCTTGTCGATGATCGCCAGGACGGTATGCGAGGAAAGCGGCCGGAGGAAGAACCCGGCCTCGGCCGCCCGGACGAACAGGATAAGGTAATCGTCCCCGAACAGAGGATGGATCTTTCTGTACGTGTAAGCCGCCAGCTCGCCGCAGAGCCCGAACTTCCCCTGGTCCAGGAGGATGTCCCCGTTGGCATCAAATTTGTGGAGGTTGTGAAGGGTCCAGGTCTTTTTATCGAAGTTGATGCTTAGCGTCACCCCCGGGTCCATGAGCGCCACAAGACCTGAGTAAGCCAAGGGGCTTGTGACCTCTTTGACCCTCATGTAATACGGGAGGTCGAGCGGAGAGCTTTTGGACGATGTTTCTTCCGCATCGGGCTTCGCACCGAAAAAAGGCAGGTCCTTCAGTCCCACAACCGTCATCGCAAGAAAAGTGACCAAAAAAAGGGCCCGATAGATCCAAAGTTCCCTTTTCAGCGTTTTTTCGTCCTTCATAGGGCCTCTTTCAGCAATGAAAGATTACGGCATCGCGGTGTTCTCTTGGAAAAACAACGGGAGGGGTATCGTCTCTTCCCGTCACGCAAGATCCCGCTTGTTTCAATCTGTCTCCCCACCGGCGGCAAGCCCCGCACAAGGGTTTCGCGCCCGCGATCAGCTCGCTGTCATTTCTCACAGAACTCACAGCAGCAGGAACCAGCTCCCTTCAAATCCCTCCTCGTCACCGTAGACGGGCTTCTCTGAAGCTATCACGGTGCCGTCATTTATTGACGATATAAATGGCGGAGAGGGGGGGATTTGGCTCCTTCCCCGCCAAAATGCTCGGCGGGTCTGGTAGGCCACCCGCCCTTGAAACATGACAGCCGTCATGTTTCAGTCCAGGGCTCCCTTCAAATCCCTCCTCGTCACCGTAGACGGGCTTCTCTGAAGCTGTCACGGTGCCGTCATTTATTGACGATATAAATGGCGGAGAGGGGGGGATTTGAACCCCCGGTGACGCTTTCGCGCCACAGCGGTTTAGCAAACCGCCGCACTAAACCGGGCTATGCGACCTCTCCGCGGGAAAACCATAAAAACGAGGCATACTATACCAAATAACGGAAAATGCAGGCTAAAAAAATGGCCCCCTTCTCCCCGGATCCGGGCTGCATCCCTTGCCTCTGTTGTTTTTTATACGCTATCGATACGTTATACTAAGGACACGCGTTAAGGAGAGTTTTCCATGTTTCTAAGACTTACGCAGAGACACATCGTGTTCGCGGCTTTGGGCATTCTTTTTATCTGTTTGTTCGCCCTCACGTCCGTTCGCTCCCGTTCCACCGGGCGCTCCCTCTCTCAAAGGGACCCAAATATCGTATTGATCACGGTCGATGCCCTGAGGACGGACCACTTGAGCGGTTATGGCTACTTCAGAAAAACCTCCCCGGTCATCGATGACCTGGCAGGCAAAGGCGTCTTCTTTACCCAGGGGATTTCGCAGTCGTCTCACGCCCCGGCTTCTCTGGGCGTGATCGCTACTTCGACCTACCCCCCGGTCAATGGCCTACGTGCCTGGGGCGATACCCTGCATCCCGACGTCCAAACCCTTGCGGAGATTCTCAAGGCCCGGGGGTATAGGACTTTTTTTGTCGGGGGTAACGGGAACATCCCCACCGGTCTGCACGGATTCCCGCGGGGGTTCGACGTCTTTTACGATGACGGCGTCATGGCCCCGGCCCTGACCCAAAAGGCCTTATCCCTGATCGAGAAAAAGGACCCGGCGCCTTTTTTCCTTTGGATCCATTACATGGATGTTCATAATTACGTTCCCTCGCCTCAGTTCGAGAGCCTCTTTATCAACGACATGTTCTACAGCCGGCAAGTCCGTTTCCCCATCGTCAAAGACGGCCCGGGTTTTTACGGTAAGGACGGTATCCCCGAATCCCGGGCCCAAAAAAACGAAGGGAACGACAATCCCGATTATTACATCGCACTTTATGACGGAGCGATCCGCACGGTGGATCAAGAGATCGGACGGCTCCTTAAAACCGTCAAACGCGCTGATCCGAAGCGGGGTCTTCTATCCGTCCTTTCGTCACCGAACGGCGAGTTGTTCGGGGAACACGGTTATTATTTCCATCACGGCTTTTTTTTATACGATCCCCTGATCAAAGTCCCCCTGATCTTTCATGGCGATGAGGTCATCCCCGCAAAACGGGTCGACCGTCAAGTCAGCGCGGGGCTCGACATCTTCCCGACCCTCCTTGGGCTTCTCAAGATCAAGGGGCCGGGAACCGTCCAGGGCGAGGACCTGTCCCCTCTCTTTTTCGGGGACGACGCGAAAAGATCTCCGGCCATCATCAGCGATGAGGGATACAGTCAAATAAGCGTCAGGACGGACGATTGGAAATTGATCCGTTCCGCCGAAAATCCTGACGCCCCGGGGGAGTACAAGCTTTTTGATCTGAAAAAAGACCCCGAAAAGGCCATCAACATTGCTGCATCTGAAAAGCAAGTTGTCACAACCCTGGAAAAAACGTTGGAGGGGTACCGCCACAAGTTCTGGGACGCGGAACCGGTCCCCCTTCCGCCCTCCGGGGAATCGCCCGGCAAGGAGCCTCCCTCACCTTCGGACCTCCATTCGGTTCTTTAACGCTCTTTTTTTCTTTCTCCCCGGGCTTTTTGAAGAACCCCGCATTTCTCACAGACCTCGAAAGGTTTTTTGGTTCAAGGACACAAGAACAGCTCAGCGCCTGGGGGGAGGACAAAAAAACCGACCGCTTGACCGTCCCATGGGCTCACTCCTGACACGGCACAGGGGCCAAAATGCAAAGGGCTCAGGTTTTGAAGGCAGGGGTTGTGGGAGACACGGTGAGTGATATAATCCCGTCGTGATCCCAAACAGCCCGTCATCCATTCAAAAGTTCGCCGGGGGTGTGAAACGCGACCCTTGGAAGAACCTTTTCTGGTCCTTCGCCGCACTCCTCTTGATCACAATGGCCCTTTTGAGCCGACATTACGGCACGACTTGGGATGAGTGGATGGACGCGAACAACGGCATGCTCGCCCTCCGGAATATCCTGACCTTGGGCCGTGACATGGCGTTCATGGGGTTTTGGCACGGCTACCTTTACAGCCAGCTCTTCTACACGGTTGTCGGGGTCCTTTTCGGCCTTTGTTTTGATTCGGTCTGGAACATCGCCCACGAGGGACTGCACAACGAAAAGCTGCTCCTCCCTTTCTTCCGTTTCAGCCACTTGATCAACGCCCTGTTCGGTTTTTGGGCTATGCTCTACACGGGCCTTTTTGCAAAAAAGTTGGCGGGTTGGCGGGCGGCATTCCTCGCACTTCTTTTTATCGCGCTCTCCCCGCGTTTTTTCGGCAGCTCCATGAACAACCCGAAAGACATTCCCTTCGCGGCTACATCTATCTTTGCCCTTTATTATCTGGCTGTCCTTCTCGGGGAGCTGCCGCGGGTCAAAAAGAGAACTCTCGCCATGACCGCAGTCAGCTTGGGTCTCTGCATCGGTTCACGTCTGGGAGGCGTGGTCCTGATCGCGTATGGGACTCTTTTTACGGCCGGGATCCTTTTTCACATGTCCCGCGTCACTTCCCTTCCTCCGAGGACCCTTGTGCAAACGTTGGCGGCTTCCCTCGCGGTTCTCGTGTGCGGCATCGGCATCGGTTTTATTTTTTGGCCCTACGGAAGGACCCACCTTCCCGCGGAAATGTTGCGGGCGATCCTCGAAATACCCCACTTTGAGTTCTGGAACAATCCCGTTCTTTTTGAAGGCCGGGTCACGGCGGCCTCGGACCTCCCCTGGTATTATCTTTTGAAATGGATCCTGATCAGCACGCCGTTCTTTTTCCCCGCCGGGTTGGTCCTGTGGGCCATCGCCTTATTTAAAAAAGAGACGTCCGCCTCAGGGTCGGTGTTGCTCCTTGCCGCGGCGGGTTTTTTTCCGTTGTTCTTCGTCCTGGTCGGCCGCACGGTCGTTTATGACAGTTGGCGGCATCTATTGTTCATCTACCCGCCCCTCGTCGTTCTCGCCGCGCTCGGCTGGGAGTCCCTTCTAAAAATGTCCCCTCAGCGAAAGAAAATCGCTTTGGCTTGGACCGTGGTCGCACTCTTGTGCGCCGAACCTTTTCTTTGGATCGCGAGGAACAGCCGTTACGCCGGCGTTTATTTCAATCCGGCGGTAGGCGGCCTGCACGGAGCGTTCACGCGGTATGAATCGGATTACTGGGGGTCCTGCTTGGAGGAGTCCGCGGCATGGCTGGCCGAGCACCACAGGAAAAATGCTGCCGCCTTCCCGTTCGCTTGGGTCTGGACGGAAGGGCAGATCATGCAAACTTACCCGACGCTGCGGAGGGAATTGGGGAATTACTACAGGCCTTTCGGATACCCCGAAAACTTTCTGGCAACGGCTCCCTACACCTTCTACGCTTTCGGGAGCGATCTGCCGCGAAACCTGCCCTGGAATTACGCGATCTTGATATCACGCAACCGCACGAAGGAGGAGCTGGAAACCCGATGGCCGCCTCCGGGCACGATCCACACGGTAAGAGCGGATAACGTCCCGCTTTGCGCGGTCGTACAGAACGAGGAGTTCTACAAGACGCTCGCCAACGCCCGGACGCAACAATAACCTTTAACGACTAAGCCGAGCGCCGTCCCGCACGAATTGCCGGACCGTTTCTTTTGAGTGGGGGTGGACGATCATTCCTTCCACAAGCTTCGGGGTCGCCGTCACGATGTGGGCCCCCGCATCGAACCACTGGATGATGTTGAACACTTCACGCGTGGACCCGACGATGATCTTGGCCTTAAGGCCGAGTCGGTCGATAAGGTTGCGTAGTTTCGAAATTTCTTCGCAAGCGTCGTACCCTATGTCCTGCACCCGGCCGCCGAAAATCGAAACATAGGTCGCACCCGCCATGGCCGCGACAAGGCCCTGTTGCGCCGCCATCATCGCCGTCACGTTGATCCGGAGATTCAACTTCGTTTCGCACTCGTGGATCAGGGCAAGGTTGTCTAGTTCGCCTTCCGGCCCATGGATCGGGATCTTAATATTAATGTTGTCCGCCCACCCTGAGAATTCTTGCGCCTGGGCACGCATACCGGCGGGATCGTTGTTCAAGACCTCAACCGAAAGAGGGAGCGGGGCGATCAGTTTAGCGATCCCCACGACCCGTTCCCGGACCGCTTCCCCGCCGGCGGGCAGGCCTTCCCTGACCAGAAGGGTAGGATTGGTCGTCACTCCCCGCAAGATCCCCATCGCCAGATATTTTTTGATCTCGTCCACGTTCCCCGTATCAAGAAAGATGCCCATCGGAGCGCTCCTTTTTATTTCACTGATTCCCATTTCATTTCGTTTTTTTGAAGCAAAGGATGCGAGACAAGCAGATGCCAAACCACCGCCTGAAAGGCCTCCGTATGGGGCGTCACTGTTTCCGGGTTGACGACCGGAACGACCACGCAGGCGTCGGCGACTTTCGCCGTGTACCCGCCGTCTCGCCCGACCACCCCGGCGACCCGGGCGCCCGTTTTCTTGGCAAGCTCAAGCGCTTTGACGATGTTCGCGCTGACCTTCTTTTCAAGGTCCCCGCCGCCCACCGAAAAAACGAAAACGAGGTCCCGGGAAGACAGGCGGCTCCCCTTGAGCCATCCTGAGAGGGAGTCTTCCCATCCGTCATCGTTGATGCGCGCGGTCCACTCGGCAACATTGTCGGCGGGCGTATAGCATTCCATCGCGCAGATCTTACGGAAATCATTCACCGCGTGCGACGCGTGGGCCGCGCCGCCGCCCACTCCGACAAAAAAAAGCCTGCCGCCGCCGTCCCGTATCCCGGCGATCAACCGGGCCAATGACTCTACCGCAGCCGCGTCGATCCGTCCCGCGATCTGCTTTGCCTCATCCAAATATTTTTCGGCATATCCTTGCATGGTCCCTCCCCGTCCTCAGGCGCGGCCGAATGCCAGTATTTGACCCACGGCATCCCCGAGACTGTTCGCGATCATGTC
The DNA here is from genome assembly GCA_019052695.1 of Candidatus Omnitrophota bacterium. Classification (GTDB taxonomy): domain Bacteria; phylum Omnitrophota; class Omnitrophia; order Omnitrophales; family Aquincolibacteriaceae; genus Pegaeibacterium. The sequence continues at coordinate 10,443 of JAHQRI010000002.1, forward strand.
GGCCTTGGTCCCCTGGTTGTAATCCTTTCGGATCAACACCGTCCTGCACCCGGCCGCCCGCCCGGCTCCCACGTCCCGCGCGTGGTCCCCGATAAAAAAACTCTTCCCGAGATCAAGACCCCATTCCGCGGCCGCCCGCCGCAGCAATCCCGGTTTGGGCTTGCGGCAATCGCAACCGTCCCCATTATCATGCGGGCAAAAGTAAATTTCACTTAAAATATCTTTGCCGCCGAGCGCATCCCGAAGCCGCCTATGCATAGCATCGAGCACGTCCGGGTCCAGCTTTTTCCGGGCAATGTCCGGCTGGTTCGTTGCGACAAAAAGCAGGTAACCCTGATCATGCAGCGTTTTTAATAGAACCCCGGCCTCCGGGTCGATCTCAAACTCCTCCTCCGAAAGCGGTGCCGCAGCCTTCCCATCCCGCAGAAAAGATTTCACCAACACACCGTCCCGGTCGAAAAAAACCGCTTTCCTTTTCCCGGTCTTTCTTTCCAGAACCCCCTTCTCAAAGCACCACTCGAGGGCCCGCCGGTACCCTTCCCGGTAACCGACCTTGGGATCATATCCCAAAACCCTTTCCGCCCGTTCGATCGTGTACGCAATGTGCTTATGCGCTTCACCCATGATGTGGGGCAGCATCCAGTAGATTCCGGCGGCTTCAAGGACCTTGTCAAACACCTCCGCCGCCTCGGCCATCCATCGCGGAAAGCGGACGATCTTCACGGGCACACCGAGCGCGTCCGCCATCGCGGAAAGGATCTGGTTGAGCGTCGGGATCTCACGGTCGATGACCGTGAACGTTTGTCCGTCGGCCTCGGGTTTCCGGAGCGCAAGATGGACCGCCTGGACGAGGTTATCGATGAAGGTCACGCTCCGCATGTATTCCCCGCTCCCGAAAACGGGGAACCACCCTCTCTGTACATGACGGTAAACATCGAGATGCCTCGCCGGCACCGGCGGCCCGTAGAACATCGCGGGCCGCAGGATCACGGTCCGGATCTTCCCCATCCTCTGGAATTCTTCGACCGCCTCTTCGCCTTCGCGCTTGCTTTTCCCGTAGTGGCTCACCGGACGGCATGGCGCGGACTCGTCAAGCTCGTGCCCTCTCCCTTCGCAGAACCCTTGGGCCGCGTTCGAGCTGATGTAAACCAGCTTGGGGACACCCGCGGCCACGGCCGCTTCAAGCAGGTTTCGCGTCCCGTCACGGTTGATGCGGTAAAAATCATCCGGTCTTTTGACGTGAATGATCCCGGCCGCATGAAGGATCACGTCCATGCCTTTCACGGCCTCGCACAGGGATGCGGGTTCGCCCAGATCGCCCGGCACGCATTCCCACGGCCCTTTGGGCAGCTCGGAAAGTTTATGGAGGGGATGGACCAGACAGCGGATCGAAGAAAAAGTCTCCGGATAATCTCCGAGCGTTTCCAGGAAGCGGTTCGTGAGCCAGCCGGGAAAACCGGTGACAAGAAGGCGCAAGGCCATCAGTCGTACTTCCCTAAGAGTTCAAGCGCGCGGATCCTCAAAAGGCTTAGCGGGTCAAAGATCATGCACTGGGGGATATTAATTGTTGAACCTTCCTTGTTTACCCAACGGACCGGCTGGGAGAACAACGGGATCCCGTGTTTCTGGGCGATCAAGAAGATCTCGACGTCGTACATGCCGCCCCCGATCCGGAGCCGCGGAAAGACCTGTTGCACGGCTTTCTTCGAAAAAAGTTTGAACCCGCACTGGCTGTCGGCCACGGAGCTTTTAAAAACGATCATGTGCGCCATAAGCTGCTGGATCAGTCCGATGATCCTCCGGCCCTTCCCGCTCGCCCCTTCCTGTCCGCAGAACGCCCGAACGCCGACGATGATCTCGTGGGTTTTCCGCTGCGGCATGAAAAACTCCAGCGAGTCGATTGGGGTCGCGTGATCAGCGTCCATGATCAGGATGTTCTCGCCGCGGGCGGTCAATCCGCCCCGTTTGACGCAGGCCCCTTTGCCGGCGTGGCCGTTCCCCACAAGACAACGCAGTTGCTTCCAGGCCGTCGCCTTTTCCCGGCAGAGTTCCACGGTACGATCGCGACTGCCGTCGTCCACAACGATGACCTCATATTCCCACCCCTTTGAATCCAAATAGGGCCGGATCTCCTCCAGGGTTTGAGGGAGGCGCTTTTCTTCATTGAATGCGGGGATCACAACGCTCAGCTCCATAAAGCTCCTTTAAAGAACTTTAGCGGCTAAACGCCGCGTTCGCTTGAACGCTTTCGGCGTATCCGATGCCAATACGTAGGACGCCCCTTCGACGGCGAAGAGCCCTTTTCTCCCCCGGAGCAGCTTCGGATACACGTGACGGGCGAAGTCACAGAACTTTCCTGAAGGGATCCGACGGAAGATCCGAGGAGAAAAAAGAGCCACGCCCGCGTTCACGACTTCTCGGTCGTTGATTCTTTGGCCGCCTCGTTTTTCAACGAACGCTTCCACGATCCCCTCTGGTCCCGTCCTCAGGGTCCCCGCGAAGATCCCGCTATGGACCGCCCTCGCCGGATGAAAGACCCCCAGAGTGCCGAGAGCGCGGCGGGCCCGGTGGATCTTCAACAGTGCTTTCAGGTCGAAGTCGCAGAGGTTATCCGCGTAGAGAACGAGAAAATCCCCTTTTGCCAAATACTTTTGGGCCTTCTTAACACCACCCGCCGTTCCAAGAGGTTCCTTTTCGAAGGAAAAAAGAAGCTTCATGCCAAACATCCGCTTGCGCTTCAAGAACGCCAGGATGGCCTTCTTCCCATGGCAGAGATTAATCACCGCTTCGCGGATCCCCGAACGCCGCAGGTACCGCAAATTCCTTTCAAGAAGGGTTTGACCCCTGACGGGGACCAGGACCTTGGAGCCGTACCGGCAGGCCTCGGGAAGCCGCGAACTTTTTCCGGCCGCGAGCAGCATCGCTTTCATGGGCTTTTTCGGCCTTCAAAATAAAAAAAGAAAAGGTCGCGACGCCACTTTTGGACCGGAAAAGGCGCTTCCCGGACGATCCGCCGGATGACACGGTACCGCTTCATGTAGGACTCCAGTTCTTCGCGCTCATTGCAAAGTTGATCGTGAAAGGCCGATGTCCACGCCCCCAGCTTGGCAAACGGGGACATCAGGAAAGCGTGGGCTAGACTAAGCTGGGGCGAGTCATAATGGTCGATCACGTAAAGTCGACCCGTCGGTGAAAGTACGCGCGCGGCCTCGCTTAAAAAACCGCGGATCTCGTCATTCCCGGAGAAGTGATGTAGCGAATGGGCGCAAAGGATCACATCGAGGTCCCCGGCCGCGAACGGGAGTTCCGCGGCGGCGCCCTGGACAAAACGCCAGGGTTTGTCCTTTAACTTCGACGGAGCAAAGGGGTCGATCCCCGTAAGATCCGTAAAGCCTTGTTCCGCCATAAGGTCGAGCATTTCTCCCTCGCCGCAGGCAATGTCGAGGATCCGTGCGGAGCGCGGCAGAGCGAAAAATCCGAGTTTTTTAAGCTTCTCGAGATGCGTCTTTTTTCGCCTGCGGCTCAAGGCGTCCGAGGCGTAGACCGCATGCCACCGCTCCTGCGAAGGATCCTGAGTCATTCTCGTGGTCACGAATTTCTCTTCCAAGGTAAGGACGGAAACCTTTAGGGCCTTTCCATCCGCTGCTGGTATTCGATCCGGGAATCGGCGAGGTCGAGAAGGGTCTTCGACCCTTCGAAATCGAACCGGAAATCAAGACGTTTCATACCGTTTGACCGCATCAGTTTCTCAATCCGGTCGTGGCCGTGCTCCGCGTAGAAAAGAAGGAACCCGCCGCCGCCCGCGCCGATCACCTTCCCTCCGAGGGCGCCTTTTGTCCGGGCCGCCTTGTAGACCGCGTCAATACGCGGGTTCGAGATCTTCCCGGACAGTCTTTTCTTGAATTGCCAATGCTCCTCCATCAGTTTCCCGAAACGGCGGAGGGCGCCCTTTTCAAGAGCCCCCAAGGATTCACGGCCGAGCCGTTTGATATGGTCGAGGCTCGACGCGACTGCGCGGTGGGTTTTCGCTTGAGAGTCCCGCATGGCGGTATGCTGGTCAATCAAAACGTCTTCCGTGTTCCGCTGGATCCCGGAGTAGTAAAGAAGCAAGTTGTGCTCGAGGTCCCGGACCGTCGCCATAGCGACCTTGGCCGGACGCGTTGCCACCCGGCCCTGGCGGTCGATCTCCATGACAAGGATACCGCCGTAGGCCGCAATGTAGGCGTCCTGTTTTCCGATCGGCTTCTTCAGGCGGCGCATCTCAATGTTGCACGCAAGTTCGGCAAGAGACTTGATCGAACCGCGTTCTTTCTTGTAGACCCGAAGCGCGTTCAGCAGGCCAACAAGGTAACAGCTGGAAGATCCCATCCCCGTGCCCGCGGAAATGTCAGCGAAAGAGACCACCTCGAGGGCGTCCCTGATCTTAAACTGCTTCAACGCTTCCCGCGCCAATTCGTGCTGAAGTTCGGAAACGCGCTTTACGGTCTCGGACCTGGAGTATTTGACGCGGAGCAATCGATCGATAAAAGGGGTGTTGACCGCAACGTACATGTATTTATCGATCGCGCTCGTGACAAGGAATCCGCCGCGTTTCCCGTAATAAGAGGGAAGGTCCGTGCCCCCTCCGCCGAGGGTGATCCTGAAAGGAGTGCGCGTGATGATCATCGACCCATTCTCCCGTTTTCGAAAAGTATAATCTCCCCTTTTTTGATTTACCACTTCAAAGATAGGGTCGGTCCCCTCGTAGCGGCTTTCGGGGACGCACAGCTTGAGCCGCACGCAGCCGGAAGGGTCTTTCTCCGCATTTTTTGGACAGGCGTTGAAGCGGCTTTTGGAAAAACGACCGGCGGCTGACGCCCGGGCGCCGAACTTACGACTTTGGGGAACGCGGCCTTTTAGGATCGGCCACAAGCAATGCGGGGCCAGCTCATCACCCTAGGCGAATTTGTTTTCGGCGCATCGGTCGCAAAAACAATGGCCGCGCCCTGCAACGACCTCTTATTTAACAAGGCAACACAGCTTCTTATCCGCGATCCGATAATACAGGGGCGCGACCATGATCTTCGGGTATCGCCTGCGCAGCCTGTCTGTTTCGCTCATAATAAACTCTACTTCATTCCCGATCTCATGCATCACGGCCAGATTCAAAAAATGCTCTTCGGCGGCCTCCTTGCTCCAGCCCGCCCGCTCGACCAACCCGCTGATGAATTCTTTTTTCTTGGAGACTAAGTTGACCATACCGCAATGGTCGTGCCCTATCAAAGCGATGTGACTCACCTGCCCGACCCCAATGGCATAGGAAACTTTGAACTCACTATACCGCAAGTTCGCTCCCCCCGATCGGATGATAAACGCGAAGTTGTCGGGAATTTGCAAGCACTTGCGGTTATCCATACACATGCCAATAAGAAGACGGGCCTGCGTGTATGGTTCGAACCGGCGGTTCAGATTATGGTATTCAAGTAGTAGGCCGATCGGGGTGTTGCGATATTTCGTGGGGATGTCCGCTTTTTTCCTAACGGGTATGATCTTATATTTCATAGATCGGTCAGGGCTCCCTTTTTCAAATCTCAAATTCCTTTGGTCCTCATCGCAACGGTCGTTAGAGGGCCTGCGAAGGCACGGGCCGAAAGCCCCCCGCTTTCGACATTCCGCTCGCTCCCGATGGCCTTCGCTTCAGGACCGGGCGCCTTCCGCTTCGCTTCCGTTCGTCCCCTCGCACTTCAAACACAAAATCGAGTCGTTTTTGAAGGCAGCGTTCCCTTCGAATCCCTGCGCCGAAGCTTGCGGCGAGCATCGTAGACGGACTTCTTTGGTCCGTCATGATGTCGTCGTTGTTCACAAAGAACAACGGAGAGACAGGGATTCGAACCCTGGAGACCCTTGCAGGTCTACACGCTTTCCAGGCGTGCCCGTTCGACCACTCCGGCATCTCTCCATCAATCTTCCGGGGGCAAAATTCCGCAGCCCGAAAAAAAACTCACTCCCGGGCTTTTAAGACGATGCCCCGGAAGAAGGCAGTCTATTGGTTTCGGATAAAACGGTCAAGGAGCGAGCGGAGGCCCCTTTTAAACGAGATAGGCTTGCAGGGCTTTCGGAAAGACAACTTGCCCTGATTCATTCTGGAAATTTTCAAGAAGACAGAGAACGATCCTCGCCAAAGCCAGGCCGGACCCGTTGAGCGTATGAACATATTCGAGCTTTTTGGTCCGGGCGTTACGGTAACGGATGTTCATCCGGCGGGCTTGAAAGTCGGTGAACAGGCTGCAGCTGGACACTTCAAACCACTTTTCCGTTGCCGGAGCCCAGACTTCCAGATCGTAACACTTTGCTGCGGCAAAGCTCATGTCCCCGCTCCCCAGAAGGACCGCACGGTAAGGAAGCTCCAGGGCCTGCAAGACGTCTTCGGCGTCCTGGACCAGCGTCTCCAGCTCCTGGTCCGACCCTTCAGGTTTCACGAATTTCACCATTTCAACTTTGTCGAATTGGTGGACCCGGGAAAGGCCACGCGTATCTTTACCGTAAGAACCCGCCTCTTTGCGAAAACAGGGGGTGTAAGCCGTGTACTTGACCGGCAGATCCTTTTCTTCGAGGATCGTGTCCCGAAGGCAGTTGGTCACGGGCACTTCGGCCGTGGGGATCAAAAAAAGGTTCCCGGCATTTTGCTCGTCGTCGCCCAAACAGTACATATCCCCTTCCATTTTGGGCAGTTGGCCCGTGCCACGCATGGACGCACGGTTCACGATCGAAGGGGGCCAGACCTCCTTGTAGCCGTGCCTCCGGACGTGCATGTCTAACATCAGGCTGATCAAGGCCCGCTGCAGTTTCGCGCCCTCGCCAAAGAAAACGGGAAATCCCGCCCCCGAGATCTTGCTCCCCGTTTCCATAGAAAGCCATCCCAGACTCGTCGCAAGGTCCAAATGATCTTTGACCTTAAAGTCAAGTCTCCGGGGTTCTCCCCACGAGCGAATCACCTTATTTGCCTCAGCCCCTTTTGAAACAGGCACATCTTTTTGAGGCATATTTGGGAAATAAAGCAACATATCATTTATTTTAATATCTATTTCTCCCACTTTAAGCTCTAAATTGGCTATTTTTTGGGACAATGGCTTTATTCGATTTATCAACGTCGAGGCATCTCCCCCATTTTTTTTAGCTTTAGAAATTTCGTCGTTAGCAAGGTTTCTTTTAGCCTTCAGATCTTCGGCTTCTCTTAGGAGAGAACGTTTCTCGGCATCCATGGCTAAAAAACCCCGCAAGTCGAGCTGTGTGTTTTTGGCGGCTAGCCCGGCAGCGACGGCTTCGGGATTTTCGCGGATGTATTTCAGGTCGAGCACGGCGGACTCCTACTTGGATCCCTTATTTCCGGATGGAAGGTCCAATTGGCTGGCGTTCGCGCCTTCGTCTTTAGCGACAACGCGCGTGGCCGAAGCGATCTTATCCTTGTCCTTGAGCCGCATCACCCGGACCCCGACCGAATTGCGCCCGGAAGTGCGTATCTGGCTGACGGGGCAGCGGACCACCATGCCTCCCGTCGTCACAAGGATCGCCTCGTCCTCTTCGGCAACGGTCAACACGTTGACCACCTTGCCGTTCTTTTCGGAAACTTTCACATTGATGATCCCCTTGCCGCCGCGGGTCTGAATGCGGTACTGGGAAAAAAGGGTTTTCTTTCCGAACCCGTTCTCCGTGACGCTCAAGGCGGTCGCCTTAGGATTCACGACCTCCACAGCGATCACTTCGTCTTTTTTGGCGAGGTTGATCCCCCTCACGCCGCTCGCGGTACGGCCCATGTCCCGCACGTCCGCCTCCTTGAAACGGATCGCCTTGCCGTCCCGGGTCGCCAGGAAGATCTCGTCCTTCCCGGAGGTGATCTTGCAAGCCACGAGCTCGTCTTTGTCGCGCAGCGTGATCGCGTTGATCCCGCTAGAACGCGGCCTGGAATATTCGATCAGGTTCGTCTTTTTGATGACGCCCTGAGCGGTCACCATGACCACAAAGCGTTTATCGTCGAACTCCTTCACCTGAAGAAAACTTGAAACGTTCTCGTTGGCGCTCAGCGAAAGCAGGTTGACGATCGCTTTCCCTTTGGCCTGACGGGAGGCCTGGGGGATCTCGTACGCTTTGCGCCAAAAGACCTTTCCTTGATTCGTGAAGAACAGGATGAAGTCGTGCGTCGACGCCATGAACATGTGTTCGATGAAGTCCTCATCGTCGCGTACTCCCGCTCCGGTCACGCCCGTCCCTCCCCGATGCTGACGCCGGTACATGGAAATGGGGATCCGCTTGATGTAACCCGCGTGGGAGATCGTGATCAGGACGTCCTCCTGGGCGATCAGGTCCTCGATGTCGATCTCGTCCTCGGCCGCGACGATCTGGGTGCGCCGTTCGTCACCGTATTTTTTGAGCAGTTCGAGGGATTCTTCCTTGATGATGTCGAGTACTTTCCGCCGGCTCTTGAGAACGGATTTGTAATATTCAATCTTTTTGATGAGCTCCAGGTATTCCTCATCAATCTTCTCACGCTCAAGCTGCGTCAGCCGCTGCAGCTGCATCTCCAGGATCGCCTTCGTCTGGATCTCGGTCAGCTTAAGCCCCGCCATCAACCGCTCTTTGGCGAGTTCGGGGCTCTTCGAGGTCCGGATGATCTTGATCACCTTGTCCAGGTTCGCGATCGCCTTCTTCAGCCCTTCCAGGATGTGCGCTCGTTTCTCCGCCTTGTCCAGTTCGTACCGCGTCCTGCGGGTCACCACCTCCGCGCGGAAGTCGATGAACTTTTCAATCATCTGCTTGAGCGTCAGGACGCGCGGCTGGCCGTCCACAAGCGCCAGCAGGATGACGCCAAAGGAGGACTGCATCTGCGTATGCTTGTAAAGATTGTTGAGCACCACCTGGTGGATGGCGTCTTTTTTGAGCTCGATGACGAGCCGCATGCCGTCCCGGTCCGATTCGTCTCGGATGTCCGAGATCCCCTCGACCTTCTTCTCTTCCACAAGCCTCACGATCGATTCGATCAGGGACGTTTTGTTCACCTGGTACGGGATCTCGGTAATGATGATCGCGTCTTTCTTGTTCCGGGACGTTTCAATCGCGGCTTTCGCCCGCATGATGATCTGGCCCCGGCCCGTCTCGTAGGCCTTCTTGATGCCGTCGCGGCCGATGATGAGCCCGCCCGTGGGGAAGTCGGGTCCCGTAATGACCTTGGAGAGTTCTTTGACCGTAATGTCGGGGTTGTCGATCGCGGCAACGATCGCCTTGACCGTTTCCGTCAGGTTGTGCGGCGGGATGTTCGTGGCCATGCCGACGGCGATCCCCGTGGAACCGTTGACGAGCAGTGTCGGCAGTTTGGAAGGCAGGACCAAAGGCTCCGTCAGCGACTCGTCAAAGTTCGGGATGAAATCGACGGTATCCTTATCGATATCGGCCAGTAAGTCGTTGCTCGTCGCCGAAAGCCGGGCCTCGGTGTAGCGCATGGCCGCGGCGTTGTCCCCGTCAATAGAGCCAAAGTTCCCCTGCCCTTCCACCAGCGGGTAGCGGAGCGAAAAATCCTGCGCCATGCGCACCAAGGATTCGTAGACCGCCGAATCACCGTGCGGGTGATATTTTCCCAGCACTTCGCCGACGATGCGCGCGGACTTCTTGTACGGTTTGGCGTGAACGAGTCCCAGCTCGTTCATGGCGAAAAGGATACGTCGGTGGACGGGCTTCAGCCCGTCCCTCACGTCCGGAAGCGCACGGCCGACGATCACCGACATCGCGTAATCGATGTAGGAGTCCTTCATTTCCTCTTCGATCGGACGCGGAACGATCCTTTCGTTCATCGCGTAAAGGTTCTTCTCATCCGCCATATTTATCCCTTTGGCCGGCTCCCGTCGCTGCCGTTCGTTAAATGTCCAGGTTGCGAACGGCCTTTGCGTGTCGCTCGATGAACTCACGGCGCGGCTCGACCGCGTCGCCCATCAACACCGTAAAGATCTCGTCGGCCTCCACCGCGTCATCCAGCGTGACCTGGAGCACCGTCCGCGTCTCGGGGTTCATGGTCGTCTCCCAAAGCTGTTCGGGGTTCATCTCTCCGAGACCTTTGTAGCGCTGTAAGCTCATACCCTCTTTGCCGTTCGCCTTGATCTTCTCCAAAGCGTCGCGTAACGCCTTCGCCTCATGCTTCTCCTTGCCAAGCGCAAGCTCAAAACGGGTGTCCTGTCCGGCTTCGAAGTCCTCGAACGCGTACCCGAATTTTTCGAGCCTCTTTTTGGCCTTCTCGAACTCCTTGGCCTCGAAGATCTCAATCAGCTCGTGCAGGGGCTCGGGTTCCTCTTCCGCGGCCGCGGTCTTTTCGTCCGCACGGTTCTTCTTCGAATCGCCGCCTTCCTTTTTGGCCTTTCCTTTCGTTTCCGTAAGGTCGGCTTTCTCTTCCTCTTTTTTCCTTTTAGCCCGCTGCTTTCCAAGGTCTTTCACATACTCGTCAACCTCTTTCTCCGAATAGAAAAAACTCTCTTCGTTCTTGTCAATGGCGCGCACCAGATAAAGGGGGAATCCCTTTTTTTTGTCCTGGGCTTCCATGAAGCGGTGCCAGAGGATGCCTTTGCGGGCGAGCGAGCGCTCAAGGTCGGTCATGGCCTGAACAAGGTCCATCAGTTCGCGGAGGTCTTTCCCTTCAAGGGTTCCCTTCACGCCGCTTTTTTTGAGGATCGCATCCTGGATGCCGAAATTCAGAAGCAGTCCGTTCATCTGTTCTTCGGTCTGCACGTACTGTTCCTCTTTCCCGCGCTTCATTTTGTAAAGCGGCGGCTGGGCAATATAAATATGCCCTCCCTCGATGAGCTTTTTCATCTTCCGGTAAAAGAACGTTAAAAGCAGGGTCCGGATGTGGCTCCCGTCCACGTCGGCGTCGCACATCAAGATGATCTTATAATAGCGGAGCTTTTCGAGGTTGAACTCTTCCTCGATCCCGGTCCCGATCGCGGTGATCATAGTGCGGATCTCTTCGTTGGAAAGGATCTTATCAATGCGGGCCTTCTCTACGTTGAGGATCTTTCCCTTGAGGGGCAGGATCGCCTGGAACCTGCGGTCACGCCCTTGTTTGGCGGACCCTCCCGCGGAATCCCCTTCGACCAGATAGATCTCGCTGTTCTTCGGGTCTTCGTCGGAACAATCCGCGAGTTTGCCCGGCAGGGACGCGGACTCCAGCGCCCCCTTCCGCCGCGTCAGCTCTCGCGCTTTTCGCGCCGCTTCCCGGGCCCGATAAGCAAGCGCCGCTTTTTCGACGATCTTGTTCGCAACCGGAGGATTTTCCTCGAAGAACGTGCTGATCCCTTCGTAAATCACGGAGTAAACGATCCCCTCGACCTCACCGTTCCCGAGCTTGGTCTTGGTCTGGCCCTCGAACTGGGGACGCGGGACCTTCACGCTGACCACCGCGGCAAGCCCTTCGGTGAGGTCGGTGCCGCTCAACCCCGTTTCGATGTCTTTGAGAAGGTTTTTGTTCTTCGCGTACTGGTTCGTCGCCCGCGTTAGCGCCGTCTTGAACCCGCTCAGATGCGTCCCGCCCTCGATCGTGTTGATATTATTGGCGAAAGAGAACACGTCTTCGCCGTAGCTGTCGTTGTATTGGAAGGCGGCTTCGACCTCAACGTCGTCCTTGGTTTTGTCCACGTAAAAGAATTTTTTGTGGAGGGGATTCTTGTTCCGGTTCAGGTACTGGATGAACTCGGAAATGCCGCCCTTATAAAGAAAAATGTGTTCTTTGATGTCTTTTTTGACGCGTTCGTCCCGGATCGAGATGCGGATCCCTTTGTTCAGGTAAGCGAGCTCCCGGAGACGGTTAGACAGCACGTCAAAGCTAAATTCCGTCTTCTCGAAGATCTCTTTGTCCGGCATGAAAGAGACCGTCGTGCCGCGTTCCTTCGTCTTCCCCTTTTCAACGACCCTTGAAGCGGGCCTCCCCCGTTCGTAGGACTGGTGCCAGACCTTTCCGTCCCGTCTCACTTCCACGTCACACCATTCGGAAAGAGCGTTCGTGACCGAAACACCAACGCCGTGCAGCCCTCCCGACACGCGGTAGGCCTTGTTGTCGAACTTTCCTCCGGCGTGGAGCGTGGTCATGACCACTTCAAGCGCAGATTTTTTCTGGGTTTTGTGCAAATCAACGGGGATGCCGCGTCCGTCGTCGCTGACCCGCACACTTCCTTCCGCCGCGATCACCACGTCAACGCGCGAGGCATACCCGGCCAACGCTTCATCGATCGAATTGTCAACGACCTCATAGACCAGATGATGCAGCCCGCGGAGCGTGGTGTCCCCGATATACATGGCGGGCCGTTTTCGGACCGCGTCCACTCCCTCCAGGACCTGGATTTTGGTCGCGTCGTATTTTGCCGCGCCTGCTTCTATTTTCTTTTCTTTATCGCTCATAAGAGACCTTCGTTAAGGGAAGACACCCTTCAATCGCTTTACCCGCCTTACCCTACTTTCCCACCCTTATTTTTATATCTTTAACCGCTTTTTCCCCGAGGGCCGCGCGCGCCCTTTTTAGAAAGGAGGCCCGGTATTTCTGGCTTATTTCGTATGCCAGAACGGCTTCGTCCACGTACACGTAAAGGACGCCTTTCGAGGATAGCGAGGGGCGCGTCCGTTTGGCAAGCCGTTCCCCCGCGATGTTCGGCCACAAAGAGACCAACCGGTTTCGTATTTGTTTTTCCGGCTCCTGGAAGTTTTTCAGAACAACGGGTAAAATCAACCGGATCTCTTCTATGCCGCCCACGGAAATTATCGTCTTTTTTCCTGATTAATTAAGCTGCATCGGCATGATCACGTAAAGATACCCTTCCCTCCCCCGGACCATTCCCGGAGAATCGGGTTTATTCAAGGATAAGGTGATATTCTCTTCGTTTAAGTTTTTTAAAACATCAATAAAATATCCCGGGTTGAAACCGATCGTGATCTCCTGCCCCTTAAATTCTGCCGGCACTTCCTCTTTCGCCTCCCCGATATTCGGGGACTTCGCGGAAACGATCACTTTATTTTTAACACAGTCGAATTTTAGAGCGGGCGCCTCAGGGGAGGTTAGGAGCGACGCCCTACGGACCGCTTGGAGGAATTCTTCCCGGTTAACTTGGACATGCGTATTTTCCTCCTTAAGGATGACCTGCTCATAATTAGGGAAATTCCCCTCTATTAAACTTGAGGTGAGGTATGTGTCATCAAAATAAAAAACAGCTTTATTTTGTGTGGTAATAAATTTAACCATTCCCTCCCACTCCAACAATTTCATCATTTCATAGATCGTTTTCGCAGGAATGATGATATCGATGTTCTTCTCTATTTTTTTCTTTATTTCTTTTCTATAAAAAGCCAACCTCCTCCCGTCGGTCGCTATAAACCTCGCCTGATTCCCCTGGAAAGAGAACAAAACCCCATTTAATACATACCTCGTTTCGTCATGGGATATCGCAAAAGAGGTTAAAAGAAGACTTTCTTTAATAAGGGATTGGTCCAGTTCGACCGCATGCTCTAGTGAGAATTCTGGAAGTTGAGGATAATCCTCTTTTCCCAGCCCCATAATCTTAAAATGAGATTTTCCAGCCTTCACGCTGACCGTGTTATTTTTTGTCACCACAAGCTCCACATCCCCTTCGGGGAGTTCTTTGATGATATCGTGAAATTTTTTAGCCGGAAGCGTAATACTCCCCTCTTGGACGATCGTTCCCATCATTAAGGTGGAAAGGCCCACCTCCATATCGGTCGCAACTAATTTAATTTTCCCTCCTTTTTGTGTTTCTAAAAGAATGTTGTTGAGGATGGGGAGGGTGCTTGGTTTGGATGCGGCGATATTCACACAAAGGGATAATTTTTTTAATAATTCATTTTTTTGAACACAGATCTCCATAACCAAAGCTCCTTTTTCTTTTATACTATATTAAAATTTAGTAACCGTAGTACTAGGGGTTGTGGAAATGTTGATAATTATATAACTTTTTATTTAAAAATAGGTTACAAAAAGAAGATCTTAGGGATAAGTATCCTCTTTTTTTAACAACCCCAACAGCTTCTCTAAAACGATACGCGTGTTTATATTTTCCTCTTTTTCTTTCGAGATCTTATTACATGCGTGAAGTACGGTTGTGTGATCTTTCCCTCCAAAAAACTGACCGATCTCGGGGAGAGAATGCGCCGTCAATTCCCTTACAAGATACATCGCGATCTGCCGGGGCCGCACAATAGAAACACTTCTTTTTTTTGCCCGTAGGTCGGCGATCTTAACGTTAAAATAATCCGCCACGGTCTTTTGGATGCCCTCTATATCGAATTTTCGGGCCTCTTCTTTAAAAGAGTCTTTAAGGATCTCTTGAGCGAGTTTGACGTCAAGGGTCGCGTTCGTCAAAGAACAATAAGCGATCACCCGGATCAAGGCCCCTTCAAGTTCACGGATATTCGATTTGATCTTTCCGGCAATAAAATAAGCCACATCATCCGGCACCACGACCGTTTCCCGCTCCATTTTTTTCTTTAAAATAGCGACCCGGGTCTCAAAGTCCGGCGGCTGAATGTCCGTGACAAGACCCCAGCCAAAACGAGAAACAAGCCTCTCTTCCAGTCCCGGAATATCCCGAGGAGGACGATCGCTGGTGACGACGATCTGTTTATGCGCGTCGTAAAGAGCGTTGAACGTATTAAAAAACTCTTCCTGCGTCGAATTTTTTTCCGCGATAAAATGAATATCGTCTATAAGTAAGAGATCAAGGGAGCGGTATTTTGCTCGGAATTGCTGAGTTGTGCGCATTTGTATCGAGGTGATCAGCTGATTAGTGAATTTTTCACTCGAGATGTAAAGGATCTTGTATGTGGGGTGCCGCCGACCTGTCTCGTGGGCGATCGATTGGAGCAGGTGGGTTTTTCCCAGACCCGTCGGGCCATAAATAAAAAGAGGATTGTATTGCTTTGCGGGGGCTTCACTTACAGCGACAGAAGCGGCATGCGCGAACCGATTTCCGGGACCGATCACAAAGGAATCAAAGGTGTAGTTCTCATTCAAGCCCACAAAACCCGCGTCCCGCTCTTTTTGGCGGGGGGAAACAGGCAGATTCTCTGCCGGAGCGGCCTTTGGGAGAGCAACCACTTGGTAAAGGACCTTTACCGTATGACCGAGCACATCGTCGAACGCGGCAAGGAGTAAGTTCTGGTAATGGTCTTCAAGCCATTTTCCGTAATAACTGTCCGGAACGGAAAGGACGATCGCCTCATCACTTACCTTTAAGAGGTTGATAGGCGAAAACCAGGTTTTGAAGGACCTCTCACTTAACTCCTTGGCTAAGATCGCACAGATCCTGCTCCAAACCTCAGCGGTAGAGGACGAAGGATTTGAGGGAACAACGGAATTTTCTAAGGAAGGCTTCTCTAAAAAGTTATCCACAGGTTTTCCAAAGAAAAATTTAATAAAAATAAATTATTTATTGATAAAAAACTTACAAGGGCGAAAAAACAGACAAAGCTTATTAACAGTTTATCAACAACAAAAAAACGACCAAAAAAAAGACCCTCTCTCAAAAAACGAAAGGAGAAGACCAAGCGGTCGGCATTTTAATCCAAAAAAACGAAAAGTCCAGCAGGATTAAATCTTTTTTTGGAAATTATTCGCGAAAGAAAAAAAGTTTTTGCTAAAAAAAATAAACCGCTGGATATTCCGGCCGAAGTTCTCTATAATGCCGCCCCATGGTCAAAAGAACATATCAGCCTTCCAAAAGAAAACGTCGTTCGAAGCACGGCTTTCTTGCCCGCAAGAGGACCCAAGGGGGCCGTAAGGTCCTTTGGCGTCGGCGAAAAAAAGGCAGGAAAAAGCTAACCCAAGTCTAGCCGTTGGATCGGAAGAAGCAGATGAGGCCGGAGCAGCGGCTTCGCACACAGGCTTCCTTCAAACATCTCGTGGATAAGGGCTGTTTTGCGAGGGGCGTTCACTTCTATGCTTGGACGGTTTCGCGGGATGAAATCGGACACGGAGCGAAGCGACCTCGACCGGCGCTCGGAGTGATCGTCAGCCGTCGTGCGGCGGCCAAGGCTACGAGAAGGAATGCCTACAAAAGACGTATCCGGGAGATCTTCCGGAAACACCAGGGAAGCCTCAAGCAAGACGCTGTCTGCCTGATCAAAGTTCGTCCGGGCGGCGGAGAGGCCTCGTTTGAAATGATGGAACTAGAACTGATCCAGCTTTTTAAAAAAACAGGGGCATGGAGTTGAAAGATTTCCTGATCTTTTTGATCCGCATCTACCGCGCGTTGCTTACGCCTATCTTCGGACCTTGCTGCCGTTTCTATCCCAGCTGCTCAACGTATGCTGAGGAAGCGATCTCTCGGAAAGGACCACTTGCGGGAACGCTAGCCGCCTTGAGGCGACTTACCAGGTGTCACCCCTTCCATCCCGGAGGAGTGGATCTCCCGGAATAATCCAAGGACCTTCCTTATGGAAAAAAACACATTAAAAGCCGTTGCTCTTGCCGCTCTGGTCCTTTTGTTCTATCCCCTTCTGCTCAACTGGTTCTATCCGAACACCCAAAGGCAGAAGAAGGTCCCGGGCAAAGAAGCGGAGGTCTCGGCGCCGACAACTCCGGTCAGGGCAGAGGCCGTCCCTGAAGCGGCTGTTTTTTTAGACGAAGCGGAAGCGCCCGCAGTCGCTTTTTTCGAGAACGATCTTTACAAGGTCGAGTTTTCCACGCTCGGCGGCACGATCACACGGCTTTCTTTTCTCGGGGAAAAGGGACGGAAAGAATTGACCCGCACCGACTTTTTTGAGGGGGACTCTCGCGTGGCCGGCATGCTGGGACTTTCTGTTTTAGGCGAAAAAGCGGACCTCTCACAAACCATCTTTAAACTGCTTCGAGGAGGGGAACGGGGAGAGGTTTTTGAGTTCACCTATGAATTGCCGGGGGCATACCTCCTGACCAAAACTTTTACTGTGCACGGCGACAAACCTGTTATCGATCTCTCGGTCCGCGTCAAGAACCTCGAGGATCGAGAGAGGAACATGGCGTTCTCGTTGAAGTATGCCATGGATCACGAAAAGGATTATCAGAAAGACTACGGTTTCTATGACGGGGTCGCCTACGCGGCGAAACTTAAGACCGAAAATTTAGACCATATCAAGAAAAAAGGATTCTCCTTCCCGGAGGGTACCGTCTGGGCGGGTTTCATCAAAAAATACTTTGCCCTTATGATCAAGCCGGACGCGAAGATCGTCAGTGGGAACGCCCGCGCGGACGCGGAAAGCTTGTGGGGGACCCTGACGTTGGAGCCGCTGACGGTCCCCCGAGGCGGTGAGGCGCGGACCCGGGTCCTGATCTATGCCGGACCCCAACGTTATGAAGCGCTCAAACAATTCGGAGACGGCTTCGAAAGTATTTTTTCGCGAGGCTTTTTCGGTCTTTTCAAGATGGGACTCCTCATGGGGCTTAAATTCTTCCATCAGTTCACGCACAACTACGGATGGTCGCTCGTCCTTTTGACGCTCCTGATCAAACTGCTTTTCGCGCCGCTCACCCATCTCAGCTACGCCTCCATGAAGAAAATGCAGGTGCTGTCCCCCAAGATGAAGGCGATCCAAGAGCAGCACAAAAAGGATCCGGCCAAGGCGCAGCACGAGCTCATGCTGCTTTACCGGAGGAACAAAGTGAACCCCATGATGGGGTGCCTTCCGATGCTGATCCAGATCCCGGTTTTCATCGCCATGTTCAAACTGCTTCCCGAAGCCATTGAACTTCACGGCGCGCCTTTTGTCGGATGGATCAAAGACCTTTCCGCGCCGGATCACTTCCTGACGCTCCCGTTCACGGTCCCGATGCTTGGCTGGAACGCGCTCAATCTCCTGCCGATCGCCATGGCGGCCTCCCAGGTGTGGTACCAAAAATTGATGCCTGCGCAGCCGGGGTCGACACCCGAACAACAAAAGATCATGAACCTGATGCCGATCTTTTTTGGTTTCATTTGTTACAACATGCCATCTGGGCTCACGCTTTACTGGACCCTGCAGAACCTTTTTTCGATCATCCAGCAGGTTTTTATCAATCGCATCGTGGTGGTCCTGCACCACGAGGACGCGGCCTGAAGTCCGAAAGAACCGCGCGGTCCGGCGGTCCACGCCGGCACCTCAGGACAAGCGCCTTGATCTTCCGAAGAAGTCTATGACCAAACCTCAATACGCGGCTGTCGTTGTCGGGGCCGGTCACGCCGGCGTTGAGGCTTCCCTCGCCATCGCGCGCTGCGGCTTTCCGGTACTTGTCCTGACCATGGACACGAACGCCATCGCGAGAATGTCTTGTAACCCCGCGATCGGCGGCCTCGCCAAAGGGCACATCGTTCGAGAGATCGACGCGCTCGGGGGAGAAATGGGGCTCGCCACAGACGCGACCGGTATCCAATTCCGCATGCTGAATAAATCCAAAGGCCCCGCCGTATGGGCGCCCCGTGCGCAGGCGGATAAAAACCAATATGAACTTTATATGAAACGGGCCCTGGAGGCCGAAAAAAACCTGACGTTGAAACAAGCCCAGGTCACGGAGATCCTTGTTGAGAACGGAATATGCAAAGGAGTGCGGACCCGCGCTGGCGAAACCTTTTTTGCAAAGTACGCGATCCTTACGACGGGGACTTTTTTGCAAGGGTTGATCCATGTCGGTGAAGAACATTATCCCGGCGGGCGTCGCGACGAACCGCCCGCGGTCGGGCTTTCCGATTCACTCTGCCGGCAGGGAATCGAACTGGTCCGGTTCAAGACCGGAACGCCGCCGCGCTTGCACCAAAAAAGCGTTCGTTGGGAAATCCTGGAAGAACAAAAAGGCGACGACCCCCCCTCACCGTTCTCTTACCGGACCGAAAAGCTCGACGTTGTCCAGTTACCGTGCCACCTGACGCATACCAACGAGGAGGTCCATGAGATCATACGGAGGAATTTGCACCGCTCCCCTCTTTACGCGGGGCGGATCACGGGGATCGGACCGCGCTATTGCCCATCCGTGGAAGACAAGGTCGTAAAATTCCCGGATAAAAAAAGCCACCAGATCTATCTTGAGCCCGAGGGGCGCGATACGCATGAAATCTACATGAACGGCTTTCCGACCTCCCTACCGAAAGACGTGCAAGACGCCGCGCTCCACAGGATCCGCGGTCTTGAAAACGCGGAAGTCCTGAAATGGGGCTATGCGATCGAATATGACGCGGCTCCGCCGACCCAGTTAAAACACAATCTCGAGACCAAAAAGGTCCAAAATCTCTTTTTTGCGGGGCAGATCAATTGTACCTCCGGATACGAAGAGGCTGCCGGACAAGGGCTTGTGGCGGGGATTAATGTGATCCAAAAACTCCGCGGTAAGAACGAATTTGTTTTAGATCGAACCGAAGCTTACATTGCCGTGATGATCGATGACCTTGTGACGTGCGGGACGAACGAACCTTACCGGATGTTCACGTCACGGGCGGAATTCCGGCTGCTTTTGAGACAAGATAACGCGGACGAAAGGTTAATGCCTTATGGGAGACAGCTCGGATTGTTACCCCGGGAAGCTTACAAAAAATTCCAAAAACGAGATCAGAACATGAAAAGCGACATTCAAGCTTTGCGCGGTAAGAAGATCAAGAACGACAGCTTATATCAATATTTGAAGCGGCCTGAAGTGTCCTATAAACAATTGTTAAAGAATAAGTTACACTTCTGCAACCTGACGGATGTCGAGATCCATAAGGTAGAAACGGAGATCAAGTATGAGGGCTACATTGCCCGACAAAAAAACGAAGTTCAAAGGTTCAAAAAAACAGAGAAAAAAAAGATTCCCGAATCGGTCGACTACGACCAGCTAGATGGCATAAGCCGCGAAGCGAGAGAAAAATTGAAAAAAGTGCGTCCTGGATCGATAGGAAACGCGTCGCGTATTCCGGGGATCTCTGCATGCGATCTATCGCTTCTTGCGATCCATCTGGAAAAAAATTTTAGGGAATCCTGCCAAAGCCGTTAATTAAATACCGCTTCAAAGATAATTAATCAATATTTAGTCTTGAATTTCGAATTGTTCTTAGAGCAATGGTTCTAATTATAAAATTTCTTCCTCAGGCCTTCTTCCCGGAAAACGTTCAATTCATGTCGACATTATCCCTTTTAAATGATGCGGTTAAGCGTTTTTATTTTTACGTCACATCGCAGTTTCACGTGAAACAATTACGAAGCGAGGACATATTAATCAAAATAAAGTTGAAGGCGCAGCGTTACGTGTGCCAATGTAAATGACGAATTAGCGGATAAAAGCTATTTTAGGTTATATTTATTGTGTAAGACGCATAAAAACTGATTGCGGAATAAAAAAAAACCTATAAAATAATTCCCAACAGTGCCGATTGAATTATAGGGATAAAGAGAATTGTTTCACGTGAAACAACGGAGGCTCTATGGGAGAGATTTTCTCTTTTTTTAACCAGAAAGGCGGCGTTGGTAAAACAACATCGGCAGTTAATATTGCCGCGGTAGCTGCACAGGAAGGTTTAAAAGTGCTCCTTATAGATCTAGACTCACAAGGTAATGCTACCAGTGGATTAGGATTAGAAAAGGACGACAATGAATTAACAGCTTATCAACTTCTTGTTGAAAATGCATCGATACAATCCTGCATAAAAAACACGGTCGTTGATAAGCTTGACGTTATTCCATCAAATTCGCATTTATCGGGTGCTGAGATGCACTTGATTAATATGGAAAAAAGAGAATTTGTGCTTCGGACAGGCATGGAAAAAATTCGCTCAGAATATGATCTTATCATTCTTGATTGCCCTCCGTCACTTGGTTTAGTAAGCATAAACGCATTAACTGCAAGTAAATACATTATCATTCCATTGCAGTGTGAGTACTACGCGCTTGAAGGGCTAGGTCAGCTTTTAAACACGTACCAGCTGGTCAAAAAGAACTTAAGCGCGGACATTGAGCTTGGAGGGGTGATTCTTACCATGGCTGATTTCAGGACAAATCTAACCCAGCAGGTTATCGAGGAGGTTAAGAATTACTTCAAGGAAAAAGTATTTACCACCGTAATCCCGCGATCCGTTAAGTTATCGGAAGCCCCCAGCTTCGGAAAGCCGGCCGTGATCTACGATCCCAGCGGACGCGGTTCCCAGTGCTACGCACAGCTCGCGCATGAGTTTCTAGAAAGATTTGGATTTTCCGTTCAAGGAGCGACGGCGGCAGACCTGCCTTGTCCCGTTGCCGAGACAACAGTTACGAATAATGCAGGTTCAGAAGCTATAATTTCGGAGGGGCAGGTTTCAGACGAGCAACCGCATCAGGACAGCGCAAATTCATAAAGCGCAGGAGACAACACAATGAAAAAGGCCCTCGGGAAGGGATTAAGCGCGTTAATTCCAGACAGTTATAAAGAGCAAACCGGTGCGGTTACGACGATAAAAAATGAGCCCGAGACCTTGGAGACAAGAGGGACGGATCTATCGTCGCGACCCGCCATAACGCAGGCTACAGCCGGCCCGGCATTTCGCCTTATCCCCATCACCCATGTACTGCCTAATGAAGACCAGCCGCGAAAAAGTTTTCATGAAGAGACGATCGCGGAATTAGCGGACTCGATACGGGAAAAGGGTATTTTGCAGCCGGTAATCGTAAAAAAAGCGGGCGATGACACTTATCGATTGATCTGCGGTGAGCGCAGATTTCGTGCAGCGACGGCGTGCGGTTTGACGGAAGTGCCTGCCATCATTAAAGATATAGCTCCAGAGGACTTTCTAGAATGGGCATTGATCGAGAACATCCAACGCGAGGACCTAAACCCGCTCGAGGAGGCCGAAGCCTATCAACGGCTCGTGGAGGACCGCAACTGTTCCCAGGATGACGTTGCGAAACGCTTAGGGAAGAACCGCTCCACGGTTGCTAATACCATGCGGTTGTTGCGGCTGCCGGAAGAGGTCAAACGATACCTGGCTGACGGCAGACTTTCAGCGGGTCATGCCCGGGCGCTCCTGGGGCTCTTGACCCCGGAACACCAGCGGCACATGGCGAAACGGATCGTGGAGGAGAACCTCTCCGTGCGTCAGGTTGAGGCGATCGTGGGACGCAGCCTTGCTCATAAAAGAAAAGCGAAGGCCGCGCGCCATCTCAGCGCGGAGATCGTGGACCTCGAAACAAGGCTGACGCATTTTCTGGGGACCCAGGTGAAGATCTACCCGCGCAAGAACCAGAAAGAAGGACGCATTGAGATCCAATATTTTTCTCTGGACGACCTTGACCGGGCGCTTCAAAAAATGGGGCTGCCTCGCGGTTAAGACGGGTCCGGAGGGAAAACCCGACCCGATCGAAAAAGGCCCGGGGACGCTTCATTGACTTCGGAAGGTGCTGTGCTATAATCCCCAATCTTTTTCGATTGCAAACAAGAGAAAGATCACAACCCCTAGCGATCTCAACAAAAACCTTCCGAACGAAGGGATTTTGAATGCCACAGCGAGGCTGGACAGGAATTTTTTTCGTCTTTTTTTTGACTTTGGCCCTCACCGGTTGTGATGCCCCGCTTTCCGTGAAAGAGAAGGGTGTGACCGAGATCAAAGTCAGCTTTTGGGGAACGCCGGAGGAGATCAGTATTATCACCGAGGCGATCTCGGGATGGCAGAAGGATCACCCCGAGATCAAGCTTGTGTTCGAGCACACACCTTATACCGGCTACATCAGCAAGATCCTCACACGCATCGCGGGAGGCGCGGCGCCCGACATTATTGCGACCGAGGTCGATTATTTCGTGACTTTCGCGACCAAGGGTGTCTTAGAGGACCTCACGCCGTACATCGTTTCCGACCCCCAGGGGTTTGACAAGGACGATTTTTTCCCGCAGATCATCGACCGCTTTAGCCATGAAGGAAAGCTCCTCGCCGCACCCCGGGACATCGCACCGTTCGCGTGCGTGTTCTACAACAAGAAGGTCTTTGATGAGGCCGGGATCCCGTACCCGACGGACGACTGGACCTGGAGCGACCTGCTGCGTATCGCCCGCGATCTGACAAAAAAAGACAGCGCGGGACGGGTGACCCAGTACGGTTTTTACGCCTGGGCCTGGAAGAACTTTATCTACGGCAACGGAGGCAAGCTGGTCGATGACGTGAAAAACCCGCAAAGGACCATGCTGGACGACCCGCGCGCGATCGATGGACTCCAATTTTACGCGGACCTAAGCAGCCTCTACGAAGTCATGCCGACGCCGACGGCCTTCACGAATTTCGGAATGGGCGCGGACCGCATGTTCGCCAACGGCCGCATCGCCATGTTCCTCTCGGGCATCTGGGAAACCCCGCAGTTCCGGAATTATGATTTTGAGTGGGATGTTGCGATGTTCCCCAAGAACCCTCAGGGGATACGCGCCTTCGGAAGCGGAGGAACGGGCTACGCGATCCTGAAGTCCTCCAAGCACAAAAAAGAGGCCTGGGAGGTCATCAAGGCATTAACGGGACCTGAAGGCCAAAAACAGTTCGCCCGCAGGGGGCTCGCTCAACCTGCGCGCATTTCCGCGGCCGAAAGCGACGCTTTTGCGGGTAACCCGCAGGCTCCCACGAATAAAAAAATGCTCAACGAGGCCGTTCAGTACACCGTTTTCAGCCCCTTTCACTCCGGGTGGCGCGAGATCGAGGAAAAATACCTGAATCCCCAGCTGGACCTTGTGTTTAACGGAAAAAAATCCGCCGAAGAAATGATCAAGGAGCTCGCACCCGAGATCAACCGGCAGCTTCAGCGTAAAAAATAGACCGCCCACGAACCCCCCAGAATGGACCTAAAAAAGAAAGGGCCTGTCCCGCCGTGCCTAAAAAGTTAAAAAAAAGATTAAGAACCTATGAAAGGATTGCTGCGGCTGCCGAAGCCAAAGTTGAAAAAAAATTCGCCTCAAAATACGGCTATTTCACACCGGACGGACGCGAATTCGTGATCACCCGGCCCGATACCCCGCGACCGTGGGTCAACGTGATCTCCAACGGTGATTACGGGACCATCGAAACCCAGACCGGGTCCGGCTTTTCCTGGCGGGACAATTCCAACCTTTCTCGAATCACCCGCTGGGACCAAGACTTGATCCGGGACAGCTGGGGAAAGTACCTTTACGTTCGTGACCGGGACAACGGTGATTTCTGGTCCGGGACATGGAAACCCTGCATGCCGCAATACGACTTTTTCGAAGTGCGGCACGGGCAAGGGTACTCGGTGTTGACCAGTAAGCTCAACGGCATCCGGTTCGAGAAGACGGTCTTTGTTGACGTGGAAGACCCGGTTGAGGTCTGGAAAGTCGTCCTGACGAACGAAACATCCCGCAAACGTCGCCTGAGCCTTTTTTCGTATTTTGATTGGTGTCTCGGGAACTGGGCCGACACGCACCGCGAGTTCCACAAGACGTTCATCGAAACGCACTACGACCGCAGGAATGGCTGTTTGCACGGCATCAAGCGGGCGCCGCTGGTCCCGGGGTTCATCTCGACCGGCATGACAGAAAGACCGTTGCAGGGTTTCCATGCTTCGAACCCCAAGCCCGCGGGGTTTGACGGCGACAAGGAATCTTTTTTGGGACGTTACGGCGAACCCCATGCTCCGGCCGCGGTCGTGGAAGGTCGATGCCGTGATTCGGAAGGGAAGTGGGGTGATGCGGCGGCAAGCCTTCAGGTGGACGTGGCCCTTGGGCCGAAGGAAAGCAAGACCGTGATCTTCATGCTCGGTTCGACGCGGACAGGGGAAGAAAGCGACAGGATCCTAAAAAAATATTCGAATCTTAAAACGGCCGATATAGAACTGAAAAAGGTCAAGGCGCTTTGGGACTCCTTTGTTCACGCCTCCGAGGTCGAAACCCCGGATGAGGCGATGAACTTTATGACGAACACCTGGATGAAATACCAGGCGATCTCCGGAAGACTTTGGGCGAAGTGCGGCTATTATCAGTCCAGCGGCGGTTACGGTTTCCGCGACCAATTGCAAGATTGTCAGATCTTTTTCGCCACGCGTCCGGAGCTCGCGAAAAAGCAGATCCTGATGCATGCCGCGCGGCAGTTCCCGGACGGGACCGTGCACCACTGGTGGCATCACGGGACGAACATCGGGGCGGTCACAAACTGCTCGGATGACCTCCTGTGGCTTGATTTCATTACGCTGAACTACCTTGATGAGACGGCCGATACCTCCATCTTGGACACCGATGTTAAATTTCTCCCGGACCCGAAGACCCAGGAAGTCACCTCCGCCCCGTTGTATGACCACCTGACCCGCGCGATCGATAAGGTGCTGACCCGTTTCTCTCCTCGGGGCCTTCCCCTGATCGGGGAATGTGACTGGAACGACGGGCTAAGCCATGTCGGCCTTAAATGGAAAGGGGAGTCGATCTGGCTTGGACACTTCCTGTACGGGATCTTGGACCGGATCGCGCCGCTTATGGAGCAACGCGGGGACGGGGCAAAGGCCGAAGGGTATCGTGACCGGGCGCGGTCTCTGAAGGATGCCCTCAATAAAGAGGGTTGGGACGGAGGGTGGTACCTTGGGGCGACCCGGGATGACGGGCGTCCTCTCGGTAGCAAGTCGTGCGAAACGGGGAAGATCTTCCTGAACTGCCAAACATGGGCTGTGATCACAGGCGTGGCGGATCAAGATCGCGCCCGCATCGTCATGGATGCCGCGGCGAAATGGCTTTATAAAAAATATGGACCCCTCCTTCTCACGCCGGGCTACAACAAAACGGACGCAACGATAGGCTACATCACGCGTTACGCGCCGTCAGTCCGCGAGAACGGGGGACTTTATTCGCACGCCGGAACCTGGGCCGTTCAGGCGGAGGCCATGAGACGCGACGGCGACAAGGCCTATCAGGTCTACAAGAGTTTCAATCCGGCAGTCCGGGGGCTTGAGCCGGACCTTTATTACTGTGAGCCTTACGTCATGCCGGGGAATGTCGACGGGCCGGACTCGCCGAACAACGGCCGCGGGGGTTGGACCTGGTACACCGGCTCCGCGGCTTGGTACGCGGTCGTGGTCCTGAATTGGCTTTTGGGAGTTCGGCCGGAGGCAGACGGGCTGAGGATCGATCCGGCAATCCCGAAAAAGTGGCCTGGGTTCAAGATGAAACGCCTGTTCCGCGGGACGACCTACGTGATCGAGGTCAAAAACCCGGACCAGACCGGCCAGGGGGTCAAGGAGCTCCGGGTCGACGGGAAACGACAAACGGTCAACCTTGTCCCGGACCTGCGCGATGGCGGAACCCATCGCGTCGAAGTCATCCTCGGCTGAACCCGATCATGGTTTCTCTTCCCAAGCGTTCCGCTGAACGCCTCAAGTTCGTGCGGGGCGTTTTTTTGTTTTGGGGTCTGACAACCCCCTTTTTTTTCCTGTGGCCCGCGGTCGCCGGAACGGCGGAGCCCAAAGAGACCTATGTCCAGCAGCTCGGGCCTGCTCCCGAAGATGAAACGTTGGACGTCATGCGCGTGTATGATTCCGTGGATCCCCGAAAACCTCTTTTAAACTCTACACGGTTCAAAGTCGTTGACGATTTTGCTTCGGGTGAACTCAGGAACCGGCTTGGGGGGAAGTGGGTCCTCAGGGGAGCAAAACAGAAAAAAGTCAGGGTGGAACATAGCAGGAGGGATTCGCGGGCGACACGGCCCAGTGGATCGCTGGACATTAAAGTGGACCTCAAACGGGGAGAAAGATTATCCCTTACCAGCTCGCTGGAACGCCTTGACATGAGCCAGGCGTATTTTTTGGCGATGAAATGTAAGGTCGAGACCTCTCCGGAAATGCCGTTTGAGGGCCGGATCGGCGTTTCTCTGACGGATTGGGAGAACAGGACGGTGGTCCGGGACGTCACGGATGCATGCGTGGAGCCCGGACAATGGAACGACGCCGTCCTGCCGCTCTCGGTTTTTTACGGCATCGACCTGGACCAGCTGGGAAGGATCACGGTGACGGTCTCTGCCCCTGAAGGCAGGGCCCGGGGCAAGATCAGCGTTGATGAGATCGCTTTTTTCGGAAACGCGGAGGTCGGTTTCGAAAGCACCATCGATAACCTCAAGGGATTCCCCCGGGTGGTTTTTGATGAATCGCGCCGTCTTGAACTTTTGAAGACAGGGGACGATAAAAAGCTTCTCTTGGAGATCGCCAAGGACACCTACCGCTATTTCGAAAACGGGGTGAGTCGGGAGAACCACCTGGTGTCCGACCACCTCAAGACCGGCGACTTTCCCATGGCGGCCATGTACACCTCGCCGACCAACATCGCGATGGACCTATTGGTGATCGCGGGGGCTGTGGAACTTGAGATCCTTACGGAGCAAGAAGGAGAAAAACGCGTTGATGCCATTCTCCGGACCCTAAAAAAACTCCGCCGCTGGAAAGGTTTTTTTTATAACTTCTACGAAACAACGCGACTGCACGTTTCGAGGCCCTTCATCTCGAGCATTGATAATGCATGGCTCGCCATCGCCCTGGCGGTCATGAGGCAGGCTTTCCCGGGCGAAGTCGGGCGGGCGGCTTCCGGACTGATCGAGGAGATGCATTTTCAGGAATTTCTGGATCCCGAGAACAACCATCTCGTGATCGGTTATGACGCCGAGCGCGAAGCCTTCACGCCTTATCACTACGGGATGCTGGCGACCGAAGCGCGCGCGATGAGTTTTTTTGCGATCGGGAAAGGCGACCTGCCTCCCGAACACTGGTGGTACCTTTACCGCACGGCCCCCGAGGCGTGGGAGTGGCAGAGCCAACGACCTCGAGGGAAGTGGGAGGACCGCGACGGCGTGCATTACTTTCAGGGCTATTATGAGGTCGACGGGAAAAAGTTCGTGCCGAGCTGGGGAGGATCTTTGTTCGAATTCCTGATGCCGACACTAGTGATCGATGAAAAAACTCACGCTAAAAAATCTTTGGGTCTCAACAATAAAATCGCCACCGAACTTCACAGAGACTATGCCCTGAAGGAAAGGAACTACCCGCTTTGGGGGATCTCTCCCGCGGCAACGGCAAGCGGGCGGCGGTGGGCCTACGGCGAATACGGTCGTAAAGAACTGGGGGTCAAGGGTTATCCCGACAAAGGGGTGGTGACGCCTTACGCGGGATTTCTTGCGTTGGAAACGCTCCCGCAGGACGCGATCCGAAATATCCGCAAGTGGCTGTCTTTCAGGGCCTACGGCGAATATGGTTTTTACGACACCCTCACTTTCCCGGGAGAGAAAGTGAACAGTCAGTACCTGGCCTTGGACCAGGGCATGATCTTTGTGGCGATAACGAATTATCTCACGAAAGGCGCTATCCAAGACTTGTTCCACAAGGATGCCGTCGCTCAAAAAGGAACGGCCCTGCTTAAAAAGGAAGAGTTTTTTTAAGGACGAGCGAAAAAATTTCGAGACTTTTTAAAATAAAAAACAAAGGGCCTTGCCCGGGACGCTTTGACCACTCGTTCCAGACGGCGGCGTTTTCTTCTCCCCATGACCGAATAATACCCCGGATTTATCAAAAGTTGCTCGCTGTACATGGTCGCCATAAAAAGTTCAGTGGAAGTCAGAACCGCTAAAGCCATGAGTAACCCGCACGCCGATTTTGAGGATGAAATACGCTCACGAACCTGAATCTATGCGAGGAAAATGCGTTTTAGGATCCAAGAATTAATCCTTTGAAAAAGCATATTGTAGAGTTAAAATGAGCGCACTAAGCAGTACTTATATAGCGTTATACGAACATTTTATGAAAAATATCCAGTCAAAAGGAGCTTGAAGATCATGGTGATAAAACAGATGCTCAAGGACCGAATTTTAACAGATAAAGAGCGAAAAAATCTTGCCATTTTAGAAGTCATACGCAAGAACGGGCCCATTTCGAGGACGGATATTTCGAAGCTGACGGAGCTTAACATCGTCACGGTTTCGAACTATGCGAGTCATTACATCAAAAAAGGGCTTGTGATCGAAGGGGAGCTGGACGAATCGACCGGTGGTCGCAAACCGGTGCTTGTGGAGCTGAACCCGAAGGCCGGGTACATCGTGGGCGTCGGGTTAAATATGATGAGCATGGTCGGAGTGCTCGTGGACCTTGAGATCAATGTGATCACGGAAGTCAAACGCGAACGGCTTCCCGAGAATTCAGAAAAAGTGATCAGTCTGATGGTGGACCTGGCGGCCGAGATCATTGAAAAGGCCGAGATCGATAAAAGCAAGATCATCGGTGTCGGTGTCGGCGTCCCGGGCATCATTGACGAGCGCGGCAGGACGATCCGGTGGCCTCAGAGCCTGGGGGATAAGGACGTTTCGGTGTGCTCTTCCATCAAGGATACCTTCGAAAAGCGATTGAACATCCCGACGATCGTGGAGAACGACGCGAACGCCGCGGTGCTTGGAGAGAAATGGCTGGGCCTGGACCGGGACGTGCGGCATATGATCTACATGTTCTCGGGGGTCGGTTGCGGGATCCTCGTGAACGAAGAGATCTATCGGGGGGCGAACGGGGCGGCGGGAGAGCTCGGCATCATGAGCCCCCACGTGAGCAAGGAGGCTTCCTTAAAAATGGCGACCCAGCTCGGGCGTTGGGAAATGGACATCGGGATGCTGCGGCACGCGCGCGAAAGGATCGAAAAAGGCGAGGCGACATCCCTCAAAGATTATGTCGGCGGCGACCTCTCTAAGCTGACCTTCAAGGACATTGTCCGCGGCGTTCGCGAGAAAGATTCCCTCACGCTTAAAGTGGTCGATCAGGCCGGGCAGGACCTCGGGAAGAAGATCGCCTTTATCGTGAATCTTTTCAACCCTGAGGTCGTGGTGATCGGCGGCGGGGTGGAGGATTGCGGGGCCCCTCTCCTTGACTCGATCAAAGGCGCCGTGAAAGAGTGGGCGGCGGAGGAATCCTCTTCCCAGGTCAAGATCATCCCCTCGGCCTTTGGCGAGAACGCGGTTGCTTTGGGCGTTGTCGGCATCGTCGCGCGCGAGATATTCGCTCAGGCTTGAGCCGTGGGCTCGATCCTGGGGTCTTTATGATGCCTTTGATCCAGGAGCTTCGGGAGAGGGTTCTTGCCGGCGGCGAGATTTCTTTTGACGAGGCGATGAACCTTGTTGCGATCGAGAGCATCCAAGAGGCGGATGAACTTTCGGCCGCTGCGCATGAGATCGCCCGGCATTTTTGTCCTTCCGAACCCGACCTTTGCTCCCTGATCAACGCCAAGAGCTACCTTTGTTCCGAGGATTGCGGGTTCTGCTCGCAATCCTCCCACTACAAGACCGGCGTCAAGCGTTACCCCCTTTTAAACCCGGAAAACATCCTCCAAGCGGCCAAGCGCATTGAAGAGGCCGGCGTGCAGAGCTTTTGCGTGGTCACGAGCGGAGAGACCCTTAGCGATGCTGAGTTTGAGCAGGTCCTTAAGACCTACCGTCTGTTGAATGCCGAAACAGGCCTCCGTCTTGACGGCTCCCTGGGAAACCTGACCCCGGGTCAGATCGGGAAGTTGAAGGAGGCCGGACTGCGTCGCTTCAACCACAATTTACAATGCTCAAGGGAATTCTACCCAAAGATCGTTTCGACCCATTCTTATGATAAGAGAAAAGAAACGCTGGCTTTCTTGGTGGAGAACGGTGTCGAGATCTGTTCCGGCGGAATCTTCGGGATGGGGGAATCGCGGAAGGACCGGATCAAGCTGGCTTTTGAGCTGAAGGATTATCCCCTTCATTGTCTTCCGATCAACATTCTGAACCCGCGTCCGGGGACGCCCCTTCAAGGCCAGGACCCGCTCGATCCCTTTGAGATCGTCAAGACCGTCGCGGTCTATCGTTTCGTTCACCCCCGGGCTAACATTAAACTGGCAGGAGGAAGGGAGCTCAATCTCGGGCTGTACTTTCAGGAAAAAGTGATGTGCGGTGGCGCGAACGGGCTCGTGGTCGGGGGTTATTTGACGACGGGCGGGAACCCCTTGGGGGAAGATCTCACGTTGCTTGAACGGGCGGGATTCTCTGTGCCGCGCGCCAAAGAAAATCCCTGTGTTCCCATGCCTAACCCGAAATAAACCATTTCATTGCCTTTGGAACCCTTGCTTCAAGAGATGTCCATTTTGATCACGGGAGGCACCAGCCGACTGGGTCGGGCCTTTGTCCGAAAAGCGCTTCAACAAGGGGCACGCGTTTTTTTCACTTATCATCGGTCCGCGTCAGTTGCCCGCGACCTCCAAAATGCGGGAGCCCGCGGTTATCTGCTTGATCTCGCCGATATGGCAGCCATCCGAAGCTTTGCCGCCGCTTTCCAAAAAGAAGCCGGGTCCTTGGATGTCTTGATCCACAACGCGGCGGCGACCGCAGACGCGCTTATCGAACGGATGGCGGAAACAGAATGGGACCGCGTCCTGGCCGTGAATCTCAAGGCCCCGTTCTATCTGACCCGGCAGCTCCTTCCACTTCTGTTAATGAAGGAGCGACCCAGCAAAGTTTTTACGCTGGTAAGCCGGGCGGGCCTGAGCGGCCTGCACGGGGCCGTCAACTATGCCGCGTCAAAGGGAGGTTTGATCGCCATGACCAAGACGCTCGCCAAGGAGCTCGCTCGGAATCAAATCCTGGTCAATGCGATCAACCCCGGTTTTATGAAAAGCGCCATGACAGAGAACATTCCCGGTGCTATTTTCGAAAAAAGTCTGGACGAGAGCCCTCTCAAAGCCTTTTCCGACCCCGACGAGGTAGCTGATTTCATGGTGTACCTTTCCTCCCGTCGTATGCGGCAGGTGACGGGACAAGTCTTTCATTTTGAATCCCGCCCGATATAGGATAAAATCCTTCCCGGACCTCTTTCGGCGGACCCTATCATTAAAGGAAACCTTACGCAATGAACCGGCGTGTCGTAGTCACGGGGATGGGAGTTCTTTCTCCCATCGGGGATACCGTCGCGACGTTCCTGGAAAGCTTGAAAAAAGGCACCTGCGGCAAAGAAACGGCACCGTTTTCCGAGGTCGAAGGTCACAAATTCCCGCCCCTTTTTCGCCTGAAGAACTTTAACCCCCGCCCGTACGGGACCCACCTACTCGATCCTTTTATCCAATACGCTGTCGCGGCCGCTGAACATGCGGTCGCGGACGCGCGATTCGATCTGAAGGCCGCGGACCCCTACCGTATCGGGCTTTCGGTGAGTTCCAGCAAGGGGGGGGTCTGGTCGCTCGGCCGTCTTGAAGAACGTTTCCGGAGGGCGCCCAGCGCGATTCTGGGGGCCAGAATGTACACCAGTGCGGTCCCGAATTTTGCGGACCAATGGATCGCGCGGCGCATGAAAATACAAGGTCCCGCGAAATGTTACGTTGCGGCTTGCGCGACCGGGACTGTGGCGACCATCGCGGGATTCCGCATGGTGGCTGAGGGCCAGGCGGACTATTGCTTGGCGGGAGCGACGGATGCGTCGATCACGCCGCTCATGCTTGGGGGCTATCGGAACATGGGCGCGTTGGCTCAAAAGGACCTTCGTCCCTTCGACAAGGACCGTGACGGCTTTTTGGTCGGAGAGGGGGCCGGCGTGATGTTCTTGGAGACGTTTGAAAGCGCGAAGGGGCGCGGGGTGAAGATCTACGGCGAGATCCTCGAAGCGGCGCACGGGCAAGACAGTCGAAACGCCATCCTTTTTGACCCGAAGGAACACGCGTTGTCTCGGACGCTCAACGTTCTTCTGCGGCGGTCGGGGATTTCTCCGGGAGAGATCGGTTACATCAACCTGCACGGAACGGGGACGAAACACGGGGACCGCTACGAGACTCTGGAATTAAAAGAAGCTTTAGGCGGTCAAGTCTACAAGATCCCGGTGAGCTCGACCAAAGGGATGACAGGGCACATGCTCGGGGCGACGGGCGCCGTTGAGATCATGGCAACGCTGCTTGCCATGACGGAAGGATTTGTGCCCCCGACGGTCGGGCTTGCGGCCGAAGACCCCGAATGCGACCTGGACTATGTCCCGCGGAACATGCGACCTTGCCGGTTCGATACCGCGATCAAGGTTTCGATGGGGTTCGGCGGGCAGGTTGCGGCTATCGCGCTCCGCAAACCATGATGAAACACAGCCTGCAGCAGGAACTCAACGGGTTGATCGAAAAGGACCTTTACCGCGAACTTCGCGTCCTGGAGTCCCGGGACCCGACCCGGGCCCGGTTCGAAGGAAGGGAGATGTTGCTTTTCTGCGGCAACGATTACCTGGGGTTGAGCCGCCATCCCCGGGTGGTGAAAGCGGCCCGTGACGCCTTTGAGAAATGCGGGGTCGGGGCCGGGGCCGCGCGCCTCATTTCGGGGACCTTCCCGGATCACCGCAAGCTTGAGGAAAGGATCGCACGGTTCAAAAGGAAGGAAGCAGCGATCGTTTTTGCCACAGGGTTCCTCGCGAACCTCGGCATTCTCACCGCTTTTGCCGGTGACGAAGATGTGATCATTATGGATAAACTGTGTCATGCCTCTCTTGTGGACGGGGCAAGGCTCTCGGGTGCCGCGCTCCGGGTCTTTCCTCATAAAAATTACAGGGTGTGTGAAACGCTCCTCAAAAAGCATCAAACCGCGCGGCGGAGGATCCTCATCACGGAAGGCGTTTTCAGCATGGACGGCGATCTCGCAGACCTTGAGACCATGATCAGGATGAAAGAAAAATACGGGGCAATGCTTGTGGTTGATGACGCGCACGGTACGGGAGTGACCGGGGCCAGCGGGCGCGGGACCACCGAACCTTCGGGGGTGGCCGAAGGCGTCGACATCGTCATGGGGACACTCTCAAAAGCGATCGGCGGGCTCGGAGGATTCGTGGCGGCGGACCGCACGCTGATCGACTATCTCGTGAACTTTTCCAGGCCGTTCATCTTCGCGACAGCCCTCCCCCCCGCGCTTTGTGCGGCTGCTGAGGAGGCTTTTTGTTTAATTGAAGAGGAACCCGATTTGCGGCAAAAACTTTGGGAGAATATTCAGGCAGTCGAAGGGGAGTTGCGAAAGGCCGGGTTCTGTCCGGCGTCTGCCGCTTCAGCCATTCTCCCCGTGATCCTAGGCGAAGAAAAAAAAGCGATCCGTGCCTTTGAGGTCCTTCTCTCACGAGGCCTTTACGTTCCCGCGGTGAGATATCCCACCGTTCCGAAGGGGAAAGCGCGGCTGCGAGTGACCGTCAGCGCCGCGCATACGGAGCAAGATATTCGCGAGCTTAGTGACGCCTTGACTTATATTGAACGGCAAGGGTTTTAGAATGACGAAAACGAGCTCCTGGGTGACGAAAGACCGGAAATATCTCTGGCATCCTTTCACGCAGATGAAGGACTGGCAGGTCGAGGAGGTTCCGGTCATTGAAAGGGCCGCGGGCTGCTATCTCATTGACACAAGAGGGAGGCGCTACCTTGACGGCGTTTCCTCGCTTTGGTGCAATGTGCACGGCCATCGTGTAAAGGCGCTGGACACGGCGATCAAAGCACAGCTGGGCCGGGTCGCACACAGCACCTTTCTGGGGTTGACCCACCCGCCGGGCGTTGAACTCGCCGAAAAGCTTGTCCGGATCGCCCCCCGGGGTTTGACCCGGGTGTTTTATTCCGATTCGGGGTCCGAATCGGTGGAGATCGCCGTTAAGATGGCCTACCAATACTGGCAACAGCGCGGCAGACCGAAAAAAAAGAAGTTCGTCAAATTAACGAACGCCTACCACGGGGACACGGTAGGTTCCGTCAGCATCGGCGGGATCGAACTGTTCCACAAGCTCTACAAGCCGCTTCTGTTCGAGACCTTTACGGCGCCCTCTCCGTACCGTTACCGCTGGCCGACGGGGCCTGACCCGGTCCGGGTGAACCGGGAATCGCTGGACGTTCTGGAAGCGGTTCTAAAAAAAAATCATAAGGAGATCGCCGCATTCGTGATGGAGCCGCTGATGCAAGGAGCGGCCGGCATGATCGACCAGGCGGAAGGTTATATTTCCCGTGCGCGCCAATTGACTAAAAAGTATAATGTGCTCCTGATCTTTGATGAGGTCGCGACGGGTTTTGGCCGCACCGGAAAGATGTTCGCGGC
This sequence comes from Candidatus Omnitrophota bacterium, assembly GCA_019052695.1. Classification (GTDB taxonomy): domain Bacteria; phylum Omnitrophota; class Omnitrophia; order Omnitrophales; family Aquincolibacteriaceae; genus Pegaeibacterium. Next base: position 45,449 of record JAHQRI010000002.1, read on the forward strand.
CAACCATGAGAAGGTGACCCCCGACCTGATGGCGGTCGCCAAAGGGATTACGGGGGGGTATCTGCCCCTTGCGGCAACCTTAACGACAGAAGAGGTTTACGACGCTTTTCTGGGCGAATACGACAGCTTTAGAACGTTCTTTCACGGACACACGTACACTGCGAACCCGTTGGCTTGCGCGGCAGCGATCGCGAATCTCGAACTTTTCAAGTCGCGTCAGATCTTGCGGGAGCTTAAGCCCAAAGTCGATCTGCTCAAGAAACGGCTCCGGGATTTTTACCGGCTAAAAAATGTCGGGGATGTCCGGCAGGTCGGTTTGATGGCCGGGATCGAATTGGTTCGCGATACAAGAACCAAGACCCCATTCGAGCCACGCGAAAAGATCGGCGTTCGCGTCATTGAGCGGGCCCGAAAGAAGGGGGCGATCCTCAGGCCGCTCGGGGCGGTGATCGTGTTAATGCCGCCGCTGGGGATGAGCCAGACGGAACTTGGCCGGTTGCTGGAGATCACCTATGAAGCGATCGATGAGACCGCGAATGAAAGGAACTAGCCCAGTGTTCAGCCCGGCAGGTCCGACGGTGAAGACCTTTCGCGGCGGTTCGTGGGCGTGATTTGCGTGAGGTCAGCATGAAAGCAGGGATCTTTATTACAGGCACGGACACGGATGTCGGGAAAACGGTTGTTGCCTCCGGGCTCGCGATGGTCCTGAAGGCACGCGGGCTGAAGGTCGGGGTGATGAAACCGGTCGCGACGGGTTGCTACGGAGGCGACGGGAGGTTGGTTTCCCACGACGCCGCGTTCCTCATGGAGGCCGCTCAGAACGAATACCCGCCCCTTTCCTGCCCCTCGCGTTTTCGCAATCCTTTGTCACCGAATGTCGCTGCTCTTCTGGAAAAAAGAGAAGTGGACGTCGCAGGCATTCTCAGAAGTTACCGGGACCTCCAGGCCTTGTATGATTTTCTCATTGTGGAAGGGGTGGGAGGCCTCATGGTGCCGCTCAAGAAAGACTATTATGTGGCGAACCTGGTCCGTGATATGCGGTTGCCGCTGGTCATTGTTTCCTACGCGGGGCTGGGGGCGATCAACCACACCCTGCTGACCATCGATGCCGCGGTGATCCGGGGGCTTGAGGTGCGGGGGGTTATTTTTAACCGTGTTTCCGTCACCAACTACTCCTTGGCCGAACTGACGAACCCGAAGGTCATCCACGACCTTTCCGGGGTCCCCATCCTGGGAAGTTTGCCCGAGATCGAAGGGCTCAACATGGACATTTTCCAGTTCGGGAATCTCAAAGAGGTCTTCCAGGAGCGCGTCCAGGTCGGGAAGGCCCTCGGAAGTTTTTCGGGGCTCATTTCGGAGCCGCGTCCGAGCCCGTCGTTTTAAGGTCCTGACAACCCGAGAGGAATGAACCTTGGCACCATCCAGGTTAGCGGGGATCCGTCTCGAAAGAAAAAAAGATGCCAGCCTTTTGAACTGGAATCTCAAGAAACTTTTCACCCCGAAACAAATTAACATTCCCTTGCGAAGGGATACCGCCCCCTGCGTTGAGGTCGGGGAGCGCGTGATCGCGGGGCAAAAGATCGGGGAGCCCGGGAGCCCGGACGGGGCCACGGTCCATGCGGGGCTCACGGGGACCGTTTCTCGCCTTGCTCCCCCCGCGTCCCGCGAAGGCGGTGAGCGCGGTTTCATCACGATACAAAAAGACCCTGATCCGAAACAGAACCCGATGACCTGGGAGATCCGCAAGGACTGGGAACGGATCCCCACGGAGGCGCTTTGCGGTATCTTCAAAAATTCGGGTCTTGTGACCACGGAAATAGCGGAAGAACCCATCCACGCAAAGGTGCGGAAATGTCTCGGGACCCGGACTTTGATCGTCAACTGCTGCGAACCGGAACCCTATGTGACGTGTGAGCAGACCCTTTTGTTGACCCATCCCCTGGAGGTCCTGAAAGGCGCGGAATGCTTGAGAAAGGCGTTCGGTGCGGCGCGGCTCTTGTTTGCGTTCGAGAGCTGTGACCGCGAGATCGGGGAACTACTTAAAAGTAAGATCTTTTTTTTAAAATGGGACCACACGGAAGTCCGTCCCGTGCCTGCGCTCTACCCACAAGGAACGGCGGCTCTTTTGAGCCGAAACCCCTCGTTCCTCGAAAAAGGCGCGAGACCGGCGGGGGTGCTCCCGGCCTCGACGGCTTTTGCCGCCTATGAAGCGGTTGCATGTCAGAAACCCTTCTATGAAAGGATTGTGACCGTCGGAGGCGAATGCGTGGTCGAGCCGCGAAGCCTATGGCTTCCCATCGGGACGACGTTCCGCGACGCCCTGCACGCCTGCAAAGGCGTCATGCGCGAACCGGAGACAGTGATCATGAACGGTCCGATGTCCGGGATCGCGCAAACGGACTTGAACGTACCTGTGACCGCGGGGACGGCGGCGGTGTTGGCGCTTCCCCGGGAAATTGCGAGGCGGGGGGCGGAAGAACCTTGCGTCCGCTGCAATCTTTGTGCGGATCATTGCCCCGCGGGGATCGCGCCCGGGAGGGTCACACTGGCGGCTGACCGGGGAGAATTTGAGCAGGCCCGCCTTTTCGGCGTGATGAGGTGCGTCGAATGCGGGAATTGCGGTTATGTCTGCCCATCCCAAAGGCCCATGCTCGAGAAGATCCGTAAGGCCAAGAAACGGGTCGAGATGTCCCTCAAAGAAAAGCAGGGAGCTGCCCATGACTGAGGTCCAAGGTTTAACATTTACGGAAGCCCCTCATATTCACTCCCGGGGCACTGTCGCCAAAAGATTTTGGGGGCAGGGCGCAGCGCTTCTGCCGGTCGTCTTGGCCGGCGTTTACTTCGGGGGCGGAGAATTTTTGCGCGTACTTTTAGTGAGTCTTGTCAGTGCGATCGCGTTTGAATTCCTCGGGGCGAAACTTTTGGGGCGTAAGGACCGGGTCCAAAACGGGGAGGCGGTCTTGATCGCCGGGTTGATCGCTGTGCTTATGCCGCCCCGGAGTTCCCCGGAAATGGTCCTACTTTCGACGTTCCTGGCTGTGTTCGTCGCTAAGGAACTTTGCGGCGGCATGGGAGAGTACCTTTTCCATCCCGTGCTGCTCGCTTTTGTTTTTTTGGAAGGGATATTCCCTGCTGCCGCGGAAGAGCCGCTCGTTTTTAGCGGCGGGGTCTGGTCATTTGCGGCGGTCACCTCCGGGGGGCTGCTTTTGGTGAGACAACGGTTGGGTTATCGGGAAGCGCCGGTGCTTTTCGCGGGGCTTTCGTTTCTTCTTTTGACGATTTTGGGGCGATGGGGATCCGATCCCTGGCGGGTTGCCGTAACGGTTTTGTTTCCAGCCTTTTTTTTGTTGGCCGATCCTGTCCCGATGCCAATGACCCGTCGGGGGACGCGGTGGTTCGCGGCGGGAGCCGCCCTGCTCGGCGTGATCGGGAGCCCGGCGGGGTATACAATCGCTGGGGCGGGATTTGCGATCCTCCTGATGGGCCTCATGGCTCCATGGTTGGATCTTTGGTTCCGGCCTGGTCCTGCCGAAGAGGACGAAAAAGGATCTGAAGGAGGCCCCCCGTGAACTTCAAAAAAGCCGTTTTGACCGTTTCGAGAACGATCTGGCTGGTGCTTTTTGTGGCCGGATTATGGGGGGTTCTTTATTGGGTTCAAAAAGCGGATGAAACAGGGTCCCTGAATTCCGTTGTTGAGGAAGCCAAGCTGTGAGACTGCCCGAAACCTTTTTTTCAAGAAGTGTCCTCGCTTACCTGCCGCTGACGGTCTATGGCTTTGGCTTGGAAGGCGTTTGCCAGATCGCGATCTGGGTGACGGCAGTCTCGTGGGTGTCTTTGCTTTTTTTTTGGTTCACACGGCGGCTTTTCCCGGCAGCGGCCCTCAAGCCGGCCTTTTTCCTTTGGTTGCTCGTTTGGGGGCAGGTTGTGTGGACTTTGATGGAGCTTCAGCCCGTGTGGGTGGTCAGCGTTTTTTTCCTGACACCATTCTCCTTCTTAGAAAAAGACACCCGGTCGAGCCGCATTCCTGTTTTTTCGAAGGAAGTGCCCCGTTATTTCGGGGAGAGGGCCCTCGCCGGGGTGGGGTTCGTGGGTTTCGTCCTTTTGATCGCGGGAGCCCAGAAGGGACTGGAGCTTTGCGGGCGGGGAGACCCCTTCCAACGGCCTTCCGTTGTTTTTCTTTTGATCGCCTTTGTGGCCCTTTTGTGGAAGAACCAACCCCTGAGGAGGTGATCGCGTGTCAATCGTGGTGATCCTTATCGTCGGGTTTTTGCTCGCCATCCGCGGGTCACAGCAATCTTTCTCCCGGCAGCCGGTGCCGTCCTTTTTCAGGATATGGAGGGAAGCCACGGACCTCTTCCTGACCCTCGGGCTGGTCGCGTCACTTTTTGCCGCGGCCTCGAGCTATGAGGAAGCGGCCGCCCTGATCCAGCGGAATTCTTTTCTTGGGGTCGGGGTGACCGTTTATCTCCTTACGCGTTATCAGAAAAAGACCGATACCTTCTTTATCGTAGCGACTTTGCTGGCCATCCCCGGGGTGACTGTTCGGGAGGGCCCGCTATACGCCCTCTCATGGGCGTGGGCCGCAAGTGTGGGGGTCGCGCTTTTCCAAACCGCTTTTCTCGGCCTGAGGCACAAGCTTCTTTTTTCCGATGTCCCTGGCCCTGTCCGGGGATGGCCCCTCATGTGTCTTTTGGCGTCTTTTATTTGTCTTCTTTTGGAAAGGGTCGGAAGCTATGTTTTCTAAAGGTTTCTTCCCGACGGGCCGAATATAGTGCGAGAGGCCCGGTGTTTTTTCCCGTCACAACCGAAGGGAGTTACATGGATTTAGAAGAGATCTTAACAGGAGCGGTGACGAAAGAGGCCTCCGACATTCACATCACCCCAGGGAGACCCGTCACGTACCGGTTGGTCGGCGATCTCGTATCGATCGGAAGCCAGGTCCTGACGCCCCAAGACACAGAGTCCTTTTCCAAACAGATCACAACGGAAGCCCAACGAAAGAAGATCGAAGAGGTCGGCGGGATCGATTTTGGGTTCTCCTTCAAAGACAAAGCGCGCTTCCGCGTTTCTTGTTTCAAGTCGCAGGGACACTACGCCTGTGTTCTGCGCCTCCTTCCGTCCAAATTTTATAACTTCAAAGATATCGGATTGCCGCCCCAGCTGATCGAGGTCCTCAACCTCCCCCGGGGTCTGGTACTCGTGACGGGACCTACCGGATCCGGTAAAACGACGACGCTGGCGACCATGCTGAACTATATCAATGAAACCTTCCCCAAGCATATTATCACCGCGGAAGACCCGATCGAGTTTGTCCACAGCCACAAACAGGGGGTCATCACGCAACGCGAAGTAGGGGACGATGTTCCGACATTTTCAGAAGCCATCGTAAAATCATTGCGCCAGGACCCCGATGTGATCCTGATCGGGGAAATGCGCGATCTCATGACGATGGAATCCGCCATTCGCGCCGCCGAAACCGGTCACTTGGTGTTCTCGACCCTTCACACGACCGGCGCGGCCCGGACCGTGGATCGTATCATTGACGTTTTTCCTTCACATCAACAGGCCCAGATCCGGGTCCAGTTGGCCTCGACGATCGTCGCCGTCATTTCCCAGGTCCTTCTTCCGCGCATGGACGGGAAAGGACGGGTGGCTGCTTTTGAGATCATGTTTGCGACCCCCGCCATTCGGAACCTCATCCGCGAGGGCAAGACCTATCAGATCCTCTCGGAGATCCAAACGGGTTCGCGTTACGGCATGATCATGCTGGACGATTACTTGAAACAGCTCTATTCCCAAGGGATGATCAGTCTCGACGCGGCTCAGGAAGTGGCGATCGAACCGAAAGAACTTATGCTCGCCCTTTCTAAAATACAGCCCGCCGGAAAAAAGTAGGGGCTCCTCGGGGAGGGAGGAGCAAATAAAAACTTGACCTCTTAAGGGGGCTTCGTTATGCTATGCCCGCCTTCGAGCAGGGAAGGCCAACGGAAGCTCCGCTTGAGAAAGACCGAAATCCAACTCCATAACCTTAGCTGACCGCGCCTGTTTCTTTCCGAGTGTTTCTTAAGTAGCCCAGAGGAAGATCGTTAACTCAATCTTATAATGAAAAACGCGACCCCGAAAAAACCCCAGGGGGAGACGCTGTTCCTGAT
>JAHQRI010000058.1 GCA_019052695.1 Candidatus Omnitrophota bacterium
TTGTTCCCGAAGCTCCGGTGTTCGTGAAGGAAGTGCTTGGCAAGATCATCGAAGGGTGCGGGGACGAGATCCCCGTGAGTGCGATGCCGGTGGACGGGACCTTCCCGACCGCCACGACCCAGTGGGAAAAACGCAACATTGCTTTGGAGATCCCCGTTTGGGAGCCGGACATTTGCATCCAGTGCGGGAAGTGCAACATTGTTTGTCCCCACGCCGTCATTCGCATGAAGATCTATGACCCGAAACATCTGGAAGGCGCGCCCGAAGGGTTCAAGGCGGTCGACGCCAAGATGCCGGATTTCAAAGGGCAGAAATTCACGATCCAGGTCGCGCCCGAAGATTGCACCGGGTGCGGGGTCTGTGTCGACACCTGTCCCGCGAAGAGCAAGACAGACCCCAAGAAAAAAGCGATTAATATGCAGCCGCAGGCACCGCTCCGGTGTGTGGAAAAACCGAAATGGGACTTCTTTCTGAGGATTCCCGACTATGACCGGCGCAAGCTCAAGACGACGATGGTCAACCAACAACAGGCGATGCGGCCGCTCTTCGAGTTCTCCGGCGCCTGCGGGGGATGCGGGGAAACTCCCTATGTCAAACTCGTGTCGCAGCTTTATGGCGATCGGGCGGTGATCGCGAACGCGACCGGGTGTTCCTCGATCTACGGCGGTAACATGCCGACCACCCCTTGGGCTAAGGATGCCAACGGGCGGGGTCCGGCCTGGTCCAACTCGCTTTTCGAGGATGCCGCCGAATTCGGTTTCGGGTTCCGGATGGCGATCGACAAGCAGAAAGAGTATGCGTTCGAGCTTCTCACGAACCTGCAAGACAAGGTCGGGAGAGAGCTCGCGCAAGCCATCCTGACGGCCCCGCAGACCACCGAAGCGGAGATCTACGATCAGCGGGAGCGTGTTGCCGGACTGAAACAAAAACTTGAGGCCCTGCGGGACGTTCCGGACGCTGTCCAGCTTCTAAGTCTTACCGATGTTCTGGTGAAGAAAAGCGTGTGGATCTTTGGCGGGGACGGCTGGGCCTATGATATCGGTTACGGCGGTCTGGACCATGTCATCGCGTCGGGTCGGAACGTGAATATTTTCGTGCTGGACACTGAGGTGTATTCCAATACAGGCGGCCAGATGTCGAAGTCGACACCCCGGTCCGCGGTCGCCCGTTTCGCGATGGGCGGCAAGCAGCTCGGGAAAAAGGACCTCGGACTGATGGCGATGTGCTATGGGAACGTGTACGTGGCTTCGATCGCGTTGGGGGCCAATGACCAGCAAGCCCTGAAGGCGATCGTGGAAGCGGAATCTTATGACGGTCCCTCACTGATCATTGCCTACAGCCATTGCATTGCGCACGGGATTAATATGACGACCGGATTGCAGGACCAGAAGGCTGCGGTGGCTTCGGGTCAGTGGATCCTCTACCGTTTTGATCCCCGGCGGGCCGAAAAGGGGGAGAACCCGCTCCTGTTAGACTCACGGGCCCCGTCGATCCCCGTGGAGCAGTACCTGATGATGGAGAACCGCTTCAAGATGCTCGTTAAAAGCAAGCCGGAGGAGGCCAAGCGGCTCGTCCAGCTTGTCCAACAAGACGTGGACGCGCGCTGGAAAGTCTACGAGTATCTGGCGCAGCGCAAATTACAGCCCGATGCGCCCAAGGCCGCGGGAACCGCTTGAGGGTTGATGGCCAGTACTCTGGGTGTGCTGCCGTAAGATCCTGAACGTTAAGAAAGAACGGCACTAATTTAAAAAGGTTTTTTGCCGTAACACTAAGCCGAAAGAGGAGTGCTATGAGCGCGGGCGTCGTTGAATCTATGACCAAAAAGGACCTGAAGGCTTTGTTCGAACCGCAGTCGGTCGCCGTGATCGGGGCTTCGCGGCGCACCGAGTCCGTTGGGTACGCCATTCTTAAGAACCTCGCGCAGGGGGGGTATAAGGGGAAGGTATATCCGGTGAATCCCAAAGCCGATGAGATCCTCGGAGTGAAGTGCTATGCTTCGGTGGCGGACATTCCGGAGCCGGTGGATCATGCGATCTTCATCATACCCGGAGCGGCTGTCCCCGCGGAACTTGAATCCTGCGGGAAAAAAGGCGTGAAGGCCGGGATCATCATCTCTGCGGGTTTCCGCGAGATCGGGGGCGACGGGGTCCAGCTCGAGCAGGAGGTCAAACGGATCGCGGACGCGTACCGTATGTCCATTTTGGGACCGAATTGTCTCGGGCTCATCAATAACGATCCCAAGCTCTGCATGAACGCGAGTTTTTCCGGCACGATCCCGAACAACGGGAACATTGCATTCATTTCTCAAAGCGGCGCGCTGGGGACCGCACTTCTTGATTATGCGCGCGGTGAAAATGTCGGCTTCTCGAAGTTCGTGAGCCTCGGGAACAAGGTCGATGTAACCGAGCTTGAGATCCTGCGGTACCTGAAAGATGATCCCAATACCGAGGTCATCATCATGTACCTCGAGGACATCGTGAAGGGGCATGAATTTATCGAAGCTGCCCGAGAGATCACCGGCGAGATCGCAAAAACCAAGCCGATCCTGGTCCTCAAGTCGGGACGCACGGCCCAGGGCGCCAAGGCGGCGAGTTCTCACACGGGTTCTCTCATGGGAGCGGACGAGGTCTACGACGCGGTCTTCACGCAGTCGGGCGTGATGCGCATGGAGTCGGCGCAGGAGATGTTCGACCTCGCGATCGTGTTCGCGAATCAGCCTCTTTTAAAAGGGAACCGGATCGCGATCGTGACGAACGCGGGAGGCCCCGGGATCATGGCGACCGATGCTTGCGTGCGTGCGGGCCTGAAGATCGCCGAGATGAGCCCCGCAACCGTTGCCCACCTCAAAGAAAAACTTCCCCCCACGTCCAATTTTTCAAATCCCATCGACGTGATCGGCGACGCCCGGCATGACCGCTATGAACATGCCCTCCGTTGCGTGATCTCGGAGCCGAATGTGGATGGCGTGCTGATCCTTTTGACGCCGCAGGCCATGACGGAGGCGGAAGCGACCGCAAGGGTTATCGTCGAAGTGGACAAAGGCTCCGATAAAACCATCGCGGCCTGCTTTATGGGGCACGCGGACGTTGAAAGCGGCACTAAAGTTTTGAAAGAGAATCACATTCCGCACTACGCTTTTCCCGAGGACGCGGCCCGGGCTCTCGCGGCCGTGGACCGGTATCAGCAGTGGCTGCATCGGTCACGGACGGGAGTGAAGCATTACCGCGTCAACCGACAGGCGGCCGATGAGGTTATTGAAAAAGCGATCAAAGACCAGCAGAAATTCCTCCCGATCAACCAGTCGATGGATATTTTTAGCGCTTATGACCTCCCGGTCATTCCCTGGGCGTTTGTTAGGACCGCGGAGGATGCGTGGGAACAAGCCGTGAGGATTGGATTTCCCGTTGTGATGAAGGTCGTTTCCCAGCAGATCGTGCACAAGGTGGACGTGGGGGGTGTGCGGCTTAACCTGAACTCGGCCGAAGACGTACAAAATTCGTTCCGCGATATCATGGCGGTTGGGGAAAAATTAAAGGCTAAGATCGACGGTGTTTTCATGCAGCGCATGGCGCCGAAAGGCCGTGAGGTGATCCTGGGGATGAAGCGGGATTCTCATTTCGGGCCCATCCTCATGTTCGGGCTCGGGGGGATCTATGTCGAAGCGCTCAAGGACGTGACCTTTCGTGTCGCCCCCATCCGGGAGCTAAGCGCGATGGACATGATCAAAAGCATCCGGGCCTTCAAATTGTTACAGGGAGTGCGTGGGGAACCTCCTGCGGACCTCGAAGCCATTGCCGATTGCCTGAAGCGCCTTTCCCAACTGTCCTGTGACCACCCTGAGATTGATGAGATCGACATTAACCCGCTCATGGTTTACGGGGAGCGGAAAGGGGCGGGAGTGATTGACGCCCGCATCATCCTGAAGTAGACTCATAGTGGGAGTTGTGTTCAGCCCTTTCTTCCCTGGGAGGGCGTATGAGCGAGATCGATAAGTTAAGGTCCTTCATCGACAGTTTCCGGTATCACGAGCGTTTCAATCCTTCTGCCGGTTCGCCGAACGGTTGTTTTCCCTTTGTCACCATTTCCCGGCTGACGGGCGCCGGAGGCCACGCTCTCGCCGCAGAGCTCCTGACGCAGATCGAGGAGCACAGCGGCGACGCGCTTTTTTCGGGTTGGCAACTTTGCGATCAGGAGCTCTTCCATGCCCTTGCCCAAGACCCGCACCTAAAGCCTTCCGTCGAATCCCTTACACGATTAGAGTACCACTCCCACACCGAGGATATTTTGGAACAACTGATCTGCGGCAGCCAGTCCCAGGATGTCGTGATCAAAAAAATGCTGTCCCTGATCCGCACGTTGGCCTTGCACGGCAAAGTGATTGTTGTCGGCAGGGGGGGCGCCTTCGTGACGCGTGATCTTTCCTACGGGCTCCATGTTCGGCTCGTGGCCTCATTAGAATCACGGGTGCGACGCGTGATGAATTGCATGAATGTGTCGGAGAAGGTGGCTCGTGACACTATCGCGGAAAAAGAACAGGCGAAAGCTGAACTTGTTAAAACTTTTTTCAGTAAAGATATCCGTGATCCGCTGCTTTATGACGCGGTTTGGAACACGGACCGCATTCCCCTGCGTGCGATCGCGAGGATCTTGCTCGACATGATCCGTTCGAAAGAGGTGGAGACGCAAGCGGAAGCGGTTCCGTCCGTAAAGTTCCCGGAGGGGAGCGGGCGCGGAAAAAAAATCTAAAAAAAAATAAAAAATCTTCTTGCAAGTTCAATTTCGCGGGAATATCATCCATCCCGGTTTCGGGGACGAGCGATTTGCGGCGCAAAAAAATGAAAATCAAAACGAAATAATACGGGTTTTTCCGCGAACAGCACGCGTCGCAAGAACCGGTCGGGCCTCGAGCGGTCTCAAGGCGTAAAAAAATCAAAAAGCTTTTTCAGGGTTTATAGTTGTTACGAACACTAGATGTTGTGTTTAAGTATTTTTTTACTACAATATCTGGCAATCGTGCCGATAAGCAGAACAACCGGAACGAACGCAAGGGAGGGTGATAATGGCCGAACAATTCCTGTCAAAGAAGATCACAAGCATCCGTAAGCGCGACGGCTCGATCGTTCCGTTCGATGGGACGAAAATTTACAATGCCGTGCTCAAGGCGGGTCTTGCGACAGGAGAATATGACGGGCCGGAGGCGCACCTCTTAACTTTAGAAGTTATAAAAGTTATAGATAACCGTTACGCAAATGGATTTCTCGACATTGAGCGCATCCAGGACATTGTTGAACAGGTCCTCATTACCTCGAATCACTTCAAAACCGCCCGTTCTTACATCATCTATCGCGAACAACACCAGAAATTACGGAAAGACAAGAAGACCGTGGTGGATGTCACGTCATCGGTCAATGAGTATCTTTATAAACTGGATTGGCGCGTGAACGCGAACGCCAACCAGGGTTATTCATTGGGCGGGATGATCCTCAACATTTCCGGGAAGGTGATCGCCAATTACTGGCTTGCCCACGTCTATCCCGAAGAGGTCGGGAATGCCCACCGGCACGGCGATATCCACGTTCATGATCTGGACATGCTTTCGGGTTATTGCGCGGGATGGTCCCTGAGGACGCTGCTCCGGGAAGGATTCAACGGGGTCCCGGATAAGGTGGAGTCGGCGCCGCCCAAACATTTGAGCTCTGCAGTCGGCCAAATGGTCAATTTTCTCGGCACGCTCCAGAACGAGTGGGCCGGGGCGCAGGCCTTTTCTTCCTTTGATACATACCTGGCGCCTTTTATCCGCCGCGACAACTTGCCTTATGACGAGGTCAAACAGTGTATCCAGGAATTCATTTACAACCTGAATGTGCCTTCCCGCTGGGGGACACAGACGCCTTTTACGAACGTGACCTTTGATTGGGTCTGTCCGGAGGACCTTCGTAACGAGCATCCTATGATCGGCGGGCAGGAAATGGAGTTTACCTACGGGGAACTCCAGGCCGAGATGGCAATGATCAACCGGGCCTACATCGAGGTCATGATGCGGGGGGATGCCAAAGGGCGCGTGTTCACGTTCCCGATCCCGACGTATAACATTACGCCGGATTTTGACTGGGACCACCCGAACTGCGAATTGCTTTTTGAAATGACCGCGAAATACGGTCTCCCGTATTTCCAGAACTTTCTTAATTCAGACCTGAAGCCGAACCAGATCCGTTCGATGTGCTGTCGGTTGCAGCTCGATCTTCGGGAACTCCTGAAGCGCGGGAACGGCCTGTTCGGGTCCGCCGAACAGACCGGATCACTCGGCGTTGTGACCCTCAATTGCGCGCGGATCGGCTATCTTTCCAAGGGGGATGAAAGCGCTTTCTTCAACCGGATCGACGCGCTCCTTCAGGTCGCGAAGAGCAGTCTTGAGATTAAACGGAAGATCATCCAGCGACACATGGACGCGGGTCTTTTTCCGTATACGAAGAGGTACTTGGGCACCCTACGCAACCATTTCTCGACGATCGGGGTGAACGGGGTCAATGAGTGCGTCCGGAATTTCACGGGAGATAAGGAAAACATCACGACAGCCGCGGGTTTTGAGTTCGCGTTGAGGATCTTGGACCACATTAGATCGCGGATCACGTCGTTTCAGGAGGAAACGGGGCATCTTTATAACCTGGAGGCGACGCCGGCCGAAGGGGCGACCTACCGCTTCGCCAAGGAGGATATCAAACGTTTTCCGGACATCCTTCACGCCGGGACGGACGAGCGGCCGTATTACACGAATTCTTCGCAGCTTCCGGTGGCTTTTACGGACGACCCATTCGAGGCGTTGGAACGCCAGGAAGAGCTTCAGAGGCGTTACACGGGGGGGACGGTGCTTCACTTGTACATGGGCGAACGCGTGTCCAGTTCGGAGGCGTGCAAAAAGCTCGTGCGCCGGGCTCTCGAAGGGTACCGGATCCCGTATATCACGGTCACGCCGACCTTTTCGATCTGCCCCAAGCACGGCTACATCGCGGGCGAGAACGAGTTCTGTCCCAAGTGTGACGCGGAGTTGATCCGGATAAAGAGTGTGCAGACGATCATCGGTTCCGAGGCTGCCGTGCAGGCGGCGGCCGAACTTAATCAATAAACAGAAACAGGAGTGTCGAGCATGAGCGATCACGGACAAGTGGTGTTGAAGGATGAGGAGCGAACGCGCTGTGAGATCTGGACGCGGGTGATGGGGTATCACCGTCCCGTGGCCGGGTTCAATGTCGGAAAAAAAGGCGAGTTCTATGAAAGAAAGTATTTCGGGGAGCCCAAGGACGCCGGGTGCGGCTGTTCCAAGTGATCTAGAAACGATCTGCGTTGGGGGTATCACCCCCTTTACGACGATAGATTTCCCCGGCCGTCTGGCCGGGGTTTTCTATCTTCAGGGGTGTCCGTGGCGATGCCGCTATTGCTATAACACGGAATTCTGGCCCTTTCCACCCGAAGGGAACCTGGTCCCGAACGCGAAGGTCCTGCGATTCCTAGAATCCCGCCGGAAACATTTGGAAGGGATCGTTTTTTCCGGAGGCGAACCAACCGCTCACGAGAAGCTCGTGAACTGGATGCGAGCCGTCAAAGCCATGGGATATGAGATCGGCCTTCATACGAATGGGATGTTTCCGGTCCGTCTGCGTGAAGTCCTTGCGGTCTGCGATTGGGTGGGCATGGATGTCAAGGCGCCGTTCGACCGGTATGAAAAGATCACCCGCGTCCCCGGCAGCGGGGAAGCGGCCCGTGAAAGCGCAGAGATCCTTTTGGCCGAAAAAACCCCTTGCGAGTTCCGGACCACGGTCCACCCCGGATTGCTTTCCGAAGACGACCTTCTGGCGATCGCCCAAGAGCTTGCCGCCCGGGGCGCTCAAAGTTATGTGCTTCAAACATTTCGGCGCGAACACTGCCAGGACAAAGAACTCCGGGAAAGCGACTTTCATACGGCCGGGATCTCCGCCAATCTCCGCGTCAACCTCCAGACGTTATTCCCGCATTTTCAGATCCGGGAATGAGGCAAAACTTTTTTGATCTGAGAGAACCTTGAAAGCGAAACTTGTTTAATGCTCACGCGATACAAAAAATTCTTGCTTCTATCACTGGTCGTGTTTGGGGGTCTTCTCGTTTTTGTAGCTTCTGCCGAATTTTTGTTAAGGGCCAAACCTTACCAAACATTCGGCTCAGCCTCGGAACTGGGATGGATGCGTCAAAAGTACGGAGACCCGCAGAAATATGTGGTGGATCCCGAGTTCGGCTTCCGGCCCATTCTGGAGAAGGGGATCTATAACAGGTGGGGGACGTTAGCCAATTCGTATTCCTTGGATAAAAAACCGAGCGGGGTGACCCGGTTATTATTCATCGGGGATTCTGTGACCGCGACGGGGCACATTGTTGCTGGCTTGAAAAAAGTGTACGGTGAAGACAAGTTTGAGTATTGGAATGCTGGAGTGAGAGGCTTTAATACGATTCAAGAGGTGAAATTTTATAAGAAGTATAATCAACCTATTAAACCTGACCACGTCATTCTCACTTTCCACTTGAATGATTTTGAAACTACGCCGGTGGCCTTTTTTAATAGTGAGCGGAGGCTTACGGTGTTTGCGCCTGAGCTTCCTAGCAAGACGATCAGCCCGTTTTGGTTCCAAAAGAGCATGCTGTACCGGTTGTGTCTGGGGATCGTGATAAAAGCGGGTCTTCCCAAAAGAGAACACATCGACCGGGAAGTGGCGGCTAGCCTTGCGGAACTCAGGGATATCCTTGCCCGTGATCGCATTGATTTTACAGTCCTCATCAACCCCACCTGTAAACCATCGAATGAATGGAATGACTGGGACAAAAAGGCGAAAAAAAAGGAACGGCCCCTGCTGCGGGTTTTAGGAATAAAGAATTCCATCTTTTTGCAGCATTAGAGGGTGCGATCAAGAACGAGGTTGTTTTGTGGGATATCGATCCGTATCATCCGAGTCCAGAATTAGGGGCCTATTTCGGGGACTGGTTGCATGATCAGGGTTTATTGGGATATGAAAAAGCGAACAGAATCTGATTATAAGAATGCCAGCAAAGGGCATGTCTATATCAAGACATTTGGCTGACCATTGGCTGTGTGCCTACACCCAAATTTGTAGAATCCTTTTCCGCTTATATCCATAGGCTCTCGATCTTTTTGAGTTGAGCGAAACTCTCTTGCCGAGGAATTTCTTGTCCCGATATTGACGGAATGAGTTTCTGCTGATATTATGCACATATGTTCATAATATGATTAAGGAGAAACTATGCGTCCCAAGAAGATAAGGAAGGTTTGTTGCGAGCCGGGGGATCGGTGTTTCCGTCCGGTTCACGTGCCTCGTAAAGATATAATTGTCACGAAGATCACTCTGGATGAGCTTGAGGCCCTATGGCTTTGCGATAGCCTGTGCCTTGAGCAACATGCCGCTGCCAAGAAGATGGGGGTGTCTCGTTCAACAGTTTCCCGGATCCTTACCGCTGGCCGCAAGAAAGTCGCGAACGCGCTCGTCCACCACCATGGCATCAAGATCGAGGGTGGCTGCTGTCAGGCAACCCACAGGAGCAGAAAATGATAGAGTGGAAAAAAGTTCTTTATGTTCTTGCGGGATTTCTCGCATGCTTTTACCTGCCGGTTGAAAATCTTCGCTTCACAAACGCTATCTTCGAAGCTCTTGCGCTGGTCAAATGGTATGCCCGCGAGCATGTGATCCTTTGCCTCGTTCCGGCATTTTTTATCGCGGGAGCGATTTCTGTGTTTGTAAGCCAGGCCTCGGTTATGAAATATTTCGGAGCTAGGGCCAATAAGATCCTTTCTTACAGCGTTGCTTCAGTGTCGGGGACGATCTTGGCCGTTTGCTCTTGTACGGTGCTGCCGCTTTTTTCAGGGATCTACAAGAGAGGCTCCGGCCTCGGTCCTGCGATCGCCTTTCTTTACTCGGGGCCTGCCATCAATGTTCTCGCAATTATTCTGACGGCCCGCATTCTCGGGTGGGAGCTTGGCCTCGCCCGCGCGATCGGCGCGGTGATCTTCAGTATCGTGATCGGCCTTCTGATGCATTTCATTTTCCTTAAAGAAGAGCGGGCCCGTCATGCGAATGGCGACTTCAACGTGGGAGAGGTCAAGGAAACCCGCTCTCTGATCAAAACGGCTCTCTATTTCGGTTCCATGGTTGCCGTTCTGGTGTTCGCGAACTGGGGAAAACCGCTCGAAGGTGATCACGGTGTTTGGG
The DNA here is from genome assembly GCA_019052695.1 of Candidatus Omnitrophota bacterium. Lineage (GTDB taxonomy): Bacteria > Omnitrophota > Omnitrophia > Omnitrophales > Aquincolibacteriaceae > Pegaeibacterium. Next base: position 10,248 of record JAHQRI010000058.1, read on the forward strand.
CCCTGATCTATCAATATAAGTGGTGGATCTCAGGCATCTCCATGGCTGCGCTTGCTGTCATGATCATGAGTTGGTTCCGGAAAGAGGAGCTCAAGGAATGGGTCTCGGTCTCCTGGACCTTCGCGCTTCAGATCCTGCCGCTTCTTTTGGGAGGCGTACTGGTCGCGGGCTTTTTGCTCGGACGGGTCGGGCATGAGGGAATGATCCCCTCAAAATGGGTGGCGATGCTTGTGGGCGGTAATTCCTTCTGGGCGAATTTCTTCTCATCAATTGTCGCGGCTTTCATGTATTTCGCGACACTGACCGAAGTGCCGATCCTGCAGGGACTGATCGGTTCGGGGATGGGGAAAGGACCCGCGCTTGCGCTTCTTCTTGCGGGCCCGGCGCTCAGCCTTCCCAGCATGCTCGTGATCCGCAGCGTGATAGGAACCAAGAAAACAGCGGTCTATGTAAGCCTTGTAGTGGTGATGGCCACCATCAGTGGCATGATTTTTGGCGCTATTGTTCAGTAAGGGATAAGAAAAGAGACATACTTTGAAAATATGACAAAAAGTTCGGGTCGTTGGCCTATGAAGAGAATATTGGTTTATGGTTTATTTGTTTTGGTGTTGGCGGGTTCTTTTCTTATCGCGCCGTGGGGGAGACTGTCCGTTGATAAGGTTGATTCTCAATGGACCGTCAAGGAGTTAGCCAGCTATCTCGACTTAAAACCCGGTGTGGTCAAGAAGCGGATTTCTAGCGATTTTGATATTAAGCGGGAAATTTACGGGAGTACTCGGCTCAGCGAAATTGGGTTGTCACAAAAAGACATACAGCAGTTTTCGCGCCGTCTTCAAGGTGAAAATGTTCCGTGGATTTTTATTCTCAAGATCGCGATATGGGTTTTGATCCTCGTCTTTGCGCTGCGCTATATCCTGACGCTGAGAAACAGAGGGAATATCCACAAAATCCGGGTTGTAGTTCTGGCGGCTGTTTTCCTGATATTCGGATTTCTTTGGGGGGCTTCTCCCAATCCGATGGAGTCCGTTGTTCAGCTCGTTAAATCCCTGGCCGGCCTTCAGCCAAAATATCATTTTGCGCTAGGCGTCTTTTTGATCTTCGCGGTTCTTTCCGTGATCGGCCCCAAGTTTTTTTGCTCCTGGGGATGCCCGCTCGGGGCTTTGCAGGAAACGGTTTTTAACCTGCCCGTGTTGAAAAAAAAGAGGATCCAGACGCCTTTCCTCCCGAGCATGATCGTGAGAGCTGTTCTTTTTATCGTATTCCTGCTGTGGATATTTGTATTTGATGGTGGTCGTTCGATCTTCCGGCATGTCAATTATTTCAGGGTTTTTACGCCCG
>JAHQRI010000059.1 GCA_019052695.1 Candidatus Omnitrophota bacterium
CATAAGAACGGCGCATTTGACCTGACGCTGGATTTGCGGTCTTAAGTCTCCGAAGTCCCTGCTTTTGGCCTTCCCACCTGCGATCAAGATGACCTTTCGATCCGGATAACGGTCCAAAGCCCACTGGAGGGATGCGGGCGTCGTCGATTTCGAGTCGTTCACGAACGAGATACCGCCCCACTCCATAAACGTCTCAAGGCGGTGCTCCAGCCCGTGGAACGTGCTCAAAACTTCCTGGACGGATCCCGGAAGACATCCCATGGCCTCCGCCGCGCAAAAAAGCGCGGCTTGATTGAGGTCAACGGACGGATCTCCGTCAAAGTACACCCGCCGTCCAGGACTTGTGAAATGCGGAAAGACCTCCTCCGCTTCACTTTTGCGGCAGATCATCACGTCGTCGGGTTTCATGAAGCGGAAGAGATTGAGTTTGGCCTCCGTGTATTCGCGCATATCGGCGTGCCAATCCATGTGGTTCGGATGGATATTAAGCAGCAATCCGACCTGAGGGGCGAAACTCACGCAGTGCATAAGCTGAAAGGAGCTGACCTCGAGCACCACCGTCGTCTGCGGTGTCAATTTCGGAAGCTCTCCGATCCATGGATTTCCGATGTTCCCGCACAAGACCCACGGCCGTCCGTTCGCCTGCAGGACCCGAGAGATCAGCGTCGCTGTCGTGGTCTTCCCGCAGGAACCGGTCACCGCTACAACGGTCTTCGCGGTTGAGAACCAGCTCGCGACCTCGATCTCACTATAAACCGGTTTTCTCTCGGACTGAAGCACGCGACAGATCTCAGAACGCGGGGGGATACCGGGCGAGATCAAAACCCAATCGGCTTCAAGGATCCTTTCGCGGGTATGTCCGCCGTATTCCGATTCAATGCCGCGCGCTCGGAGTTTTTCGGCGTTTTGGCGTATTTCGGACCCTTCCGAAAGATCGGAGGCGAAGACCCGATAACCCTTTTCATGAAGAAAAAGAGCGCTGAGGGCGCCCGTGTTTCGGAGCCCCAAAATGGCGACTGAATTCCCGGAAGGCAATTCCATATCAACGGACCTTCAGGGTGCTGAGGCCCACGATCGCCAAGATGAACGCGATGATCCAAAGGCGCGCGGTGATCTTGGACTCCGGCCAACCCTTACGCTGGAGATGGTGGTGGAACGGCGACATCAGGAAGATCCGCCTTTTCAAAAGTTTGAAACTCGCTACCTGAATGATCACGGAAAGAGCCTCCCAAACAAAGATCCCCCCGACGATGGCCAGTACGATCTCTTTTTTCGTGATCACCGCGACCGCGCCCAACGCTCCTCCCAAAGAGAGGGAGCCCGTATCCCCCATGAACACCTCCGCCGGATAGGAATTGAACCAAAGAAAACCGGCACTGGCCCCCGCGAGCGCGGCGCAGAAAACAGTGACCTCCCCCGCTTCCGGGACGAACGGAATGGCGAGGTAAGCGGCGAAATCCGCGTGGCCGGTCACATAGGTGATCAAGGCAAAGGTCGTCGTGGCGAACATCATGCAGCCGATCGCGAGCCCATCGAGCCCGTCGGTGAGATTCAAAGCGTTCGACGTTCCCGCCAACACAAGGACCCCGAAAGGGATCAGAAGCCAACCCAGGTCAAAGACGCCTTTCTTTAGAAGCGGGACATAAAGCCACTTATCGAACGAGGGGTCCAGGTAAAGGTAAACGCCGATCGCGAGCCCGATCAGAAGCTGTCCGAACAATTTGGTCATGGAACTCAAACCCGCGGCGCTTTTCGAGCGCATCTTCAGCCAGTCATCCAGAAATCCCACGGTACCGAACCCCAGCATCACGAGGACCATCATCCACACAAAACGGTTCTGCAGGTTCCCCCACAACAGCGTGGCAGCCACGACACTTGCCACGATAAGCACGCCGCCCATCATGGGGACGTCCTTTTTGTGTTTAAAATGTTCGTGGATGGACTCCGCGTGGGCCCGCTTTTGGTCGGTCACCGCGCGGAGCTTCTTGAGCCACTCGATGCAAACAGGCCCCAACCACAGACAGAGCAAAAAGGCAGTAATACTGGCCCCGGCCGACCGAAAGGTGATGTAGCGGAAAAGATTGAACAGAATAGAAACGTCTGTGAAATAATGTAAATAATAAAACATGGGGTGAAAGTTCCCGAAACCCTTTTAAGCCTTAAAACGCTATCGTCGCGACGCTGGCTAAAACTTTTTCAACATGCATCCCGCGGGAGCCCTTGAAAAGCACGACATCCCCGGGCCTTAAAATGTCTTTGAGAGACAAGAACAACGCATCCGGATCATCAAAATGGCGGGCATCACAACCCGTTTTCGCCCGCGAGACGGCCTCAACGCTCCACCGCGACCCCTCTCCATAGGCCCATGCAAAATCCGCATCCGTCAAGGCGATCTTTTCGCCGAGTTCGCGATGAAAACGCTCCCTCTCCCCGCCCAACTCCAACATATCCGCGAACACCACCACCTTCTTTCCGGTCCGAGGCAGTGCTCGAAAAGCTTTTAAGGCGTTCTCAAAGGAAACAGGATTTGCGTTGTATGTATCGTCGATGACCCGAAGCCCGTTGAAGAGTATTGTCTCATGAAATCGCCCCGCTGCAAAGCCCGCATCCCCCCATGATTCGGGAAAGTCATCCCATGCCATCCCGAGACTTCGCGCCATCGCCAGCGCAAGCCCCGCGTTCAACGTCAAAAAGGAAGCCTGCCCCGGGAATGAGAACCGGCGCTTGTTCAGCGCAAAAAACACTTCCCCGTTCCTGACCGAGACTTCGCTTATCCGGTAGGCCGCATCGTCCCCATACCCGACGGTCACCGCCCGAAGCCCCGTCTCTGAGATCCGCCGCAACAGGATTTTATCATCGGCAGGAATGACCAGCGGCGCGCCTGCGGGAAGGGCCTCCGCGAGTTCGATCTTCGTGCGGTACACGTTGGCAAGCGACCCGAAACCTTCCAAGTGCGCTGGACCGATCGGCGTAAGGATGGCGGCCATGGGCTTTGATAACCCTGCAAGATGACGGATCTCTCCGCGATGGCTGGCTCCCATTTCAAGCACGCAATATCGGTGTTCGGGCTCCAATTTCGACAGCATGATCGGCACACCCAAATGGTTGTTCAGGTTCCCTTCAGTCGCGATCGTCGGGAAACGGCCGCGCAATAAATAACAGAGGAATTCTTTTGTCGTGGTTTTCCCCACGCTCCCCGTGATCCCGACGACCGATACGGAAAGGCCTCCCCGGTAATCCGCGGCGAGCCGCGCCATGGCCGCTTCAGGGTGACGAACGGCGAGAATATTTCGCAAGGTCGATTGCCCGACGTTCCTGAGGACCGTTTCCCTTTGACGCGCGTCGATCAAAGCACCAGAAGCGCCTTTTCGGTACGCATTCTCAAGAAACTGATGTCCGTCGCTCCGCTCTCCCCGCAAGGCGACAAAACATTCCTCCCGGATGAGCGTGCGGGAATCAATCGAAAAACTGCGGATGGATCCGGGATCCGCGGGGAATTCAAGGGGGACCCCAAGAAGACGACTGGCTTCAAGATAAGAAAACACGGCTACGTCTTTTGATCGCGGCCTCGGCCACATTGCGGTCGCTAAAGGGCACCTTCCCTTCCGCCAGGATCTGGTAATCTTCGTGACCCTTTCCGAGGATAAAAACCACGTCCCCGGTCTTCGCAAGCCCGATCGCCTTCTCGATGGCCTCCTGCCGGTCTTGGATCTCGTACAGGCTACCCTGGGGCGGCAACGGGGAAGGTAGTCCCTTGCGCATGTCCTTAAAGATCTCGTCGGGGTCTTCGGAACGGGGATTATCCGTCGTCAAGATCGTCATGTCCGAGTACCGGCATGCCGCGGCCGTCATGAGGGGACGTTTTCCTCGGTCGCGGTCGCCCCCGCAACCGAAAACCGTAATGATCCTTTTCGGGCCCATCTGCTTCGCGTCCCCAAGCACCTGTTCCAGCGCATCGGGTGTATGCGCATAGTCCACGAACACCGTATAATCCGTTCCCGTTCCGATCCTTTCCATCCGTCCCGGGATCGCGGGGATCTCTTCCAAAGCTCCTCGGAAATCGCTGAGTTCGAATCCCAGGAGATCGGCCGCGCCCAACACCGCCACGGCGTTCGAAACGTTGTAGCGCATCGGCAAGCGGATCTGGAACGGCAAGGCCATATCACGGCACTCAAGCTGGAAAGCGCTCCCCTGAAAGCCCATGGCAAGGTCTCGGACGCAATAATCCGCGGCGCCCGTTACGCTGAAAGTCCTGGCACCCGGCCACTCGTCGATCAGTCGGCGTCCGTAGGGGCAGTCCTTGTTGACAAGTATTTTGCGCGGAGGTTGTCCTTCCGCAAAAAAGCTACGCTTGGCCTGGAAATAATGTTCCATGCTGTGGTGATAGTCCAAATGGTCCTGCGTCAGTTGCGTAAAAATCCCCAGTTCAAAAGCAACATCATGGACCCGTTTTTGACTGATCGCGTGAGAGGACACCTCCATCACGCAGTAGTGGACCCCTTCCTCGCACATTTGGTGAAAGAGAGGAACGAGAACTTCGGGGCCGGGCGTCGTGTTCACGGAGATCGCCTTCCCGGAAGGAAGTTCGTACCAGAGGGTCCCAAGATAAGCGGTAGGGACCTTCTCGCGCAAAAGCCGATGCAAAAGATAGCTAATCGTGGTCTTCCCGTTCGTCCCGGTCACTCCGATCAGCTTCAGCTTGCGGTCCGGATAATCGTAAAACCGGTTCATCAGAACGGAGAGGGTGGCCCGCGCGTCACGGACACGAACGCCCGTGACATGAGGAGGAATAGCCACTTCGGGTTCTTTTTCAAAAACAACGACCGCGGCCCTCGCGTAGATGGCCTGGCCGAGGAAGTCATGCCCGTCCATCCGGGAGCCCGCACAAGCCACGAACACATCCCCGGATTCGACCGTGCGGGAATCCGAGGTGATTTTCCGAAAAACCCTTTTGGGGTCCCAGTGACACCTTTCCAAAATGGGTACGCCTTTGAAAAGGTCTTCAAGTCGCTTGCGCATAGATCTCAGGAGGCCTCAGGTCTTATCTCATCCTTTTTTTCGGCATTTCTTAGAGAAAACTGAAAGCTCTTCGAAAGGACTTCCGCCTCGTTGATCTCGCTCAAGCCCCGGCGCCCCAGCACGACGTCCGCGGTCATGGAGTCAATGACCGCCATTTCGACCCCTTGCTGGCGCGCCCAATCACCGAGAAATGTGATCCGATTATCACGACCGGAGACGATGATCCTCAATCTCCGGTGGAAAAGCAAAGCCAAAGGGTCGAAGGTCACTTTCAGGTCCCCTTGTTCGAGCCGCAGGTGGTCTTCCCAGGAAAAGCTGCACTGACGCAGCTTGAACGCAGGGAGGAATAAAGAGGGGATGTACTTCCCGGTCAAACGGATCTCTAATCTCTTTTGAAGTTCGGAATAGACCCAGTAGTTGGTCCCCAAAGACAAAAAAACCAAGAACAAAACCGCACCCAAAACCGCCGCTAATTTTCTGAACATATCCTTTGGTCCAGTAAGGGTTCCGCCGGCCGTGATCCTAGGGTAAAACCACAACGGCGATGCGCCGGTTCTGGATCCTGCCAGCGTCCGTGTCGTTTGAGGTCACGGGCTGGAATTCTCCAAAACTCGAAACGCGGAATCTGGCAGGCGACAATCCCTTCGTCTCGACCCAATAATGAAGGACTTCCGTCGCGCAATCGGCGGCGTATTCCCAATTCGTAACACCCTCAGGACCTTCCACCGGCAAGTTATCCGTGTGGCCCTGCACCTCGATCCGGTGGGCGGAAAGCTCCCCGTTGAGGAAGATGGCTATTTTATCCAAGCTCTCTCGCCCCTCGGGCAAAAACCGATTATCCTCGGGATCAAAAAGTCGGCTATTGAGCAGCGTGACGACAAGGCCTTCCGGAGTTAAAGAGACACGCGCGAACCCAAGCGCAATCTCCGTGGCTAAGGCCCGTTCGAAAAGCGGGAGCGCGGCACGGAGATCCTCCCTGGAAACCGCCCGCCCCTCGAGTTCACGGTTCAATCGGACCACCTCGGCACTCAAACTCTCGAGGGTGGCGGCTTGCTGCAAGTTTAACTGTCGCACAGATTGGTCTTCCGCGGCGCATCCATTCAGTAAGAGCACCGCTAGGAGAATGCCCCTCCAGTGTTTCCGACATCCCATCCTAAACAACCCGGATCCGTTGAAAAACGAACCATAACGCCACAAACGAAAACGCGTAGGTCCCCAGCAGCAACAGCCGAAAAAAGAACGGCGTCCGCACCGACGCGCCTCCCCGCGGCTGAGGAACGGTCTTTTGCTTATGAGCGATGTACTGCGGTCTCCGGACTTCGATCTTCATTTTTGCCACATTCCCCTCCGTTCAAGTTCTGACGGGAACTACTCATCCCGGACACAGACAGCGATCTTTTCTTGGATCGTCCGGTCCTTCATGACCTTGAGGAAACAATCCACCACGCGCGGATCGAACTGCGTGCCCCTGAACTTCGCGATCTCCTCGAGCCCCTCTTTAAGGGTCAGTTGTTGCCGGTAATGACGCTTGGAGATCATGGCCACAAAAGAGTCCACCACCGAAACGACACGGGCCCCGATAGGGATCTCCTCCCCCTTAAGCCCTTGCGGGTACCCCCGGCCGTCATAATGCTCGTGATGATGCATGATGATCGGAAGGACCGGCTTCAGCGAGGCGATCGACCTTAAAAGGTTCGCACCCCGGATCGGGATGCTACGAACCGTCTCAAGTTCTTTCTTGGTCAGTTTTTGCTTCTTTTTCCATGTCCGGTCCGCTAAGGCAAGCTGTCCGGTATCCAAAAGAAGGATAGCCCTTTCGATGTGGACGAGTTCTTGACCCGAAAGTTCCAAGAGCTTGCCGACCTCGACGGCGATCTCGCCCACCACTTCCAGATGACTGCGTTTTTCTCCGAAATGTTTTTCCAGGAGTTCGTTGATCGTTTTGATGCTCCCCAGCGTCAATTCCTCGGTTTGCTCAAAAAGCTGTGCGTTCTTGATCGCGACAACGGCCTGTTCGGAAAGGGATTTTAGGATCTCGAGATCCGTCTTCGTGAACGACTGATCGTCCGTCTTGTCCCAGAGCGTCAGGACCCCCACCACATCATCTTCAATGAACGGCACGGCAATGTAACGCTTCTGAAGACAGAATTCCCCGGTCTCGGCGATGCGCCCCTCCAGGCCCCGACCGATGCGAAGCCGTTGCGCATGGACGAATTTGGGATGTGCGCCGAACGAAAAGAACGGCACAAGATATTGTCGCTGAGGATCGGCCAGAACGATCGAACAACCTTGGGCCTTCAAGATCTGCGCGGCCAGGCGCCCGATGCGAGGCAGGAGCTCCTTGAGACGCAAAGATGAATTGATCACACGATGGACCGAGTGCATCGTAGAAAGCGCAAGGGCCCTGGGGTGAACGGTTTCATAAAAATTGTTCAGCTCAAAATTCTTGAACGCCAGCTCCACGTGCGTCGCCAGAAAATAAAAGAAGGGATCGATCAGGGAACGCACCTCTTTTTCTGAGCGCTTCACGCAGCAAAAGATAAGGAACCCCTTGGCCACTCCGAGATAGCGGAGCGGAAAAATGATCGAGCTTTTTCCGAACGCGCACCGATAAAAGAGCGGGAGCTTTTCCAGGGAGTCTTCGTTATGGGAAAGCTGGTCGGTAAACTTGGTCAGGAAGGCTTCGCAATTACGATGGTTATCGCCGGACTTGCAATAAAAGGGGCAATTTTGTTTACGATCCAGGCGGACGAGACGCTGTTTGCCCTGCTCTTCAAAAAAAAGCATCCACCCCAAGGGTTTCCCGAAGGCCCCGGCAAAGGCCTCGTAACCCTCTTGCCACTGCGGATTCGGCAGGAGGAAGCGTTCCAGCGGGGACAGGACTTTCTTAACCCCCTTTGTTTTTTCAGAGGGGCTCGGCGCTTCGATGACCATCATGGCCTGGCTCCGGCCTTAACGCGCGAACCCTTCCGCCGGGCGATATCCCGGCGCGGTAACGCTCTCTTTAAGACTTCATACGCCGATTCAAGGGATTCCGAGATCACCTTGTCCCCTGTCACCACCGGCATGAAATTCACATCCCCCTTCCACCGCGGCACGATGTGCCAATGCAGATGCCCCGGGATCCCGGCCCCGGCAACGTCCCCCAGATTCGCCCCCAAGTTGAACCCGTGAGGTTTCATGGCCCTGCGGAGCGCCTTTTGGGCCATGATCAGCACGTGGAAGAACTCCGCTTTTTCGGGAACGGTGAGTTGCTCGATACGCGCAACATGTCTTTTCGGAACGATCATGAGGTGTCCGTTATTGTAGGGATAACGGTTGAGGATCACCGCGTGGTGAACGGTGCGGAAAAGCACAAGGTTCTCCCTGTCTTTGGTGCCCCTCAAAAGACCGCAGAAAAGGCAGCCCGTTCGCTTAACGGGACCCGAGCGCAGATACTGCTTGCGCCACGGCGCCCATAAGCGGCTCAGGATCCTCTTGGAATTCATGGCTCCCTTTCGTCGAGGTCAAAAGAATCTTTGGAAAATCATAAAGATCAAGCAAACAATTGAAATCCCGAAGATCCCAAAGCTGCATTTTAGCTTCTTGGGCAATCAGTTTCGCATTAGGATCCATGCCGCCCAGAGCGATCAAGGTCCTGCGCTGGACTTTGCGCAAGCGCCGGGCGTCCGCCAAAACCTTTTCGATCTCTCCCTCAGTGACCCATTCCGTGTTGAAATAAAATACCCACCGCCCCTGGGGTCCGCGGCCAAGGATCGACAACCAGGGATGCGGCAGGTGCCCCAAGACGGTCATTTCCGACAGTTGAGGACAACGGATTTTCCTTTGATCGACCTCAACCACATCATTGCGGAATTCTTTCAATAGGGTCTCAAGCATGTTCCCCGGATCCTCGTCTTTCATGCGGGAACAAAGATCGAGCACGCGGCTTAACTCTCCGAAAAGATGTCGCCGCAAAACACGTTCCTCCGGAAAGAAAAGTCCCTGCCGTTTCAGATAGACCTCTCGGAGCCAAAAACGAAACAGAAAATCGGGAATGTGAAAGAAAGAGCCGCTTTTGACCACTCGCCCCCCCTGGACCAAGCGTTTCAAAATTTTTTTCGTGTCGGCGACTGTCTCCATGATAAAAGCTGCGATGGGGATCAATTTGCGCCGGCCCTGGCTCAACGCGAGCAATGCCCGGATACAGGGTCCGCTGTCCTTCGCCAGGTGAGAGACCTGTTCAAGCTGTCGTTCAAAAAGCAACGCAAGCCGCCCGTGCCTGTCATAAAGCTCCTGACAAAAAACGTCAAGCAACACCGCCGCACTGACCGTTTGCGGGAATTCAAGGACCTCGCGGCTTTCGAGGCGGTGGATGAGATAATCCAGATAGTTCGGTTCTCCGTCCGTCATGTGAAAGAGAAATCGCTTCAGGTCAGAAGGCCAGCGGTAGGCTGGAATCCTCGTCGCCAGATACTGGTCCATCTCCGTGAATCCGAACGGCGCAAGGGCCAGAACCTCGAAATTCCCGAACAACAAAGAGAGCTTGTCGCGAAAAATCTCCCGGGCTCGATCGACCGCAGAACTCGTCACCACATACATCACGTCCTTATCGAGCATCATCTGCTTGCCGAGCAACACGAAAGGATCGGTCCCGTGCAACTTTTCGAGTGACTGAAATTCATCGATCATCAGAATGACCTTTTTCCCAGTCTCACGGGCAAGCGTCCCACTCAACGCAAGGAGCTCTCTGATCGCTAAGGTGTTTTTTCCTTGCCGGATCGATTTTTGTAAGGCCTTGACCGCCGCGGAAGTCTGTGGGATCACCGCCTCGGTCTCCTGCAACAAACCACTCAGGGTGCGCGGAATGTTCAGGGTGCGGTCAAGCCAAACAGCGCTCAAAACCGCGCCGCTCCACTGTTCCATAAGCTGGCGACCGTCCATGGAATCCGCGTTAACGTAAACCGGAAGTAGCTTGGCATGTCGGGAAAGTGATTGGAAGAAATCAGAAAGAAGACGGGTCTTACCAACCCCCGAAGGCCCGATGATCCCGACGTTTTGGCGATAGCCTGATTCGATGTCCTCGACGCGCTTTTTAAAACGCGCCTGAATGGCCTCTCGCGTCAGAAATGGCATAATCACAAATCCCGGTCTGAGGGGGAAACGAAAACGAGGACAGGCTACGGACACCGCGCGATGTTTAAAAAATTAAATCGTCTATTTCAATTTAAAGCGGCCGCCGTCCCTTCGATCGATGCGTTCCCCATAAAAAAACCATGCTCGGATGAACGGGGTTTATCTTACTTTATTTCAAAAAGAATTCAAGCACAGAAAAAGCATTCTCCACCAATGCATCCGTTTGCCGGCTGTCGCTGGCTCGCGCAGGATAACGGACAAAAAATCCCGGTTACGGAGTCCCCTGCCCTTGAAGCTTTTTTGTGGTGCCCCATGAAGATCGTTGTAAGGTTGCATGCCCCGCGACCCGGTCGGAATCGAGGGCTGGAAAAAAAGGGTATAAAACAAATGCCCTGGCCGGCCCAGTTGTCAGACCCCCCGCCTTCCAACCGTTCAACGACCAGGGCGCTTTGTTATGCTAAAAAAAAAGCATCCTAGACCCCGAGGGCAACATGCCGTTGCGCATCAGGAACCAGCAAATGAAAGATCTCCGAAGCGGACTTCGCCCCGCGAAGCCGTTCCTGAAGATACCGATCACATAAAAACCATTTAATGCTTTGCAAGATCTGACGTTTCTGCAGTTCAGCCGACTCCGTCTGGGGAAGGATCAACACGAAAATAAAGTGAACGGCCCTCCCGTCAAGAGACGGATAGTCGATCCCGTCGGAACTGACACCGAAGGCCACGAGCGGTTCACTCACTTCTGTCGAAAAACAATGCGGGAAAGCGGTCCCCCCTCCCACGGCTGTGGTCCCCAACTGTTCGCGCATCAAAAGTCTTTGAAATATTTTTTTCCTCTCACCTGAGGTCAAGGCCCAATCCGGCAAAAAACCGACAAGCTTCTCCAGCGCCTCTTTGTAATCCGAAGCATCGAGCCCCGCAAAAATATTCTCTTCACGCAGTAAGGCATTCACCATAGACAGACCTTTCCAACCTTTTCTGGTTCCGGATCTTCAAAACCAGATGCCTTCTCCATTTGCGCCGTGACATGCGAAGATCGAGTTTCAAAAAACGAAGGGCTTCACGAAGATTCGGGAATTCGTCAAAACCAGATTTGTTCTGATCGCAATAGGTCGCGGACATTCGCCACTTTTCCAACTGTCGAATCCGCTGCTGGATCGAGGGCCGCATCGCGACCGCTTCCCCGCTGTCATACCCGGACACCTCGGTATAAAGCTTCTGCCACTCCATCTCCATTTTCTCTACAAACGGTTTTACAAGCTGTGAGCTGATTTCCATTTTTTAAGTCCTTTTTAAAAAAACGAAACAACAAACTGAATTGTTTTATTATCTTTAAACTAACTACAGTCATATATTACATGGGCCAGATT
>JAHQRI010000166.1 GCA_019052695.1 Candidatus Omnitrophota bacterium
GATCGCGCTGATCACGAGCCCCGCGGCCTGTAACGCCCGGATCGCGGATTCCCGCCCCGCTCCGGGACCCTTGATATAGACCTCGACCTCTTTCATGCCGTATTCCATTGCTTTTTTGGCGGCCTTTTCGGAAGCGATCTGCGCCGCGAACGGCGTCGACTTCTTGGACCCCTTGAACCCGGCCGACCCGGAAGAGGCCCAGCAGACCGCGTTCCCGCCGGCATCGGTGATGGTAATGATCGTGTTGTTGAAGCTCGCCGCGATGTGAGCCACGCCGCGGCTGATGTGCTTGATCTTCTTCTTAGCCATAAATCCTCATCCCTTCGTTATCGCTTTCAAAATTTACGGAGCGGGCGCCTTGCGGCTGAGCCCGCCCACGGTTTTCCGTTTGCCTTTGCGTGTGCGCGCATTCGTATGCGTCCGTTGCCCGCGGCAGGGAAGGCTCTTCAGATGCCTCTGCCCCCGGTAGCTGCGGATATCCATCAGGCGCTTGATGTTCTGTTGGATCTCGCGCCGCAAGTCACCCTCGACCTTGACGGTCCGCTGAATGATCCCCGTGATCGTGGAGACCTCGGCCTCCGTCAGGTCCTTGGCGCGTTTGGCCAAGTCCACGTTGGCTTCATTCAGAATCTTTATCGAGAGCGTTTTGCCGACCCCGAACAGGTAGGTCAACGCCACATCGATCCTTTTTTCTCTCGGGATATCCACCCCTATGATACGCGGCATACTTGATCCTTTCTAAATGAACGCTATTAACCCTGGCGCTGTTTATGTTTCGGGTTGGAACAGATCACATAAACGTAGCCCTTGCGGCGTACGATCTTGCAATTCTCACAGATCCTTCGAACAGAACTTCTGACCTTCATTTTTTCACCTTTAATGAGCACACAACTTACGGAAGACAATGAACGTAAGTTGCGGTGCGAATGAGACCCCGCACTCAGTTATTCCCAATTTGTTTTACATGAACCCGCAACCTTTGGGCGCGGGGTGAACCCGGTCTACTCCCCTCGTTCATTTCACCCGGAATGTGATCCTTCCCCGGTTCAGATCGTACGGGGACAGCTCCAGCTTCACTTTGTCCCCGGGAAGGATGCGGATGTAATGCATTCTCATCTTCCCGGAAATGTGCGCCAAAACCTTGTGCCCGTTCTCCAGCTCCACGCGGAACATCGCGTTCGGCAGCGGTTCGATCACTTTCCCTTCAACCTCTATCGCTTCTTCTTTGGCCATGGCTCAGGCGACCTCGGGACCCGTTAAATTGACGAATCCATCATCCAGAAAAGCTATCGTGTCTTCATAATGACTGGCGTTCTTCCGGTCCTTCGTCACGACCGTCCAGCCGTCCCCCAGTGTTTCCACCGCGTAGTGACCCGCGGTCACCATCGGTTCGATCGCAAGCACCATACCCGGCTCGATACGCGCGCCACGACCCGGCTTACCGTAATTGGGCACCTGCGGGTCTTCATGCAACGAACGGCCGATCCCGTGTCCCGCGTAATCCCGAACGACCTGAAAGCCCTTCTCCTCGATGTAGCGTTGGATCGTCTCCGAGAGGTCCCCGATACGCCAACCGGGCCGATACGCTCTCAAAAAAGCTTCTAAAGACCCCCGCGCGGTGCAGATCAGCCGTTGGGTCTCCTCGTCGGCCAATCCCACGGCCCAGGTCCTCGCGGCATCCGCGCAAAATCCTTTCCATCGAACACCCACATCAAAGCTGACGACATCCCCGTTCTTGAGCTTACGCTCGCCGGGGATCCCGTGCACGACCTCTTCGTTGACAGAGATGCAGGCCGTTTTCGGATAATCCCGGTACCCCTTGAAGGCCGGCGTCCCGCCGTTCTCCAAGATCACCTTTTCCGCCAGCGCGTCCAACGTCGCGGTAGAAACCCCTTCCGCCACCGCGGGCCTTACCGTCTCGAACACCTTCCGGATGATCTCGCCCGCTTCGCGGATCAATTCGATCTCGCGCTTGGACTTGAGCTCGATCATGCCCGCTGACTAAGTTTTTCAAAGAGCTTCTCTAAAAGCCCTTGCACCGCGGGCGCGTCGCCGTCCGCCGGAACATCTTGAAGCAATTTCTTTTCGCGATAGAACTCGATCAACGGCTTCGTCGACCCATGGTAGACCTTGAGCCGGTGACCGAGCGTGTCGTGCTGAACCTCCCGTCCTCGCTCGCCCCGGGGGACTGGCGCGTCGAGGTGCGCATGCTTCGCCAGCCGCACTACCCGAACTACCGACTTTCGGACATCTTCTATTTCCGGGACTACTACAGCGGCGCCGTCATCGGCAGGCTGCGCATCGAGCCGGAAGGGAGTGGGCCCTCATGAAGCGAACGCAGCCGGTCCGCGTGGCATTCCTGCAGGCGTGGCTCCCGTACGGAGGCGCCGAGCGGCTCGTCCAGAGCCTCGTCATGCGCATGGATCCCGCCCGCATCGACGCGCGGCTCGTGAATCTGTACGCGCCCGGCGCGGTGGGCGAGGAACTGATCGCCGCGGGGCACCGCTCGATCGACCGCCTCGCCTCGAGCAAGCTCGACC
>JAHQRI010000060.1 GCA_019052695.1 Candidatus Omnitrophota bacterium
GGTCATTATCACGCGCAACGGCAAGCCGGTCGCGGTCCTCATGAACGCCGATGAGTACGACAGCTGGCGCGAGACGCAGGAGATCAAGCGCGACCCCGATCTCATGCGCCAGATCCGCGAAAGCGACGAAGCCTACAAACGCGGGGATTATAAAGAGTACACCCGGGAAGAGCTCAAGAAGCTATTTGAGGATGAATGATCAAATATATCTGGCGCGTCTCCGCTGCGGTTAATACGCAATTAAGGCATCTTCCGCCGGATCTGAAACAGCGTGTCCGAAGCGCATTGGACATCATCCACTCAAATCCGGAGATGGGGAAGCCGCTCTCGGAAGAATTGGCGGGCTACAGAAGTTACCGCCTCGGAAAATACCGTATGATCTACCGCATCAAGGGGGACCGGTTGATCCTTGAAGCCTTGGGCCCCCGAAGCAGTATTTATGAGCGGTTCGTCCTTGAGTTCGGACGTCTCAAAATAAGGGAGCGGCAATCCTCCCTGTACCGGCTGCGGCAGCGAAAAGCCCTCAGGCCCAAGGCGACGCTAGGGAGAAAGCCCTCGGTTCGGCCCCGTAAAAGGGCCTAAAATCGCTCAAAAATGCCCTTTTTTGCCCCTTTTCAGCCCCAGACGGCCTTTGGGTCGTTTTTTATTCCTAACCCATTATATTGAGTGATATTAGGCATGCTTGAAGGGCCTTCTATTTGGCCTTTTATTTCCTGCTTTTGTTCGATAAAATTCAGGTTCGACCCTGGATTCAACACAGGTCACGATTTAAACAACAACCTGAGGAGGCGCCGTTGGAGATACCTATCGTTGCCCAAACAATCACCCAGGCAGAGGCCCTGCGGTCCCTGGGGCAGCCTTTTACTGATATGGTAAAATTCGTCGTGGACGTCCGACGCGAGATCATGGCGTACGGAGGCTCGATGCACTCGGACACAAAGGCCGTTCTTTTGCGGGATGGCTCGAACCCTTCGGACCTCTGGGGCGGGAAATTCTTTCCGAAGAATTCGCCGACCGGCCAATTCTTGCTTCACTCCATGATCAATATCCGTCCCGCGGACAAAAACTCCTCAGTTGTCGTCCAGGACCCGGTTTTGGCTCAAAGGATCAAGGAGATCGTTGTGCGTTTGCTTGGTTTGCCGTGGTAAGTCTTATCCATCACAAAGATCTAACGCCGGAAAAGTGGGCGGCCCAATCTTTGACGTGGCAGGTGCTCAGTATTGCCTCCAAAAAGGCCTTCAGAGCCTTTTAAGCCTGTCTGGAGAGGGGACTTGAGCTGACCGACCTTACCGCGGAAGTCCACGCCGCAGAGACCTTGTTTTTGAAGGAATTTGGCCTGCTGCGTGAGTCCATTCTCGGTTTCCATACGGATCCGATTCCGCAGGATCGTCTCGCTGAATTCAGGGCCCTCGAAAAAGCACTGCTGACGGTGGAACCGGATGCTTACAATCTTCTGGGAGTTAATTCGAAATAAAACGCTCGGCGGTGTGAGGCGTCTGGGCCTTTTAGCGATCTTTTTTTGATCGCTTCTTTCACCGAGTAATTTCCAAAAAACCACCGAAGCTGCACTGAAAAGACCTCTCTAGCTACTTTTGTTCCGTCCTATAATGTATCTTATGTAAAGTAGCTGTATAGCGGGAACTCACTTCTCAATTAACGGTTAAACCACGGAACAAGCGGCGGGATCGGAAGGATACCGGGAACGGGCCCCGGGTCATTTCAGGAGCGATCGGACCATCTCCTGCACGCGCTTTCCGTCGGCCTTTCCCTGGATCGCGGGCATCAACACTTTCATCAGCTTTCCTATGTCGCCGGCCGTTGCGGCGCCGCTTGCGGTGATCGCCTTTTGGACTTCTCCGCGCAGGGCCTCGTCCGTGAGCTGTTGCGGCAGGTACGCTTCAAGGACCGCAAGTTCGGCTTTTTCTTTGTTCACGAGGTCGCCGCGGTTCGCTTTTTCAAAGCTGTCGATGCTTTCCCGCCGCTGTTTGGCCTGCTTGGCAAGGACGGCCAGCACATCGGCGTCCTCGGCCTTGTCCTTTTTGGCCTGGATCAGGTAATTCGTGAGGGCGCTTTTGAGCATCCGGAGCGTTGAAACTTTAACCGTGTCCTTGGCCTTCATGGCATTGATGATGTCTTTTTCGATCTGATCGACGATGCTCATGTTCTCCTCCGGATGTTTTATATTTTATAAAGACGGATCTTGTATGGGCCCGCCCCGATACCGTTACCAATCCTTCTCCACGACGGGAGGGTTCCGGTTCACGGGGGGCCGCCGCAGGTCCTGAAGCTCTTTTTCGGACTCCTTGAGGGCGTCGAGGATATTGAGGGCGTTCTCCTGGCTCATTTGCCCCTGCAAGGGCCGCCTGGGCTCAGCGCCTTCCTTGGGTTCATACGGTTCAGGCTGTTCTCCGGCCTTTTCCTCTTCTTGCCGCTCCTCATCACGCCGGGCTTGGGCCTCCCGCTCTTGTTGTTCCTGTTCCTGGCGCTGTCTCTCTTCTTCTTCCTGCTGTTCTTGCTTTTGTTGCTCATCCTGCTGTTGATCTTGCTGCGAGGGCTGTTCCTGCTGCTGTGTTTCCTGGTCCTGGCCCTGCTGAGCCTGCGACTGGCTTTGCTGTGGGTCCTGCTCCTCTTGCGACGAGTCCTGGGGGTCCTGTTTCCCCTGCTGCCCCTGGCTCTGCTGATCCTGCTGTCCTTGGCCCTGGTTCTGCTGGTCCTGCTGACCCGACTGCGGCTGTTGCTGCTGATCCTTCTGGTCATTGTTCTTCTTCCGTTCCTGGTCTTTTTTCTCGAAAGCACTTTTTTTCTTTTGCAGGAACTCGAGATTGTATTTAGCGTCCTCGTCGGACGGGTCGAGATCGAGCGTTTTCTTGTAGGCGTCAATGGCCTTCTCAAAATTGCCGAGCCGGTATTGCGCGTTCCCGAAATTGTAATAGGCCCGGGCCTGAAGCTCCGGATCCTCTGTTTTCGTCGCGGCTTCAAGATGCTGGGCGGCTTCCTGATGCGCGTCGGTCTTGTACAGGGCGGTCCCGAGATCATAGCGGACTTCGGGCGCGTCGGGATCCCGGACCTGGACCTTGCGGTACGCTTCGATCGCGGACTGATAGCGCTTTTCCTCGTAATGCTCGTTCCCTTTCTTTATGGTGGTTTGCGGCGGTTCCCAAAAACCGGAAAATGCAAAGAACGCGAAAAAACAGCCGAGCCACGCAGCGGCCTTCCGGTCCCTGCGGCGCACGAGCATCTCGAGGACCAATAGGATGAACGCGAAGACGAGGAAGACCTGATACTGGTCCTCTTTCTCGACAACTGTTTTTTCGGAAAATTGCTGCTCTCCCCAGGCGCGCAGGTGCTTGAGGATCAAGTCGACCTCTTTTTCCCCGGGCGTTCCGGGCAGGTAGATCCCGCCGGTCTCTTTCGCGACCTTTTCAAGGAGGGGGGCGTTCAGTTTGGTCAGAACCATTTGGCCGCCGCGGTCCTTCTTGAACCCGCTCCTCTCTCCCCTCTCGTTCTTCAAAGGGATGGGCTCCCCTTCCGACGACCCGAGACCGATGGCGTAGATACGGACGCCGGCCTCTTTGGCCGCGGCCAAGGACGCGTCCAGACCCCCTTCGAAGTCTTCCCCGTCGGTGAAAAGGACCATGGCCTTGTATTTGAGCTCTTTTTGAGGAAAAGCGCGAAGGGCCAGATGGATCGCCTGCGCGAGCGACGTTCCCGGGTCCGGAAGGAAACCGACCTGGACGGCGTCAAGGAACAGCAAAAAGGCCGCGTGATCCAGCGTCAGAGGCGTCTGGAGAAAACCGGAGCCCGCGAACGTGACCATGCCGACACGGTCCCCGCGCAGGTTGCGGACGAACGTTTGGACCTCGAATTTCGCCTTTTCGATACGGCTCGGTTTGATGTCCTCGGCCAGCATGCTCAGCGAGGTATCGACCAGGAACACGATATCGACCCCCTTACGCTGGACGCTACGCTTCTCATCACCCCACTGCGGGCGCGCGAGGGCGACGACCAGACAAAGGACCGCGAGTGTTGTGAGGACCGCCCGCGACGTCCATTCCGCGCCGCGGTACCCTTGCACGAGCTTCGTGAGGAGGGCCCTTTCCTGGATCAGCTTGCGGAGACGGCGCCTCCAAAGCGCCCGGGAGAGCCCGAAGAGAAGCAGGACCGCGGGGGCGAGCCAAAGATAAATGAGGTATTCCGGTTTATAGAATTGCATCAGGGCACCTTCAAAAGCACGGTTTGCCGCAGCAGCACGTCGAGCAAAAGCAGGAAAAGCGCCGGGATCAGGAAAAGGGCGAAACGTTCGCTGTAGCTGCGGTACTCTTTTACCTTGACCTCGCTTTTCTCGAGCTCGTTGATGCGGTCGTAGATCTCGGACAACGCGGCCGGATCTCGGGCGCGGAAGAAAAGCCCCCCGGTGATGTCCGCGATGCGCTTAAGCGTCGTCTCGTCGATCTCAACGTTGGCCTGGACGTAGCGTTTCCCGAAGAGCGGGTCGTCGACCGGGAACGGCACCAACCCGCCCCGCCCCACGCCGATCGTGTAGACCTTGATCCCGAAGCTCTTGGCCAGCTCCGCGGCCGTGATCGGGTCGATGTTCCCGGCGTTGTTTTCACCGTCCGTGATCAGGATGATCACCTTGCTTTTCGCGTCGCTGTCACGCAAGCGGTTGACGGCCGTCGCGATCCCCATGCCGATCGCGGTGCCGTCGGCGATCATCCCCACGCGGATCTCGCCGAGGAGCTCGGTCAAGATGCGGTAATCCAGGGTCAGCGGGCATTGCGTGAACGCCTTTTTCGAGAAGACCACCAGGCCGATACGGTCGTTCTCGCGGCCTTGAATGAACTTCACGGCCTCCTGTTTGGCGACGTACACCCGGTTCTCGGGCTGAAAATCCTCGGCGAGCATCGACCCCGAAATATCCAACGCGATCATGATATCCACGCCGCGCGTTTGGTATTCGCGGTCCGTGGCCACCGTCGACGGCCTCGCGAGCGCAGCCACGACCAGGACGAACACGATCCCTCTCAGGATGGGAAGCGCACGGTACAGGAGCGACCGCAGGGTCACGGGGCGGTAGGCCATCAGGTCCAAGGACGAAAAGGCCAGCTCCAGCCGCTGATTCTTCCTCGAAAGCGGGAAAACGAACGGCAACAAGAGCAGCAGGAGAAAGAACGCCGGATGCCTAAACTCCACGGGGAGCCTCCCCCGGAGGCGGCGCAGGGGGCACGGATTCGCGCACGATCTCTTCCGATTTTTTGTTGATCTGGACCACTTCGGACGGCGTCGGCGCCCATTTCGCAAATTTGGCGAGATCCGAGGCCTCGAGCACGTACTGCACCTTTTGGAAGAGCCCCGGCTCGATCCGAAGAGGACGCAGCGCCTTGAGGATCTCCGCGGTGGTCAGTTCGACCGCCAGCACCCCAAAACGTTTCTCGAAATAGACCCGCAGGATCTCGGAAAGACGCAAGTAATAAGGCTTGTAGAGACCCCGACGGATGAGGTCCGATTCGAACAATTCGTTCAGTCGCATAAGGGCCTCTTCGTCAGGCGATAACGGAGGAGGCGCGGGCAGGCTTATTTTCTTACCCCGGAGAAAACGGCGGTAGCCCCCGTAAGCCAAGGCGAGCAGCGCAACGCCCACCAGGATCCAGAACCCGGCGCCGAGCCGGAACGTTAGCGGCACGACGGGCTTTACGTCCCGGATGTCTTCCTGTGGTTTGCCCCCGGTCACGCTCTGGACGGTCAGGTAAAGCTTGTTCGTCTGGACCTTTTTGACGGGTTCTCCGGTCTTGCGGTACTCGATGACGACGGGGTCGAGAATGAATTCCCCGAGACGGTAGGTGGTCAGGATAAATCGCCTTCCCTCGACGATCTTTTTCTTGTCCTGCTTTTTGATGTCCTCGATCTTCTTGATCTCAAGGATGTCGGAAGCGGGCGCAGGGATCGACGAGAGGACCTGGATGTCGGGCCCGTGTTCGACGAGCACGGTGTAAGTCAGGCGGTCGCCGACCGTCAAAAAGGCCTTGTCGACCTCGGCCGTAACGCGGACCTCCTCCGTTGCGGCGGCAAGATCGAAAAGGGCCGCAAGGAAAAGAACCGCGCCAAGGGCCGCCGCGAGCGTGATCCGTCTCATTGCCGCTCCCTTTTTTTGAAAAATTTAAAAAGGGGTTCGACGTACGAGGTGTTCGCCGGAATGTCGATCCAGTCGATCTGAAGTTGCTTGAACAACTTTTCCAGAGAACCCTTTTTCGTTTCCGCGCGTTCCCGGAAACGCTTGCGGAAACCCGCGGATCCCGTGTCGACCAACGTTACCGTCCCCGTCTCGCGGTCCGCGATCTCGACGAGGCCGGCGGCGGGAAAATCCTTTTCAAGGGCATCGCGAAGGTGGACGGCGATCACGTCATGGCGGCGGCTCAAGATCCGCAACGCCTTCTCGTAGCCTTCGTCTAGAAAATCCGAGATCAAAAAGATCACCGAAGTCCGCGTGAGCACCCGGTGCAGGTACTCGAGAGCGACCCGAAGACGGGTCTTGCGCTTTTGGGGCTGGTAGCCGAGGATCTCCCGGATAACGCGTAGGGCGTGGTTCCTCCCCTTTTTGACGGGCACGAACTTCTCTACATCCTCGGTCGTGATCAAAAGCCCGGTCTTGTCGTTGTTCTTGACGGCCGAGAACGCGAGGACCGCGGTGATCTCGGCCGCGATCTCGGCCTTCAATTTATCTGTGGAGCCGAAATACTGGGACCCCGACATGTCCACCGCAAAGATCACCGTCAGCTCACGCGTCTCCACGAATTTTTTGACGAACGGATGCGAGGAACGCGCCGTGACGTTCCAGTCGATCGTGCGGATATCATCGCCGGGGATGTATTCGCGGACGTCGGCGAACTCGATCCCCTGCCCTTTAAACACGGACTCGTACTCGCCGCCGAAGAGGTCGTTGACAAGGCGGTTGGTATGGATCTCGATACGCCTGACTTTTCTGAGAAGTTCTGCGGGGATCATCCCGTGCGCACCCTTTCCGATCGTTCGCTCCCCAGCACCGCGGCGCCAGGGAGCGCCTTGAACGTTACGGGACTTCGATCTGGTCGAAGATCTTCTGGACTACGTCCTCGGAAGTCATGTCCTCAGCCTCGGCCTCGTACGTGACAAGCACCCGGTGGCGCAGAACGTCCATCCCGATCTGCTTCACGTCATCCGGGGTGACGTAACCGCGTCCCTGCAAAAAAGCGTGGGCCTTGGCCGCCAGGGTCAACATGATGCTTGCGCGCGGCGAAGCGCCGTACGAGATCAAGGGCTTGAGGTCCCCGAGTTTATAATCCTCCGGAGCGCGGGTCGCGAACACCAGGTCCAGGATGTAGTCCTTCACTTTTTCGTCCACGTAGATCTGATACGTGAGGCGGCGCAGCGCCATGACCCGCTCAATGTCAAGCACCGGGGAGACCTTGATCTCCCGGCCGCTCGCCATCCGCTCCAGGATCTCCTTTTCCTCTTTTTTGCTGGGGTAGCTGACCACGAGTTTCAGCATGAAACGGTCGACCTGGGCCTCGGGGAGCGGGTAGGTCCCCTCCTGCTCGATCGGATTCTGGGTCGCAAGGACGAGGAAAGGCACCGGCAGCGGGAAGGTCTCGTTCCCGATCGTGACCTGGCGTTCCTGCATGGCTTCAAGCAGGGCGCTTTGGACCTTCGACGGGGCACGGTTGATCTCATCGGCGAGGATGATGTTCGTGAAGATCGGGCCCCGTTTGGTCGTAAAGTTTCCGTCCTTCGGATTATAGACCAGCGTCCCGACGACGTCGGCCGGCAAAAGATCGGGCGTGAACTGGATCCGCTGGAACTGCGCGGCAATGGCCTGCGAAAGGGTCCGGACCGAAAGTGTTTTCGCAAGTCCCGGAACGCCCTCGATCAGGATGTGCCCGTCCGCCAACAGGGCCATCATCAGGCGGTCGACCAGGTACTGCTGCCCCACGATCACTTTGCCGATCTCGCGGGTGAGGTCCTTGAGAACGGAACTGGCTTCGCGGATCCTTGAGTTCAATTCTTGAATCGACGTGTCCATAGAGTCTCCCTTTTTAAGATGACGATTGTTTTCTGGAGATTGCCCCCCGGAGGACCGGGCGGGCGATCAACTCGGCTTGCCAATAATAAGCTTCCCGTTGACATACTTCAACATTGAAACACGCACCTCTTCGACCTGACGATTGGTGTCGAATCCGTCCAGCGAAAACCTCACCCCCTGAAGTCGGACCAGCACCCGCTCGATCTCCCCCAATTCCGCATCCGGAATGCACAGGAGGTTGAGGTCCGCGAGAAGCTCAGCGTGGGTCCTTTTCCGCAAGGGAAGGCCGTAGTGGGTCGCGACAACGTTTTGGAACGACCCGGACCATTTGGACAGCAGCAACTGGAGGTCATCCCGGGTGTAACCGCTGATCAGGCGGTCAAGCTCGCGGGCCACTGAGGCGTAAAGCTGCTGTTTGGGATCGCTCAGGAATTTCTTTTCAACCTTCCGGTCGACCCGGGAGGCATGGAGGAACCATAAACCGAAGGGCAATACCAACACGAGGGGGACCGCCACGAACATGAAGATCTTTTTCCAGGGTAACGCGGCCCGGACGTTGAAGACGATCGGCGGCACCGCAAGGGTCTTCCATTCTCTGTCACGCCGCAGGACGCTTTGGGTCCCCTGCTCGGGAGGAGGTTTGTAGCGAAGGTCGAACCCGTGAATGGTGCTGTGGCCTTTTGCAAGCGGCTTGACCGTATAGGTCAACACCAGGCGGTGGATGTCACCGGTCGCCAGGACATAAGTCTCCTGCGAGCGATGGAACCCGGAAAACTCGACGTTGGCCCCCGTGAGATTTTCCGGGACCTTGATCTCGGGGTCCCCCTCGGAGACCGGCCATTCGAAGGCGATCCGGATCTTGATCTTCTCACCTTCGTAGATCACGGTCGGAACGCGGATCTCCTTTAGCGCGGGAGCGGCCCAAAGCGCGGAGACGAACAAAAAAACGCCTCCGAACACTGCGGTCGCCGCGCCCCACTTCGCAGAACGGACCATAAGAGAACGATCCCCCCTCACCCGCCGAGGTCCCGGTACAGCCCGGGTCGCCTCCAAGGCATCAAACACGGCCGAAGCCACTCGCGAATGACGCTACTCTTTCTTTTTCTTCTTCTCCTCTTCGTCGACCACCTCATAGTCCGCGTCGACGACCCCATCATCCTTCTTCCCGCCGCCCGCGTCCGCGCCTTTCGCGCCGGCCTTTTTGGCCGCTTCCTCATACATCTTTTGCGCGATCATGTGGGATGCGGTCGCGAGCTTTTGGCCCGCCTTTTCCAGTTCTTCCTTGGATTCGCTCGTCAAGACCCCTTTGGCTTCCTTGAGGGCCTCTTCCACGCGCTTTTTCTCGTCTTCCGAGACCTTATCCCCGTGCTCCTTCAGGCTCTTTTCGGTCGCGTAAATGAGATTGTCCAGCTGGTTGCGCGCGGTGACGATCTCGTGTTTCTTTTTGTCTTCTTCGGCATGGGCCTGGCCCTCTTTAACGAGTTTTTCCACTTCCTCCTTGGAAAGGCCGGAGGAGGACTCGATGCGGATCCGCTGTTCCTTGCCCGTTCCGAGGTCTTTGGCGGAAACGTGAACGATGCCGTTCGCGTCGATGTCGAAAGTGACTTCGACCTGGGGGACGCCGCGGGGCGCGGGAGGGATCCCCTCGAGGTTAAAAAGGCCGAGCACCCGGTTGCCGGAGGCCATTTCCCGCTCGCCTTGGAGCACCTTCACGGTCACCGCGGTCTGATTGTCCGCGGCGGTCGAAAAGATCTCCGATTTTCGGGTCGGGATCGTCGTGTTGCGCTCAATGAGCTTCGTCATGACCCCGCCGAGGGTTTCGATCCCGAGCGAAAGCGGCGTCACGTCCAGCAGGAGGATGTCCTTGACATCGCCCTTGAGAACGCCGCCTTGGATCGCGGCACCGACGGCCACGACCTCGTCCGGGTTCACGCCTTGATGCGGGACCTTCTTAAAAAGCTCCTTTGCCTTTTCGACGACGGCCGGCATACGGGTCTGCCCCCCGACCATGACCACCTCGTCGATGTCCTCCGGTTTGACGCCTGCGTCTTTCATTGCCTGAACGCAAGGGGCAACGGTCCGCTCGATCAAGTCGCTCACGAGCTGTTCAAGCTTCGCCCGCGAGAGGCTCAAAAGCAGATGCTTCGGCCCGGAGGCGTCCGCGGTGATGAAGGGAAGGTTGATCTCCGTGCTCTGGGCCGTCGAGAGCTCGCACTTGGCTTTTTCGGCGGCCTCCTTGAGACGCTGGATCGCCATCCGGTCCTTGCCCAGATCGACCCCGTCGGTTTTTTTGAACTCACTGATCAACCAGTCGATGATCTTTTGGTCAAAATCATCACCGCCCAGGTGCGTGTCCCCGTTGGTGGCCTTGACCTCAAAAACACCTTCGCCGATCTCCAGGATCGAAATATCGAACGTCCCGCCGCCCAGGTCATAGACCGCGATGGTCTCGTCCTTTTTCTTGTCAAGACCGTATGCGAGCGCGGCCGCCGTCGGCTCATTGATGATACGAAGGACCTCGAGCCCCGCGATCTGCCCGGCATCCTTCGTCGCTTGGCGCTGGGAATCGTTGAAATACGCGGGGACCGTGATCACGGCTTGCTTGATCGGCTCTCCCAAATAGGCTTCGGCATCGGCCCTGAGCTTTTGCAGGACCATCGCCGAGATCTCCGGCGGGGTAAAATCCCTTTTTTCCTGCGGGATATCAAAAACCGCTTCGCCGTGTTTGCCCGGTTTGACCTTGAAAGGGACCAATTGGATCTCGTGCTGGGTCTCTTCGTAGCGTCGACCGATAAAACGCTTAGCGCTAAAGACCGTGTTCTCGGAATTGGTCACCGACTGCCGCTTGGCGGTCTGCCCCACCAGACGTTCGCCTGTTTTGGTAAAGGCGACCACCGACGGTGTCGTCCGGTTCCCTTCCTTGTTCGTGATCACTTTCGGTTCACTGCCCTCGATAATGGCCATGCAGGAATTCGTGGTTCCCAGATCGATCCCTAGAACTTTTGACATGACATTTCCTCCTTTTTAAAACCGTTGAATTAACTCCTTCAAACTTTTATTGAACAATAATCATGCCACATCGGGTTATTTTCAAGTTTGCAACCCATTTAAAATAAACATGTTAGAACGCACTCAGTTTTGCATTTAAAATCATGCGGTTCGAATGGCTCAAAACGGCACATCACACTGTGGCGGATTGTCAACGTACCGTCATAGGATCTTGTAGGCATCGAGCTTCCGGTAAAGGGTGCGGCGC
>JAHQRI010000061.1 GCA_019052695.1 Candidatus Omnitrophota bacterium
TTTCCCGCAATGGGTCACGTCACTTCCGGAGCCCCCTGAAAAACCCCGGGCTTTGAACCTGTTTTTCGGTCCTGAAGGTGGTTTTTCAGCGGCTGAGCTCCATTGGGTGAAGTGGGAACGGAAAGAAGACCGTTTTTCCCTCGTGAGCCTCGGTGATGTTCTTTTGAAAGCCGATACGGCCTTCGTCGGTGTCGTTGCCGCTTTGAGGTTCTCAGGAGTGCTTTAGGGCGAGTGCCGCAGGCCAGATGTTTTTGAGTTCTCGCGAGCGGCGGCGGGGTGTATCATACGTTAATTTTTCGTTGGCTATTAGGACCCGGGGGGTGTTCGTAAAGGTCTTTGTGACCGTAGGAAATTGCGGAGGGCTCTATGGAATGGGTTTGGCAACTGTTCGATAATTTCAAAAAAAGTTCGGTGTATCCGTTGCTGCAAAAGTTCTCGACCGGAGATTGGCTTCTTTTTTTTGCGGTCCTTTGGGGCATGGCGATCGGTATCAAGAAGGGGGCCAGCGACATGTTCGCCAAGGTCTTCGGGCTTCTCCTGACGGGGGTCCTGGTACTTTCCTTTTACGAAGCGCTTGCAGTATCGCTTGCGGGGCTTGTTCCGGCTTTGCCTGCCGAAGTGGCCCGGCCTATCGCGTTCCTGCTTCTGACGGCGTTCATATGGTTCTCCGTCCATGGCGTTATAAACCTTATCGGAAAATTCTTTCACGTCGAGTCCCACGGAGCTTTTAGGTCGGTCGGGGGCATGCTACTCGGTGGATTTTATTTTCTTTTGCTCACGAGCTTAGCGGCCCAGTTCCTTCTGTTCATCCCCAGCGGGGGGCTGCAAAGATATTTCTCCAAAGAACACTCCATCTCCGGGACTTTTGTTGCGAGCCTGCTGCCGCGAATCAAGGAAACGATCGCGGGACCGCTCCTAAAAGAGCAATCCAAGACAGCTTCCTCCCACAAGACCGCGACGTCATGACACCGCGCGAAGACCGCGGCGTGCGGTTTGACAGCCACATTGTCGAGCAGGTCAGCGCTGCCAACGATATCGTCGAGATCATTACTCAATACGTTCCGCTGAAACGTTCGGGAAGGAATCTCAAGGCCTGCTGCCCCTTCCATCAGGAAAAATCACCGTCTTTTATGGTCCAGCCCGAAAAGCAATTGTTTCACTGTTTTGGTTGCGGGGCCGGCGGTGATGTGATCAGTTTTATCATGCGTCACGAGAACATGACCTTTCCGGAGGCCCTCAAGTTCCTGGCCGACCGGGCGCATATCGCTTTACCCGAGCGTCGTGGGACCGCGGAGGAGACCGGGCAGAAAGATAAACTTTATGAGATTTGCGACCTTGCCGCGGATCTTTATCACCAACTTTTGAGCAAAGATGCGGGGACCCCCGCACGGGTGTATTTGGAAAAACGCAAGATCGCGGAGGCAACGATCCGTGAGTTCAAGCTGGGATGGGCGCCTTCGGAGTGGCGGACACTTTGTGATCATTTAAAAAAGAAAGGGTACTCTGAAGACCTCATGAAACGTGCGGCGTTGATCCAGCAGTCCGCCAAGGGGAATTATTACGACACGTTCCGCGGTCGTTTAATGTTCCCGATACAGAACCTTCAAGGAAAAACGATCGCTTTCGGAGGGCGATTGATCGCGGGGGAGGAGGGTCCCAAATACTTGAATTCTCCGGAAACACCGGTTTTCTCTAAGCGGCGCGAATTATTTGGCCTGCACCTCGCAAAAAAAGCCATTGACCGGGAGTGGCCCAACCTCATCTTGGTGGAAGGCTATATGGACTTTCTCGCGCTTTACCAAAACGGGTTTAAAAACGCCGTGGCGACCCTTGGGACCGCCCTCGGAGAGGATCACGTCAGGATTCTGAAACGGTTCGTGGAAGAAGTGATAGTGGTCTATGACGGGGACAAAGCCGGGGAGGCCGCCTCACTCCGAGGTCTTGAGATCCTTCTGGAGGGAGGGATGCAGGTCAAACTTGTGGAGCTTCCCCGCGGGGAGGACCCCGACGATTTTCTCTTACGACACGGTGCCGCGGCTTTTACGGAGCTGCTTCGGGAAGCGAAGGATTTCTTTGATTACAAACTCAAGATCCTGTTAGGGCGTTATCCGCGCAAAGACGCTTTGGGACTCGCCAAGATCAGTCGGGAGATGTTAGAGACCTTTTCCAAGATCAAGAATACGGTCGTTCTTTCGGAATATTTCAGGCGTCTCGCCACCGCCCTTCAAGTCGACGAGCACTCTTTGCGTACGGAATTCTCGCGACTCGACAAAAGAGCCGATCCCGCGCATGTCCAAAACGGAAAAACGGAAACGACGGCAACCTCTGGAACACTCCCCGCGAAAGAGGAGCTTCTCCTTTTTGTGTTGATGGCGGAAGTTCCGCCCCTTTGCGAGCAGGCCTGTGAAGAATTGGGCGAGGCCGATTTTAAGACGCCCGAGTCCCAGAGGCTGTTTCGTTATTTAAAAGAGTCCGCCGAAGAAGGGAAAAAATGCTCTCTTTCCGGGCTCTTGAACCGGATCGAGGATCCGCTGTACCGGGAAAGGATCGTTGCCGTCATGACGACTTTGGATGAATCTTCCGAGCGGGAGCAGGTCCTGAGAGATTGCGTCATGAAGATCAAGAAAGAGAAGATCGCACTTCGTCTCGAATCCTTGCGGCGTTTGATCACCGAGGCGGAACGTCGCGGGGATACCGTTCAGGTGCAGGCGCATACGCGGGAATACCAGGACCTTTGGCACCTTTCAAAAACGTCCGGCAAGGGGAAATAAATCGCTTGGTAAAAAGCCGCGAAATAAGTAGAATATCCAGCTCTATGAAAAAGAAGTTGAAGAAACCCGCCAGGTCGTCACCGCACCCAAGGCCCGTCAAGGCTCCGGCCCGGGGTCTGCCCGTCAAAACATCGAAACCTGTCCCCGTTCTCTCGAAACGGTCACAAACCGCAATTCAGAACCTGCTCTCTCTCGGGAAAAAACAGGGATTCGTCACGATCGAACAAATGAAAAAGAATCTACCCCCTGAAATGAACACCCCCGAGAAGGTCGAAGAGATCATCGGGGTGCTTAACGAAAAGGGGGTGGAGGTTTCCAGCCAGGGCTCGGGCGATCAGGGTAAGCCTGAACCGATCCAGGAGGTTGAGGCGAAAAAGGGTAAAGATTCGGAGCTGGAAGAGGACGCGGCAGTAGAGGAATACGAGCGTGTCCGCATCGATGATCCGGTCCGGACGTATCTGCGGCAGATGGGACAGATCGCGTTGCTCACTCGCGAACAAGAGATCGAGATCTCCAAAAAGATCGAAGCTTGCGAAGAAGAACTGAAAAAAGTGGTCTACGAAACTCAGGCGGCGCGTTTCGAGATCCTGGAGTTGGCCAAAAAGATCTCGGACGGGCAGGTCCAGATCGAAGCGATCGTAGACGAGGACCAAGAGGTCAAGATCCAAAGCATTAAGCGAAAGTTCAAGCTCCTCATCCGTAAATTCCGAGCCTCACGCAAAAAGGCGAATGTGGTCGAACTCCTCCTTCAGTTCAATCTGAGCATTGGGATCGTGGAGCAGATCGTTGCCAGCCTCCGCGGGAAACTCCGCGAATTGAAGAAGAACCGCGATGCGATCAAAAAATTACGGCGCCAGGCCGTACGAGGCCAGATCGGGAAGTTGGAGGAAAGGAATCGACAGATCCTCGAGGAACTGGGAGAGTCGGAAGGGCAGCTTTTGGAGCATTTTAAGCTTATTGTCCGCAAAGAGTGGGAGCTGACCAAGGCCAAGAAAGCCCTGGTGGCAGCGAATCTTCGGCTTGTTGTGAGTATCGCTAAAAAGTATACGAACAGGGGGCTTTCCTTCCTGGATCTCATCCAGGAGGGGAACATCGGCCTGATGAAGGCTGTGGA
Organism: Candidatus Omnitrophota bacterium; assembly: GCA_019052695.1. Lineage (GTDB taxonomy): Bacteria > Omnitrophota > Omnitrophia > Omnitrophales > Aquincolibacteriaceae > Pegaeibacterium. Next base: position 3,886 of record JAHQRI010000061.1, read on the forward strand.
CAAGTTCGAATACAAGCGGGGTTACAAATTCTCGACTTACGCGACTTGGTGGATTCGTCAAGCGATCACCCGTTCGATCGCGGATCAGGCCCGGACGATCCGTATCCCCGTGCACATGATCGAGACCATCAATAAGTTCTTTCGCGCGTCGCGTCATCTCGTCCAGGAGACCGGGCGCGAGCCGACCCCCGAAGAAGTCGCGCATGTCATGAAAATGCCTTTAGACAAGGTTAAAGGCATTCTCAAGATCGCCCAAGAGCCCATCAGTCTTCAGACGCCTATCGGCGATGAAGGGGACACCAATTTCGGTGATTTCATCGAAGATAAATCCGCCGTGTCACCGGCGAACGCGACGGCCTACAGTATGCTGAAAGAACAGATGGACGATGTGCTCATGACCTTGACCGAACGCGAGGAAAAGGTCCTTCGGCTCCGGTTCGGCATCGGGGATGGTTATCCGAGGACCCTGGAGGAAGTCGGGCATATTTTCAATGTCACACGGGAACGCGTGAGGCAGATCGAGGCGAAAGCGCTGCGCAAACTCCGGCATCCGACCCGTTCCCGAAAACTGAAGAATTTCCTGGATATTAAATTAAGCGAGTAATACAATTTTCCGGTGTTTGCCCCCAGTAAATAAGGCTTCAGTCCAGGGTTGATGTGCACGATACATCAATGGATTGTAACGCAGCGAATCAGGGTGCTTTCGGTATGGCGGAAGACAAAAAGACGCTTTTGATCATTGATGATGAGGACGATGTCTGTCAGATCGTCAAGGAGAAGTTCGAGTCGCTCGGTTTCGTTGTTTTTACCGCCGCTGACGGCGGCGAGGGTTTTAAACGAACGGAGGAAACCAAGCCGGACTGCGTCCTTCTTGACATTCGGATCCCCAAGGGCGAGGACGGTCTGACTTACCTCCGGAAGCTGCGTTCTTACCGGCACGACAACCTACAGGAACAAGCCCGGTTGCGAAAGACCCCCGTGATCGTTCTCACTGGAGCGGGGGCTTCCATGCAGTCGCTTTTCGAACTGGAAGGGATCAGCGGCTTTATCGAAAAACCTTTCGATCTGGCTAGTCTTCAGGGCAAGGTCGATCGGGTCCTCAACCGCCGCTAGGTCTTTTTCGCTGATTCAAGATTGAAATCCCATCCTTTCTTCGATATCCTACTTCCGGCCTGATTCGGTCAGTAGGATCGATTGCGGTTTGCTTTTGTTTTTACTTTATCCTGACCCCAAATTCGGTCTGTGCCGCTCTTAGTATAAAATTGAGGGATGAGGCCGCCGGGGCTCTTTAGAGGGGAGTACAAGCGGCAATCATGCGCTTTGGGCCTGTAGCTCAGCCTGGTCAGAGCAGGCGACTCATAATCGCTTGGTCGGAGGTTCAAGTCCTCCCGGGCCCACTTTTCTCATCGGGGTCCATGCCGGCCACATTGGGGGCAGTTAGTACCGGGGACGCAATTATGCATTCTTTTCGTCGCAAATGGAGGATTTGAATGCCCCGTTTTGGGTTTCTTCGCCAAATCAGCCCATCTCCCATTCCGGAAAATCATGGGCCACATACGGTACTCGACTTTTTTGTTTTAAGATTCTGAGCCGGAAAGTGGGTGAAAAGTAAAAGTTGGCAAAGAATGCACCGAACTCGATATAATGTGGTCGCGAAACCGCGAAGGTATGTCGGTTTTTCAAACGATAGTCAGCGAGCGCTTTGTCTTGATCAAACCGAGGAGTTTTTATGAAGAACACACCTCTTAGTGACATCATGATCCCGAACCCGATCACCTTGAACTTGGATGACTCCTTTTGTGATGCGGCGAAGATCTTCAGCGAAAAAAACATCCGCCACCTGCCTGTCGTGAATGCCGCGGGTGAGATCATGGGCATCATTTCGCAACGGGATTTCAACCGTATCACGGCTCCCAAAAAAAATCCGAACGGGGAATATGTTTACAACATGGATGAATTGGCGGCGTACATTCTCAAGCAGAATATTATCGAAAGCGTCACCGCCCTGTTCCCGGAGGATCCTCTTGAGAAGGCAGTGGAATTGATGGCGGAAAAGAAATTAGGATGCATTCCGATCGTAGATCATGAGAACAAAGTAGTGGGAATCGTGAGCGCTATCGATATTCTCAAACTTTTTTTGAAGGTTTTGCGCCAGTGATCCCTGATCTTGCGACCCGGGGCTTTGGTTGCGTCGCCTTGATCGCTCCGGTCTCCTTTATCCCCCGCCGCGGTTCCTGGGCGAGGACGACGACATAGGGTCCTAAAGGGAGGCGGTGTGAGGATACTGCACATGGCAAGCCACCTGAACACGGGGGGCATTGCGACTTATCTGCTGACCCTCATTCGGGAACAAACAAAGGCGGGCCATGAGGTCTTTCTATGGGGGAGCGACGGGAATTGTGCCGCTTCCTTCCGGGAGTGCGCGAGCCGGGTCATTTCAGATGTGCCGCGATGCAAGAGCGAGCTTTCCTTGCGTTTATGGGGGCAGCTTCCCAAGCTTATGTCTTTCCTTATAAAGTATCCCGTTCACATCATTCATGCCCATACCCGGGTGACCCAGGTTCTGACCGCGGCGGCTACCCGTTTTATCCCGGTCCCTTTTGTTTCGACTTCTCATATGTTCTACAAACGGCGATTGGGCCGCCGCCTTTTTCCCTGTTGGGGGCGCGTGGTGATCGCGATCTCACGGACCATGCGGGACGGCCTCATTGGAACTTTCGGTGAAAAGAATCTGCCCCCGGTACGGATTATCCGGAATGGGATCGACGTGGAAGCCTTGAGGGCCCGTGTCGAGCGGGTTGACCGCGAGGCTGTGCGGGAGGAATATGGGTATGAGGAGGGCCATCGGGTCGTCCTTGCCCTTTCGCGGCTCATTCCTGTTAAAGGGATCCACATAGCGATCGATGCTTTTTCCATGGCCTGTCAGCAGGTCCCCGAAATGAAATTGCTGATCGCAGGGGATGGCGATGTCTCTTACATCGAAAAGTTAAAAGAACAAGTCGAGCGGTTAGGGATTCAGAAGGAGGTCCGATTCCTCGGTAATGTCGATCAAACGGAAAAACCCTTCAAGGTAGCCGACATCTTTGTTGCGCCCTATCTTTGGCCGGAGGCGTTCGGGCTTTCGGTCCTCGAGGCGATGGCCGCCGGCTTGCCGGTCGTCGGTTCGGATTCGGGAGGCATTTCGGAACTGTTAGGAGGCGGAAAACGTGGGTTGCTTTTTCAGGAAGCGAACGTTCCCGAGCTCGCCCGCTGTCTTGTCGATTATGCCAAGTCCCCGGAGTTACGCTCCGGGATGGGGCGTGCGGCTGCACAGGCGGCGTTGGAATATTCCTCGAAGCTTATGAGCGACCAGATCTGCGAGGTCTATGAGGAGGCCCTCGGGGGAAAAGAATGAAAAAATTCATTCCAATCCTCGCGTATCACAGTTTAGATCCGGGGCGGTTCCCTGGAAAGCTCGCGATCGACCCGGGACTTTTTGCATGGCAGATGTCGTTTTTGAAAAAAATGGGTTTTTGCGCGGTCGGCCTCGAGGTTTGCGCGCGAAGTCAAGGTAGGGCGTCCTTGGGGAACAGGCAGGTCGCGATCACATTGGATGATGGGTATCGGGACAATTACGAAAGGGCTTTTCCGGTTCTGAGGGAAGGGGGGCTCGCGGCTACTTTTTTTGTGACCCCGGAAGACGTGGGCCGGGAAGGGTTTATGACGTGGGACATGCTACGTGAAATGGCGAACACCCGGGGCATGGAGATCGGAAGCCACACATTAAGTCATAAGCCGCTCACCGATATCCCGGAAGGGGAGGCCTGGCGATCGATCGTCGCGTCCAAAAAGATATTGGAAGACAATCTTGGCAGGGAGGTCAAGGCGATCTCTTACCCCTCGGGATCCTTTAATGAAAAGATTCTGGATATGGCCCGCGGAGCCGGGTACCGGTACGGTTGTGCCGCCAGTCATCTTCACGACCGCAAGTGGGAAGGGAACCCTTACCTTTTACGCCGCATCAAGATCTCATCGTCCTCAGGATCCGCCCTGACCTTTTTCCTGCGGCTCTCGGGGTTTTACGCTTTTTTCGGAAAGCCGTAAGCCGCCGATGAAGCTTTCACGCAGACCGATCGTGGTCGGGATGTCGGGAGGTGTGGATTCTTCCGTGGCATTGTTGCTTCTCCGACGGCAAGGGTGGGACCCTATCGGTCTTTCTTTGCGGCAGCCTTTGTGGGAGGATTCTGCGCACCCTTCTCGTGGTTGTGTTCATGACAACACCCTTTCGCTCAAGATCGCGGGGGAGGTCTGCCGCTCTCTTGCGGTCCCTCACCACATCATAGATGTCTCCCCGGAATTCAAAAAAGAGGTAGTCGGTTATTTTTTTAAAAAAATGGCGCAGCACCGAACGCCGAACCCCTGCGTCTTCTGCAACCGGCATTTTAAGATCGCGAGGCTTTTGGCATGGGCACGTCGCCGCGGCATTCGTCACGTGGCGACCGGCCATTACGCACGCGTGCGGCGGGACCCTGGTGCGAACCGGTATGAGCTCTTGAAGGCGAGGGACACGGAAAAAGATCAAACTTACCCGCTTTGTTTTCTGTCCCAGGAACAGCTACGGCATTTGATCTTGCCGCTTGGGAGCCATACTAAGCAAGAGATCTACCACCTGGCACGCGAAAACGGATTTGAGTTCTTTCAAGGACATCAACAAAGCCAGGACTTTTGTTACGTTGCCGCAAGTTCCATGGGCCGTTTCCTTCGAAAGGAGGTCGGGACCAAGCCGGGGCCGATGATGGATTTATCAGGATCGGTACTTGGGGAGCACCAGGGCCTCCATTTTTACACCATCGGTCAGCGCAAAGGGCTCGGCTTGTCGGGAGGCCCCTTTTTTGTGATCTCGTTCGACACTGTAAAAAATGTCCTTTTTGTGAGCAAGGATCCGAGCCGCTTGATGAGCAAGGAAGCGGTCCTTTTCCCCTGCAATTTTCCAGGGGGGATGCCTGTAAAACCATTACGAGTCCAGGTAAAGATCCGGTATCGCCAGCATGCGGCGCGGGCGACCCTTTTCCCTCTTTCCGCTCGCAAAGCGAAAGTCTTTTTTGACAGAACTCAAAGGGCGGTGACGCCGGGGCAGTTCGCAGTGTTCTACCGCCGCGCAGTTTGTTTGGGCGGGGGGGAGATCCTTCCGCATTCTCAGGATTGCGGGAAGCCGAACCCTGACCGATCGAAATTGTCCCTTGACCCCCGCGGAGGGGGAAAGTACACTTAAAATCCGAAGGTTATTTTGAAGGGTTCTTCAACGTCAGAGATTACGAGGGCCTTCGATGAGGATTGCTCACGTTTGGGTGGTTTTTTTAACAGTTGTGCTGCTGGCCTCCTGCGCTTCCCGTTCCGTGGAATCGCGGTTCGGCTCTTATGCTGAAGCTGAAAGGCTTTATCAAAAAGGGGATTATGGGAGGGCCGCGGACCACTACGAGAAGTATTTAAAGGAAAATCCACAGGGAAACCTAGTGGTGGTGGCTTCCTACTACCTGGCCCGGTCCTATGTCGCGGTCGGTGAAACGGACGCCGCCCGGAAGGTGTTCCGGTCCGTCGTTGACGATCATCCCAAAACCACTTGGGCGGATTTTTCTAAAAAACAACTCGAGTCGCTGGGGATTTAAATTCCTTTTGCCGACGCGCTGTCGGTCGTTTCGTTCTTTGATCTTAATAGGTGCCTGAGAGGGTCTTTTTGGATGACCGCGCACAGATGATGAGAGACGGGAAACGACCTGTCCAACCGCTGTGGGAGGAAAGTCCGAGCTTCGAAGGGCAGCGTAGTGGGTAACACCCATCCTCGACGTTCGCACCTTGGGGGTCTGTTTTTCCAGGGTCAAATGTTGAGCGGATCAGAGCCACAGAGACGAGTCCTGCACCGCAGATGTGAGAACCAATGTGGGGCAGGGGTGAAACGCGGCAATCTCTACGCGAAGAAAGGCTAAACAGGGGAAAGAGCCCGCGACATATCCGCGGGCGGGAACGGCCCGTTCCTTTTCTGCCGTCAGGCGGGAACTTTCCCGGGTAAGCCGCCTGAGACCGTCAGTAATGGCGGCCCTAGACAGATGGTCATCGCCTTTCCCGCGAGGGAGGGTACAGAACTCGGCTTATAGAGAAGATCTTCTCAGCCCTATTTCGATCTTGTTCGTCAGGGATGTCTTGCTCCGAGGTTCCGGGACGACACTTGACAAAAGGAAGTGAGGCGTGTATCCTCCAGACGGTTTCAGTCTGAACTTGGTCCTTTTAAGACGGCGCAGAGACGCCGACAAAGGTGCAAGCATGGAATGGACATTCGGTTTAAGCGCAGACCCCGCAATCCAAAGCGGGGTATTTTTTTGTCCGTTACCTTCTCTTCGCTTCGCACCCGCTTGAGGCTACGGAGGTGCAGCATGAGCGCTGACGAAAAATTGGTTCTGGATGCGGGGGCCATCGAAAGGGCCTTGGCCCGCATCGCTCATGAGATCGTGGAACGGAACCAAGGTATTTCCCGTCTTGCCCTCATCGGGATCCGCACCCGAGGGGTTTTTCTCGCCCAGAGATTGCAACAAAAACTTTACGAGATCGAAAAGAAAGAGGTCCCGGTCGGTATTCTCGATATCACGTTGTACCGGGATGATCTCAGTGAGATCGGGCCCAAGCCTGAGATCCGCGAGACCAGCATTCCCTTCAATCTTCGCGGGAAAGTCGTGATCTTGGTCGATGACGTTCTCTTTACGGGCAGGACGATCCGCGCCGCGCTGGACGCCCTGATCGATTTTGGCCGTCCCCAAGTGATCCGATTGGCCGTCCTGGTGGACCGCGGCCACCGTGAGCTGCCGATCAAGGCGGACCATGTAGGGAAGAACGTTCCGACCGCCGTTCAGGAAACGGTCATCATCCGTCTCAAGGAGGCGGACGGAAGGGATGAGGCTGTCATTTCCGGGGGGGGCGGCCGATGAATGCCGCTTCCAAGACCCTTTGGACCAAAAAAGACCTGTTGGGCCTGAGGGACCTCACCGCCGATGAGATCGAATTGATCTTGGATACCGCGAAATCTTTTAGTGAAGTTTCACAACGGGAGGTCAAAAAAGTGCCGGTGCTCCGCGGAAAAACCGTGGTGAACCTTTTTCTGGAGCCCAGCACGCGAACCCGCGTTTCATTTGAACTTGCCGAGAAACGGTTAAGTGCCGACACGATTAGCATGGCGAGCGGAGGTTCGAGCATGACCAAAGGCGAATCGTTGTGGGACACGATCGCGAATATCGAGGCCTTGAAGGTGAATCTGATCGTCATGCGTCACGCCGCCTCCGGGGCGCCGCACCGGATCTCGAATTACACGAAGGTCGGGATCGTGAACGCGGGTGACGGAATT
>JAHQRI010000062.1 GCA_019052695.1 Candidatus Omnitrophota bacterium
TACGCCGATGATCGGGATGGTGGGGTTGATCGAAGACGCTGCCCGACGCGTGACGCAAGATTTTAAGGCCGCAAAGGATGTGATCGTGCTTCTCGGAAGTCCTGCGGCCAGCCTTGCGGGGAGCGAATACCTTCGCCTCATCCACAAGCAGAAAAAAGGCGACCCGTCGATCGACATCGAATTTGAAAAAGAGGTCCAGGCGGCATGCCAGGAGGCGATCAGGGAGGGGCTGGTGAAGAGCGCCCATGACGTTTCCGAGGGCGGGCTTGCGATCTGCTTGGCGGAATCTTGCATCAGCAACCCGAACAATATGTTTGGTGCGCGTGTCGAGCTTGGAGGGCTTGGCTCCTCCGTCGGCCGGCTCGACGTAACACTGTTCGGTGAGTCGCCGTCGCGGATCATGGTAACGGTGGATCCGGCGAATCTCGGTCGGTTCGAGACGATCGCCTCCCGATACGCGGTGCCCTGTCTCAAGCTCGGAACGGTGGAAGGTGAGCGACTGGTGATCACGAACCAGGGATCGAGTGTGGTCGATCTTCCGGTCCGCGATCTCAGCGATACCTGGCGCGGTTCGATCCCCATCAGGGCCGGTCTGCCCGCTCCATTGTCGGCGGGGGGCGGTGAAAAGATGAAGACCCTCTACAACGAGATCCAAAGCTACATAAACCAGCATTGGGATTAAGTTGACCTTGACCGCTTACCCATTGCCGTGTGGGGGCAGGCTTATAAGATTTTTTTGTTCCCGCCGAACGACAGGCCGACGTGACATCGGGTCAAAAGGGGTTCGATCTTATGCTTACCCCTTCCATGTTGATCCTCTAGCCGGGTGAAAGGCCTTTAGGTCGACGAGGCCCGCACCAGCTTAGGGTGCGGCGTGAGTCACCGTTTTGGCCTGGCGGTCCTTAAAAGCCGTGTAGATCTTTTCGAGCCAAGGGCACTCTTTTTTCAACGCTTCCTGGGTGATCTGTCCGGTCGCGCGCGCGGACATTAACCGGACGACCTGTTTGCGTTTCGAGGAAGGCGGATGCAGTCGGTAAAGCGGACTTGAACTCAGGAGCGCCACCGCCGCGCTTTGAGGGATCGCGCCCACGCTTGTGGGGAACGAGATCGTCTGCGGGATGCCGAACCCCGAACCGCCGCCCGCATGATCCAGAAAATCCCCCAAGCCGTGCGGACTGAACCCCGCCTGCGTGGCGATCAATACCCCGAGGGCATCCGCCTCGTTCTCTTGAACACGGCTGTAGGAGAATCGTCTGATCTTCGCGCTTTCCCGCAGGGCCGTTCCGGCGGCCGGGCCGTAGAGACCCCCATAGGGAAGGACGGAGAGGGCCGGAGTGGCATAAGACAGGACTTCGAGCCACGCGCCGCGACGTTTCCGGTCTGGGCTATGACCGGCCAGAAGATGGCCGAGCTCGTGGGCCATGACGGCCGCTAGTGCGTCGGGAGAGTATTGAAATGTGGCGATGAGCCCTGTCGTGACGATAACACCATTCGGGTTGGCGGAGGCGTTGAGTTCCGGGTCGAGGACGATCCCCAGCGGCACACGGTGTCCTCGAAGCGGGGAGAAAAAGACAAGCCGGTCAAGGATGGACTGCAAGTCATGGGGAGAGAGCGGATGCGAGGGGTCCGGCTTGGGGATCCCGGGCGGCATGGCCCGGAGGTCCGGTGCGGTCCGTAGGCCCCAATCATTCTGGGCTGACGTTAATCTCGATTCAAAATCACGGGAAAATCCCTTTTGCGTTGCGCACCCTCCGAACGCGATCCATGCTGCTAACGCGAGACTGATGGCCCGCCTTTGTGTCATGGTTTCCCCCTGCCCTCGGTAGGATTCTAAAAGAGGAGCGCTGCCGCTGCCAACCCTTTTTCAGCGCGCCGGTCCCCCGGTGGTCGTTTTCTTGGTCCTCAAGCAGTTCGACCAAGCGGGGAACCCGCAACCGAAGGAACCCCGTAGCGGGCGGGGGACGTCAAGAAGCGGGTCCGTTGACAATGTCGCCGGAAACGGCCATAATGCTTGAAAATTTCTGTTCCATGCCGCCTTCCAACGCGGCTCCAAAGGAGATCGTGCCATGGCAAAAAAGGTTCCGGAAACCCAGGAGAAGATTCTTGATGTCGACGCGAGTATGCAGGGAACGATTTCGTTCAAGGATCCCGTCAATTTGAGGATCAACGGAAGCTTTGAGGGAAAACTTGACACACGCGGGAATCTGACGATCGGAGAGAACGCCAAGGTCACGGCCAACATCCACGGCGACAACATTGTGATCGCGGGGAAAGTGACGGGGGATATTTTTGCCAGTCGTAGTTTGTCCCTTCTTGAAGGGGCGTTTGTTAAAGGGAACCTGACCATCCCGCGGCTGGGGATTGCTGAAGGCGCGGTGTTGCAGGGCCTCGTGAACATGCAGGGGGCTCCCTCTCCGGACGGATTGGACGTTTCCTTGACCTTGAAGGACGTGGCGCAATATCTCGAGGTCGAAGCTAAGATCATCGAGGAATGGGCCCACAGCAAGAAGATCCCGGCCCGCTATGAGAACGGGAACTGGATCTTTACCAAGTCCGAAGTGGATCAGTGGATCCAGCAAGAACGCGCCCGGGTTTGAACGGCTTGGGCGTTACCGCTTCCCGATCGCTTTCCTGACCTTTCAGCAAAAGGTGTCCGAAGACTATGAATAACATGTTGACCTTGGATGAAGTCCGGAATTACCTTGAGGTTGAACAGCAGGAGATCGAGAAATTCATCCGCGAGGGAGCGTTGCACGCCTATAAGATCGGAGGCGTTTACATCCGTTTTCGCAAAGAGGAAGTCCTGACCCTGAAATACGACGTTCTTTTGAAGAAGAAGAAGGACCCCCACGCGATTCCCTTGGGGCAAAAGATCTGGGACTTCTGGCGTTTCAATAATTTTTATATCCTCTCGACGCTGGTGATCGCGGCCTTGGCCTATTGGTTCCTCCATACGACGGTTTCATCCACATAAGAGGGAGCCGGATTGAAGATCCTGCAGGGGATTGATCTTGTCAAGGTCGATCGGATGGAGCGGACCGTCCGGCGTTCCGGAAAGGTTTTTTTGGATCGCACCTTCAGTCGGGAAGAGCAAGCCTACTGCCGTTCCAAACGGCACTGTCACGAGCATTATGCGGCGCGATTCGCGGCCAAGCAGGCCCTGCTGAAAGCGGTGAGACAGCCTCCCGCGACGTGGCGCCGCCTTTCAGGGATCGAGGTAAGACGTTTGCCGACGGGGAAACCTTACCTTGAATTGTCGGATGAGGCCCGTCGGCGCTGCCGGGTTTCCGCGGGAACACAGATCGAACTATCCCTGGCGCATGAACGGGAGTACGCGATCGCGACGGTCGTGGTCGTGGTCCCATCAAAGAAATGACCTTGGACGGAAGATCATGAAACAGCGCGTGTTGATCGTGAATGCGGACGATTGCAACCTGACGCCGAAGGTGACGGAGGCCATCCTGGGGGCTCACGCCAACGGGATCGTGACCAGTACAACCGTCATGCTCAATTTGCGTGTTGCGCCGGATGTGGTCCGTGAGATCCTCGCGTCCAAAAAACTGGGGCTCGGTCTTCATTTAAACCTTACGTTCGGCGAGCCCCTTTCCAAGCCCGCTTTGGTCAAATCACTCGTTGACAAGACCGGACGCTTTAAAAGACTTCCGGATTATCTAAAAAAATTCCCGCCGACCGGCGAGATCACCGAAGAATTCCGGGCCCAATTCCAGCGCTTCGTGAGGCTTTTTAAACGCCTTCCGACCCACGTCGACATCCATCACCATCTTCACGACCATTTGCCGTTCTTCGACGCACTCGCTGTTCTGGCGCGAAAGCACGGGCTTCCGATCCGCTGGTCGCGTCTTTTCGCCGAGCCGAACATCAAGGTGTCCTGCAAAGGGCTGCGTACGACGGACAATTTTTACGGGAACCTGGACCCGCACACGTATTGGACCGATGAAGTGCTCCGGCACCTTCTGTTTACGTTGCCGGAGGGGGTGAGCGAGGTCATGTGCCATCCTGGCTGGGTGGACGACGAACTTTGCGCCATCAGCTCATTGACGTTCCCTCGTGAAAGGGAATACCAACTGTTCAGTTCCAATGAGCTGCGCCGTTACATTGCCCGTCTTGGGATCAAATTAACGCACTTCGGGTGGTTCCGGTAGGAATCGAAAAAAGTGACCCGCAAAGTGCAGCGGAAGTTTTCGTCTTCAGCTTATTTCGGAAGACTGCGGACGGTCCCAGGGAAAGTGATCAAAAATCACTTTGCGATCGTGCCGTCAAGCGTCTCGAAAATGATCGTGACGAGGTTGTGACACTTGGGGCATTTGATCTGTTTGAAGGCCTGGATGTTGTCGTGTTTGGGGCGGTACATGATGGAGAGGATCTTGGTCACGAAGCTGGTTTCGTTCCCGGACCAGTGACATGCCGGACAACTGTATGCGGTTTTCATAGTGCCATCTCCGTAACGCCGGTCTGACTCCTTGCGGCGTATGGATTTCATCGGCGCGGGAAGAAGAAAACTTTAAATCTGTTTGGACAGGGGCTATCGGTCACGAAAGGATCGGAGGATACCATGCGTGGGGGTCTAACGGGTCTCGTTTTGGTTTTCATGCTCTGCTTGCCGACGTCTTTTTCATTTGCCGCGGAGGAACCCGGGTATTTTACCCAATTAGGACGGACTTTCGGACGGGGCTTCAAGAATGTCGTCAGCTCCCCTTGGGAGTTGCCCTACACGATCGGGCAGTACGATCGTGGGACCGCCAATTACCGGGTCTTTCGGGACACTGCCGGGTTCGTGGATGGTTTGGGGCGGGTGGTCACGCGTTGCAGCTCGGGGATCTGGGACGTTGTTTTTTCTCTTGTCCCCGGGGCACAGGACGGAATTCTGCTCGAACCGGAAACGTTCTTCTAAGAGCGATTTTACGGGTCTGCGCTCTATCAACAACGGCATGTCATTCTCTGCGTGCTTTCAGCGGGAATCCTTGACAGGTCGTACATGCCGGATCCGCGGCCTGCTTGCTGGAGGGGGGGTGATGACCCAGGATACCCTCCTGAAAGCAAGAACCCCCAAAACGCTTTAAGCGGTTTATGAAGACCTCCTCTAGAATCGTCCTTGAAAAAACTGCTTTTTCATTTAGACTGTCCCCTCTTGGGTTTTAAGACCAACGGGCATTTTGTCATGGGCCGGTAGTTCAGTTGGGAGAACGCTACAATGGCATTGTAGAGGTCAGGGGTTCAACTCCCCTCCGGTCCAATGTTCTTATAAACGCAGCAGGCTCTTTAAGCGGGTCCTGTCGGCTTTTTCTAAACAGAATGAAGAATTGGGCCGGTCCACTCATGCTTGTCGTATGGGTACCGCCCTGTCAGGGCTTGAAAAATCCCGCGGGTTGACGGTTTTTGTCGATTGAACGGAAGGTCAAATTTTTGGGGTCCTGAACCATGAGCGTTTCCTCATCCAATATTCATCCCACCGCGATCCTAGGAAAGAACGTCACATTGGGTGACGGCAATCTTATCGGGCCGCACGTAATCCTTGAGGACGGGGTCTGCCTCGGTTCCCGCAATCAGATCATGGCCGGGGCCCACATCGCTTGCGGGACAACGATCGGTGACGACAATAAGATACACATGCGGGCCGTCATCGGTCACGCGCCCCAAGACCTGTCTTACCGCGGGGAGAAGACGTTCACACGGATCGGGAACAAGAATGAGATCCGGGAGTTCGTGACGATCCACCGGGGGACGAAGGAAGGGTCGGCCACCGAAATCGGGGACGAGAACTTTATCATGGCCTACTGCCACATTGCGCATAACTGCAGGCTGGGGAATCGGATCATCATGGTCAATCAGGCCTCGCTCACCGGCCATTGCGAGGTGGAGGACAGGGCTTTTCTTTCCGGGATGACGGGTTTTCACCAATTTACACGTATTGGCACGCTCGCCATGGTCAGCGCGCTCACGGCGATCAACAAAGATATCCCGCCCTATGTTATGTGCGGGGGCCGCCCGGGGGTCGCGCAGGGCCTCAACGTGGTCGGCATGCGGCGTGCCGGGATCGGGCCAGATACCCGCACGGAGATCAAGGAGGCCTTCAAATTGCTTTATCGCTCCGGCCTGAACGTCAGCCAGGCCCTTGAGTCGATCAAGGCGAAACTCAAGAGCAAAGAGGTCGCCCACATGGTTACGTTCATTGAGGCCTCAAAGCGTGGGATCCTGGACGGTTCCGCTTTTGAGACCCTCGCCCACCGCAAGAACCGCACCACTGCCGACAACGGGAACGATGCTGAGGATGAGGTCGTCTAGGCCTCGATCGGGATACCTGTCCGCTCACGCCCTCTCTAAATTCGGTCTCGTTTTTCACTTTTAACTTTGTTCTTTCCTGGTTACAATAGCCCCGTTTCTAACCCCTTATCAATCTGAGACTTAGTACCGTTTGACGATTAATTTTTATGGGGAAGCGGTGCGAAACCTTAACCCGTAAAAACGAATGGAGAACCGAAACAAGATGTTTAAGACCGCATCCGAACAGATGAAGGTTTTCCAAGACAATGTTATTGACCTAATCTCCGAGAAAGAGCTTCTTCCGAAACTGGAATCATCGGCCAGGAAAAAAGTGCCGCTCCGGATCAAATACGGTGCGGACCCCTCGTCCCCGGATCTCCATCTGGGACATACCGTACCGCTCCGAAAATTACGCCAACTTCAGGAACTCGGCCATCTCGTGGTCTTCATTATTGGGGATTTTACGGCGCGGATCGGGGATCCTTCGGGTAAATCGGAGACCCGCCCCATGCTTTCGGAAGCACAGGTCAAGCAGAATGCTAAGACCTATCAGGAACAGGTGTTCCGCATTCTGGACAGGGACAGGACCGAGGTCCGCTATAACTCCGAATGGCTCGGCAAAATGCGGCCGGAGGATTTTCTGAAGTTGACGGGCCAGTATACCGTCGCGAGGATCCTGGAACGCGATGATTTCAGTAAACGGTACAAGGCGGGGCAGCCGATCGCGATCGTCGAGTTCCTTTACCCGCTTCTGCAGGGTCACGATTCCGTGATCGTCCGTGCGGACGTCGAGGTCGGCGGAACGGACCAGATGTTCAACCTGCTGGTGGGGCGCGAACTCCAGAAAATGGACGGCCAGGAACCCCAAGCGGTCCTGACGCTGCCGCTGATCGAGGGGACGGACGGGGTCCAGAAAATGTCCAAGAGCTTGAACAACCACATCGCGCTCCAAGACACGCCCCGGGAGATGTTCGGGAAGGTCATGTCGCTTCCGGACGGGATGATGGAGCGCTATTACCGTTATGTAGCGGCGATGCCCGGCGCGGAGGTCGAAGCGCTCCTTCAGGGGCTCCAACGCGGAGAGCAGCATCCCCGCGAGATGAAAGCGCGTTTAAGCGAGAGGATCGTGGAACTTTTTCACTCGCGGCAGGCGGCCGAGCAGGCCCGTCAGGAATTCGACGAGATCTTCAAGAACAAAGGCCTCCCGGACGACATACCGGTCGTGAAACTTCCCGGCGGGGCCCTGGATATCGTGAGCCTTCTGGTGGTGAGCAAGCTTGTCCCGAGCAAGTCAGAAGCGCGGCGGATGGTAGAACAAGGCGGCGTGAAGATCGACGGGGAGAAGGTCATGGACCCCAAGAGGAGCGTTCCGATCCGGGAACCCTTTGTCCTGCAATGCGGCAAGCGGAAATTCGTCCGCGTCGAAACCGCCTGATCTGTTACGACCATGACGCCCCCGATCGAAGACACCCGTCTCGTGAGATTCGAGCATGTAAGCAAAAAATACGGGTCCGCGTTCGCCCTGAGGGATGTTTCCTTCGAGATCCGTGCCGGGGAGATCGTCGGACTGCTCGGTCCAAACGGTGCGGGCAAGACGACCACGCTCCGAATCCTCTCGGGTTTTTTTTCGCCCTCGCAGGGAAAGGTCTGGATCAAGGGCACCGACCTTTTTAAATATCCCCAGAAGGCGAAAAAATCCATCGGCTACCTGCCGGAGGCCGTGAGCCTTTATCCGGACATGAAGGTTGCGGAGTTTCTGGACTACGTGGCGAAACTCAAGGGGGTTCCTCGACGGGGACTGAAAGAGCACATGGCTGCCAAGATGGCGTTGTGCGGGCTGACCGAAGTCGGGCATCGGTTGATCGGCCGCCTATCGAAAGGGTACCGCCAGCGGGTCGGGATCGCCCAGGCGCTTCTCGGGGATCCTCAAATCCTTATTCTGGACGAACCGACAAGCGGGCTCGACCCGAAACAGATCACCGAGATACGCACGCTGATCAAATTGCTCGGGAAGGAACGAGCGGTCATTCTCTCGACGCATATCCTGTCCGAAGTGTCCATCGTGTGCGATAAGGTCATCATGATCAATCAGGGTAAGGTTTTAGTGCGGGGGGGCGTTCAGGAGTTGGAATCCTGCCTCAAGGACCGCCAGGAGATCTCGGTCCGTGTTAAAGGCCGGGGACACCGTGGGGCGGCGGTCGAACTTCTCCGAAGCATTCCTGAAGTCGAAGCGCTCCGGGTCCGGGAGGAACCGGGGGACGAACTCTGGTTCGTTTTTGAGGTCGCCCAAGAAGAGGACCTACGGGCAAGGATCACGAAACTTTTCGTCCAACGGGACATCCCGCTTGTGGAGATCCATAGGATCCAACTGACGCTCGAGGATATTTTTCTCCATCTCCTCCAGGCGGGAAGGTTCGCGAGGCCGACCTTATGAACAAGATCTTCGTGATCGCGCGGAAGGAGTTCACGGGCTATTTCCATTCCTGGAGCGGTGTGCTGGTCGGAACACTTTTTTTCGTGCTTACGGGAGTTTTTTTCGTGATCCTTGGGCTGAGCTACGTCAAGTTGTCGCTGAATCCCGAGCAGTTGGGGCTTTCGAGCCTTACGGGGATCAATCAGACGCAGTTCATCTTCGGATCTTTTTTTACGAACATCAGCCTCCTGGTCCTTTTTTTTGTCCCGCTCCTGACGATGCGCTCCTTCGCGGAGGAACGCCGGCAGGAGACCCTGGAGCTTTTGTTCACCTACCCCCTCTCCGACTTTGAGATCGTGGCGGGGAAGTTTTTAGGGCTCCTTTGGTTCTTCGAGTTGTTGCTGCTGCCCTTGTTCGGTTACTTGGCTGTTTTCCGGTGGATCGGAGGGGAGTTCGATTGGGGGCCGGTCCTTTCCGGATTCCTCGGTTTCTGGTTGTTGGGGCAGGCGTATTTGGCATCGGGGATCTTCATCTCGAGCTTAACCCGGAGCCCGGTCGTCAGCGCCCTCGGGACCTGGGGTCTCCTGATCATTTTTTGGGTCCTCGACTGGGTGGAGACCATCAGTGACGGGCCTTTGGCCCGCGTGCTCGCGGCCCTCTCGCCTCTGAGACATTACCGGGATTTTACGATCGGAATTTTGGACCTGCAGAACGTGATCTATTTTGTCTTTTTCTTTTTGTATTTTCTGTTCCTGGCGTTAGCCTCGACGGAATCGCGGAACTGGAAACAATGATGAAACAATTTTTTTTAAAGTTGCAATTTCTTTTCTGGGCGGTGATCCTTTTCGCGATCTTTGCGGTGGCTTATTGGGTGGTCCAGCCCTTCAGCTACCGTTGGGACCTGACCCGGGAGAAGGCCTATTCGTTACCACGCCCCACGGCGTCCGTGCTTCGGGACCTCAGGGGAAAGAAGATCGAGGTCCTCTTGTTTTACGATCAGAACGATAAAGCGCGACGGGGCCTGGAGGTCTTTTTGAAGGAATGCCAACGCTACCATCCGGATTTCCGTTATGATTTTTACGACCCGCTCCGGAGGCCGAAGATCGCCCGGCAGTTCAACATCCGTCAACCCTCGACCCTTGTGATCCGCGCCGGGGACCGAGAAGAACGATTGTTCCAACCGGACGAAGACAAATTCACGAATGCGTTCTTGAGGTTGCTCCACCCCCGGGACATTCATGTGTGCTTCGTGTCGGGGCACGGCGAAGCGGAGATCGGGGGAACGGAGCCCAACGGGTTCCAGAAGTTCCGAGAAACCTTGGAAGGTTACAACGCAAAAGTTCACGAGATCGTGCTGGCGCGGGACCAGGTACCCGAGATCTGCCAGGCGGTGATCGTCGGCGGGCCCCGCTGGGAATTAGCGGCGGGGGAACTGGCGGGTCTTGACCAGGCGTTCAAGGAGGGCAAGGGGCTGCTGTTCCTGATCGACCCGATGGATCCGGGGGCCAGTGGTTCGTTCCGTGATCTTTTCGCGACCTACGGCGTGGAGCTCGGTGAGAACGTGATCGTGGATAAAGTGAGCCGCATTGTCGGCGGGGACTTTTTGATGCCGCTCGTGAGCCAATACTTGCCCGACCACCCCGTGACGAAGGGGCTTAAGCACGCGAGCTTCTTTCCGTTGGTCCGGACGGTCCAACCCTCAACGGACGCCCCTGCCGACTTGGAAGTGACACCGCTCGCGATGACGAGCGACGGAAGTTGGGCGGAGGCCGACCTCAAGCAGCTGGAGAACGGAACTGCTGCTTTCGATGTGAAAAGCGACGTCGCGGGACCGCTCCCCATCGCGGTTGCCGTGGAACCGTCGCAAAAGGCCGGGCCCCGGGGACACATGGTCGTGGTGGGGGACAGCGATTTTCTGACGAACGGTTATCTGACCCTCTCGGGCAACAAGGAGTTGGGGCTTAACATGATCCGCTGGATCGCTCGCGACGACCGTTTTATCGATGTCAAACGCCCGGAATTCCGGTTCAAACCCCTGACCCTAGACACGCGGGAGCGCGCCCGCTTCATGGCGGTGGTCCTCGGGATCTATCCTTTTGCTTTTTTTGCGATCACCGGGATCTTTTTTTTGATCCGTTCCAGGACCTCATGAATCTGGGACGGACGCTTCTTTTTTGTCTTTTGTTCGCGTTTGTGA
>JAHQRI010000063.1 GCA_019052695.1 Candidatus Omnitrophota bacterium
CGAGGACTGTGACCACATCCTCGGCGAGTACAGCGGCGCGGGGACGATTTTCGGGACGACCGGGGGCGTGATGGAGGCGGCGCTTCGCACGGCCTACTCGTTCGTCACGGGCAAGAGGCTTCCCAAGTTCGAATTCGAGAGCGTGCGAGGCCTTGAAGGCGTGAAAAAAACGACGGTGAACATTGATGGCACGGAAGTGAAGATCGCGATCGCCCACGGTCTGGCGAACGTGGAAAGCGTCCTCAGCGAGATACGGGACGCACAAAAACAAGGGCGTCCGTTGCCTTATCACTTCGTGGAGGTCATGGCGTGTCCGGGGGGTTGTGTGGGCGGCGGGGGACAGCCCTATGGCGTTACCAACGAGCTACGGATCGCACGGGCCAAAGGGCTTTATTCCGATGATGAAGCTCAGGCCGTGCGTTGTTCTCACGAGAACCCGTATGTGCAAAAGCTCTATCAAGAATATCTTGGCAAACCTCTGAGTGAAAAAGCGCATAAGTTGTTGCACACGCATTACCAGAAGTTACCGGTTTACCGGCGATGATCTTTTGATACAATAACGGTCAGTTTCCTGCGGGAGAGGGGCGGCCTCGAGACGTCCTGAGACTAAGGGGAAAAATTTAGGGGTGATTTTTTATCCCGGCTCTTCCCGCAGAGCCGGGTTTTTTGTTTTGGGGCGAGGGGGAAGGAGGCCATGGACAAAAGAGTAGGGTTTGTGGGGATCATCATTGAAGACCGAAAAAAAGCCGCGCATGAAGTAAACGATCTGCTTTCGGAATACGGGGAGATCATCGTGGCGCGGGTGGGACTTCCTTACCGGGAGCGGCAATGTTCCGTGATCACGCTGATCGTGGACGCGACAACCGATGAATTGGGGGCGCTGACCGGTAAACTGGGCGGTTTGGAGGGGGTCTCGGTGAAGTCCGCCCTGACAAAAAAGTAGGAACGCTTTTAACATATGGAAAAAACGCCGAAATCACTCAGACTTCAGATCGGGATCTTTGGTCGGACCAACGTCGGAAAATCCAGTTTCCTGAATTTGGTCGCCGGGCAGGATGTGGCGATCACCTCCCCTTTGCCGGGGACCACGACGGATGTTGTGGAAAAAACGATGGAGCTCCTCCCGGTCGGTCCCGTCGTGTTCTTGGATACGGGAGGGTTGGACGATGTTTCGACGCTCGGAGCCAAGAGGATTGAGAGGACCCGTAGGATCTTCGACCGGGCGGACGTGATCGTGCTGGTCCTTGAACCGGACCAGTGGACGGAATTTGAAAAGGCCATCTGCACGGAGGCCGAGGCCAGGAAAACCCCGCTGATCTTTGTCGTGAACAAGAGCGATCTCAAAACACCGTCACCTGTCTTTCTCAAAAAACTGAAAGAAAGATCAGAGCGGGTTCTGATCTGCGCCAGTACGGACCAGGACGGGCGGAACGCTGCCGTTACCCCCTTCAAGGCCTATCTTTTGGAGGTCTGTCCCGAAGATTTTTTGAAGGCCCCGGCGATGCTCGGGGACCTCATGCCGCGTGGGGGGGTTGCCGTTCTGATCGTTCCGATCGATTTTGAAGCGCCGAAAGGCAGGATCATTCTTCCCCAGGTTCAAGCGATCCGGGACGCTTTAGACCATAATTCCATGACGCTGGTAGTGAAGGAAAGCGAATACAAGACTGCTCTCTCAAAACTCAAGGGGCCTCCGGACCTGGTGGTCTGCGATTCCCAGGTGGTCGACCGGATGGTTGCGGAGACCCCGAAAGGGGTCCGTTGCACAACATTTTCTATTTTGCTTTCGAGGCTGAAGGGAGACATGGCCATTATGACCCGCGGTGTTTTTGCGATCAGGGATCTGAGGCCCGGGGACAAGATCCTGATCGCCGAGTCTTGCAGTCATCACGCGATCGAAGGGGACATCGGGCGTGTCAAGATCCCGGCCTGGCTCAATAAACATCTTGGATTCGAAGTCGGAGTTAAGGTCGCGGCTGGCCGTGATTTTCCTGACAATGTGACGGATTATAAATTGATCCTTCAATGCGGGTCCTGCATGCTGACCCGCCGGGAAGCGCTCGCGAGGATCCAGCGGGCCAGCCAAAAAGGCGTTCCGATCACTAACTACGGGCTTTGTATCTCCTATCTTCAGGGGGTGTTAGAACGGGTGATCGAACCCTTTCCGGAGGCTTGGAAGGTATGTCAGGAGTTCAAAACATTGCGGGAGAAGGGGGATCCGGCAGATGGCGATTGAAATGGATTCTACCAAGGCATGGGTCGCGGGACGGATCAAAAAAGACCAGATCGATTGTTATTTGGACGCGGGGCGGGACTTCATTCCGGATGACGAGATCTGGCAAAAGATCAACGGTACGCCGGAACCGGATCCGGAAGTCGTGCACGATATCCTTTCGAGATCCTTGGCGGTTCAAACACTGACACCGGATGACCTCGCGACGCTGATCAAGGTCCGGGATCCCGGTATGCTTCGCGAAATGCAGGAGGCCGCGCTGGCGATCAAGAAAAAAGTCTACGATAACCGGATCGTGACGTTCGCGCCCCTTTATATGGGGAATTTTTGTGTCAATAATTGTGCCTACTGCGGTTTCCGCCGTGACAATCCGGCCGCCACAAGACGCGTTCTCAGTATGGAGGAGATTCGTCGGGAGACGGAAAACCTGACGGGACAGATCGGGCATAAGCGCATCATCGCGGTCTACGGAGAACATCCGAAGACGGGGATCGATTATATCCTCGAGAGCATGAAGACGATCTACGATGTCCGGGTCCCGACGAAACACGGTTACGGGAACATCCGCCGCATCAACGTGAATGCGGCCCCGATGCCGATCGAGGAGCTTATCCGCTTGAGGGACGGGGGCCTTGGGACCTACCAGGTTTTCCAGGAGACCTATCACCGGGAGACCTACGCAAAACTTCATCCCCTAGGGACGATCAAGTCCGATTATCGTTGGCGGCTTTACACGATGCACCGTGCCATGGAAGCGGGGATCGATGATGTGGGGATCGGGGTGCTTTTTGGCCTTTGTGATTGGCGCTTTGAAGTGATGGCGCTTCTTTATCACGCGATCGCGCTGGAGACTAAGATGGGGATCGGCCCGCACACGGTGTCGTTCCCGCGACTTGAACCGGCGCTGAATGCGGCCTACGCAACGCAGTCGCCCTACCGGGTGAGCGATGAGGATTTTAAAAAGATCATTTTGCTCGTGCGTCTGGCCATTCCGTACACGGGGATGATCATTACCGCACGGGAAACGGCACAGATCCGTCGCGACGCCATTTCGCTTGGGATCACCCAGACAGACGCTTCAACAAAGATCGGGATCGGGAGCTACAGCGAAGAGCGCCAGGACCAACAAGCGGAGCGTCAGCAATTCATATTGGGGGATACCCGGAGTCTGGACGAATTGGTCAAGGATTTTGCGGAGATGGGCTATATCACATCGTTTTGTACTGCGGGATACCGTTGCGGTCGTACCGGTAAGTGCATCATGGAACTGCTGCGGAGCGGGAAGGAGGGGAAATTTTGCAAGCTGAATGCCGTTTTGACGTTCCAAGAATGGCTGGATGATTTCGCGACGCCGGCTACGCGCGAAGTTGGGCTCAAAGTTTTGGCGAGAGAGCTTGAAGAGATCAAAAAAAGCAATCCCCAGGGGTTCTCCGTCTTTTATCAATTCCTGGAACGAGTGAGACAAGGGGAGCGCGACCTTTTTTTATAAGCACAACGGTCGATGGGCAACGCTCAACTGAGAGAGGTTCCTTTGTGCGTTGACCGTTGCGTGATGGGCTTCCGGTAAGATCGGAATCTATGAAAAAACTCGATTCGTCGGCGATGCGGAGGTGGTTGGCCGAAAAAGAGCCCCAAAAGCTTGAGGAGCTGTACCGTCAAGCATATGCCTGCAAGTTGGAGCATGTGGGGCCCAAGGTATACTTCCGTGGTTTGATCGAGATCAGTAACCTCTGCGCCAAAAACTGCTATTACTGCGGCATTCGACGCGATCAAAAGGAACTTCCCCGTTTTTCGATGACCGGGGACGAGATCTTTGAAGCTGCGAGGTTGGTTCACGAGATGGGTTATGGATCGATCGTCCTGCAGGCGGGGGAACGGCAGGACGATGATTACACGGCATTTATCGAAGCGATGGTCCGTAAGATCAAAATCCTTACCGGTCCCGAACTTGGGGTCACATTATGCCTGGGGGAACAATCCGCGGCGACGTACGAGCGATGGTTCCGGGCTGGGGCACACCGTTATCTTTTAAGGATCGAAACAAGCGACCCCTCCCTTTACGCGAGGCTTCATCCCAAGGACCATTCTTACATGGCTCGGCGTGAGTGTCTGAGAAACCTTCGTGAGATCGGTTACCAGGTTGGAACGGGTGTGATGATCGGGCTTCCGTTCCAATCGAACGAAAGCCTCATGAACGATTTATTGTTCTTTCAAGAGGAGGACGTTGACATGATCGGCATGGGGCCTTACATCCCCTATGCCGGGACGCCGCTGAGCGATGCCGATGTTCCCTGCGATCCAGCGGAGCAGGTTCGGCTGGGGCTGGTCATGATCGCTCTGGCCCGGTTGTTGCTTCAGGACGTGAACATTGTCGCAACGACGGCATTGCAGACCTTGGATCCGTCGGGTCGAGAAAAAGGGATCGAAGCGGGCGCGAACATCCTTATGCCGAACTGTACGCCGGTGAAGTACAAAAGATTTTACCAGCTTTATGAAAACAAACCCTGTCTCGAAGAAAACGCGCTTCAGTGCCGGGACTGTTTGGAGAAGCGGATCGCCAGCGTAGGGGGGGAGAGCGGCTATGATTTATGGGGCGATGCCCCTCATTTTCGTAGACGGCAGCGCAAAATGGGTCTCCAATAACCGAGGGATGCATGATCGTTACGCGGGCCTTTTCTCTCCGTATTCTGCTCTTGATATCTTCATAAAATGTGATAAAACATACCGTTGCGCCAGGTCTGGGCTTCAGGGATTTAGTCAAACGTGCTGATCAAAATGATGTGGGGTCGTTCATGGATAAAAATGAATTCTATAAAAAGTCGGAAAAGATCATCAATGAAACTTTCGTGAAAGTCAAATGGTATGCGAAAGTGGCGGCCGAAAAGGCGGGTGAAGCGGCCCACACCACGAATCTTTTGCTCCAGAAACTGTCTTTAGAGCACCAATTGGCTAAGCGGCTGTCGCAACTCGGCAGCAAGGTTTATCAAGAGGCGGTCCGAGAGGGGAAGGTGATCTCTCTCGAGGATGCGCTCGTCAAAAAGATCGTCGAAGAAACAAAACAGGTGGATACGCAGTTGGCTCAGGTTGAGGCGTTACTTGAAGCGGAACGAAAGGCGAAACCCTCGAAGACGTCCGTAAGGCGTAAGTCCGGTAAGTCATCCTGAGGGTGAGGGCAGGATCCTTCCGCCCTCTGCGATTCACGCGAGCGTGGTGAAATGGCAGACACACCAGCTTGAGGGGCTGGCGCCGCAAGGCATGGAGGTTCAAGTCCTCTCGCTCGCATTTTTTCAGTAAAAAATACGGCACCGTGGCGGTTCAAGGGGTACCGCCTACGGTGTATGCGAAGAAGAGGACTTGAAGGGAGCCCTGCATGCTAAAATGACAGGCGTCATTTTAGCAGGGCGGATGGCCGACCGGAGTGAAACGGAGGCGCCAAGTCCTCTCGCTCGCATTTTTTCAGTAAAAAATACGGCACCGTGGCGGTTCAAGGGGTACCGCCTACGGTGTATGCGAAGAAGAGGACTTGAAGGGAGCCCCGCATGCTAAAATGACAGGCGTCATTTTAGTAGGGCGGATGGCCGACCGGAGTGAAACGGAGGCGCCAAGTCCTCTCGCTCGTATTTTTTTAATAAAAAGATACCGCACCGCGGTAACTCTTGAAGAGCCACTGTGGTGCGGGTGTTTTTTATGGGCAGCCTTCGTAACGTATCGTGAGTTACCCAAAAGGCAATGACCGTTCCTTTGTTGTCTTGGGTGAAATTCGGAGAAAATATGATCCCGTCTCACATCTTTAGAGAGTATGACATCCGCGGTGTCGCGGGCAAGGAACTGACCGAAGAAGTCGCAGTTGCGATCGGGAAGGCGTTCGGGACGGTTCTGGCCCGCGAAGGCGGCAAGCGGGTCGCCATCGGCCATGATCACCGCTGGAGCGCGGAATTCCTCTATCGTGGGCTCACGTCCGGACTTCAAAGCTGCGGGCTTACGGTTCTCCAGATCGGTTTGGTGCCCACCCCGCTCGTTTATTTTTATGTCACCCACAACCGGTTGGATGCCGGTATTTCATTGACCGGCTCGCACAACCCGCCAGACGAGAACGGTTTTAAATTCCATCACTCGGGGCATTCTTTTTACGGGAAAGATATCCAGGGGCTGCGTCAACTCATCGAGAAGAATGATTTTGTGACGGGCCAGGGCAAGGTGGAGCGTCAGGATCACGGGGCTCTTGTCAGGGCTTATCAGGAGTACATTTTTGGCGGGTTCCAGTTCCGGAAGAAACTCAAAGTCATTCTGGATACGGGGCACGGGATGGCGGCCGTGACGGCGCCTGCGCTGATCCGGCGTTTCGGGCACGAGGTCACGGTGCTTTATGAGGACCTGGACCCCAAGATGCCGGACCATCAGGCCGATCCCTCCGTACCGGCCAATCTGAAAGACCTTCAGAAAAAAGTAGTCGAGACAAAAGCGGACATTGGGATCGCGTTTGACGGGGACGCGGACCGGATCGGCGTCGTGGATGAAAAAGGACAGGTCATCTTCGGAGATAAACTTCTTCTGCTTTATGCGCGGGAGATCCTGTCCCGAAAAACCGGAGCTGTCATCATCGGGGATGTTAAAAGCTCCAAGCAGGTCTACGATGGCATCGCCGCGCGGGGGGGCCGCCCTCTGATGTGGAAGACGGGCCACTCGTTGATCAAAGCCAAAATGAAGGAGACCCACGCGGAGATGGCGGGGGAAATGAGCGGGCACATGTTCTTCAACGACCGGTGGCTTGGTTTCGACGACGCGGTTTATGCGGCGTGCCGTATCCTTGAGATCGCAGATCGAACCGACGCGCCGTTCTCCACGCTGTTGGCCGATGTGCCTTCTTTGGTTTCGACCCCGGAGATCCGTTTCGATTGTCCGGAAGAGATCAAATTCAAAGTGGTGGCCCAAGTGGTCGCCGAACTCAAGAAAAAATACGAGGTTGTGGACATTGACGGGGCCCGCGTTCAATTTCCGGACGGTTGGGGACTGGTGCGCGCCTCGAACACCCAGCCCGTGCTTGTCATGCGCTTCGAGGCCCAGACCCAAGAGCGTTTGGAAGAGATCCGGGCGATCATCGAATCCGAGATCAAGAACGCGATGAGCAGGATGCGCTGATGCGTTGGGCGGTGATCATGGCCGGCGGGAGCGGGACCCGCTTTTGGCCGGAAAGCCGGCGGCACCTTCCGAAACAATACCTTAATCTGCTCGGACCTCAGACACTTCTTGAACAGACGTTCCGGCGGCTACGCAGGGTCCTTCCCGTTTCCCGCATCCTAGTCTTTACTGCGCAGGACAAGAGGTCGCTCACGGCGAGATTGCTCGATCTTCCTAAGACCCAGGTGATCGGTGAGCCGGTCGGACGCAATACCGCGCCCTGTGCCGCATGGGCCGCTTCTCATATCCTCGCGCGCGATCCTTTCGCAGTTCTCGGTATCTTTCCGGCAGACCATTACATCAGGGATGTAAAGACCTTCGTTCGCATTGTGCGGACGGCATATGAGCAGGCGGAGGAAAAAGGGATGCCTGTTACCCTTGGGATCGAGCCTTCCCGGGTCCACACGGGATACGGTTATCTGGAAAAAGGGGCTTTGTTGTCGACGGTCCGCGGGACGAAAATCTTTGTGCTGAAGCGGTTTTGTGAAAAACCTGAGCGGGCCGTGGCCGAACGATATGTACGTTCCGGGAAGTTTTTGTGGAACGCGGGGATCTTTATTTGGCGTGCTGACTGCCTTTTAGAGACGACGAGAAACTGTTTGCCGGCTGTTTTTCGTGGGGTCACGAAGATCACAACGGGAAAACTTTCCCCGGTGGCCGTCCAAAGAACCTTCCGAAGGATCCCCAGCGTTTCGATCGATCACGGTCTGATGGAAAAACTGAAAGGGACGATCCTGATGATCCCGGTTTCCATGGGATGGAACGACGTGGGGAATTGGGCGACGCTCCGGGACCTTCTTCCGATGGACGGGCGGGGCAATGTGACGCTAGGACGGTCGTTGCTGGTCGAAAGTTCGGGGAACATCGTTAAAGCCAAGGACCGGTTGATCGCCACGGTGGGGTTGAAGGACCATGTGGTCGTGGATACCGGCGACGTTGTTCTGGTCTGTCCGATCCATGCTACGGAGGAGATTCGTAAGATCGTTTCCATGTTATCGCGAAAAAGGCAAGATCATTTGCTTTAAAGTTTTTTCCGGAGAGTTGACCGATCATGACGTTGATTCAGGCGGTTATTTTAGGCGGGGTTCAGGGACTGACGGAGTTTTTGCCGGTCTCAAGTTCGGGACATTTGGTCCTTTCCCAGGCCCTTTTTGGTATCGAAGAGCCCATGGTCGCTTTTGACATTGCCCTCCACGGGGGAACGCTTTTGGCGGTTCTCGTTTATTTTTACGCTGATATCCGCGATATTTTGACGGATTTCTGGAGAGCGGTCACCCGACGCGGAGCGCAAGAGGAAAAAAACGTTTCGGGACTTCAGCCGCCCTTTCATGGAGTCTGGATCTCTATCCTTGTGACCATGCTCCCGACGGGGATCCTGGCGTTCTTCTTTAAGGACCTTTTTGAGAAGGCGTTCTCCGACCTTCTTTTCGTGGCGTGCGCGTGGCTTGTAATGGGGACGGCGCTTATTTTGAGCGGGCGGTTCCAACAGGGGACCAAGGACCTATCCTGCATTCGTCACGGAGACGCTTTTTGGATAGGACTAGCGCAGGGGTTCGCTCTCGCGCCGGGTATCTCCCGGTCCGGGAGCACCATCCTGGCAGGAATGGCCTTGGGGCTTCGGCGAGAGACGGCGGCAAAGTTCTCTTTCTTGATCTCCGTTCCTGTCGTTGCGGGGGCGGTCCTTCTTGACCTGAAGAGAAGCCTCGATTTTTTTGAAGTCCATCCGGGACCATGGGTCGCGGGCTTTGCGACTTCTGCCGTGACGGGATACCTTGTGGTGCGGTGGCTGATGTCTGTGATCCAAAAGGGCCGGTTTTTTCTTTTTGGGTATTACTGCCTCGTTGTGGGTCTTTTCGCCTTCGCGGTCTCATTTCTTTCAAATTAGGAATCACATGAAGACGCTTCGTTGTTTGCTTGCCCCGGGCAAGGAGAAGCCCGTGATCCAGCGTCATCCCTGGATCTTTTCCGGTGCGATCGATCAGATCGAGGAGGGGTATGCCTCGGGCGACCTCGTGCGTGTTTTTTCTTCCCGGGAACAGTTTTTGGGGATCGGCTATCTGAATCCCGGTTCGCAGATCGCGGTGCGTATGTTGGCCTTCGAAGATGTTCCGATCGATGAGGGGTTTTTTGACCGAAGGATCGCGCAAGCCGCCGCCCTGCGCCGACGATGGCTCCCCCCCGTGACGAACGCTTACCGCTTGGTCCACGCAGAGGGAGATTTCCTTCCCGGATTGATCGTTGACGCGTACGGGGATTTTCTGGTCGTTCAATTTCTGACGGCAGGGATCGAGGTCTGGAAAGAGGTGATCGTCCGGAGCCTACAAAAACAATTCCCGTCCCTCGGGGTCTTTGAGAAAAGTGACTCGGACCTTCGCCGTCTCGAGGGACTGGGACGCTCCCTGGGTGCGCTTGTCGGGCCCGAGCCCCCAGAAACGGTCGAGATCCTCGAGAACGGGATCGCGTTCGGGGTGGACGTTCGGGGAGGCCAGAAGACCGGTTTTTTTCTAGACCAACGGGAAAGCCGCGAAGCGGTCCGACGCCTTAGTGCGGGGAAAAACGTTCTTAATTGCTTCGCCTACACGGGAGGATTCTCGGTCTATGCCGCAAAGGGAGAGGCTCGGACGGTAGTGTCCGTGGAATCCTCCGCCACGGCGGTTCAAAGGGGAAGGGAAAATTGCCTTAAGAATCACCTGGATGCTCAGCAGTCGGTTTGGGCCCAGCAGGATGTTTTTGATTACTTGCGCCATATGGACCGTCAGTTCGACCTGATCATCCTCGACCCTCCGGCGTTCTGTAAAAGCAAACAGCAGGTGCGACAAGCCGCCCGGGGTTATAAGGACATCAATCTGCAGGCCTTGAAACGGGTTTCGCAAGGGGGTATGCTCTGCACGTTCTCGTGCTCCTCCCACATCTCCCCGGAGCTTTTTCAAAAGATCCTTTTCGGAGCGGCTGCGGATGCCAAGCGCGATGTCAGGATCCTGCGTAAGATCTCTCATGCGTTCGATCACCCCATCAATGTCTATCATCCCGAGGGGGAGTACCTCAAAGGTTTTTTTTGTGAGGTTTTATGATATTTCAACCTAGATCCTTTGGGGAAAATGGTGGCAAAGTGTACAGAACTGTGGTATAAGGGCCGTCATTACAGCATCTAACGTGTTGTCCGCCTTTGGGTTTGGTAGTTTTTGAAACGGCAATAATGAGCCGGGGGATTTGATGAGTCTCGTTTCCCAGTGGATGGTCAAAGAGGTCCGAACGGTTGCGCCTGGCCAGACCGTGATCGAAGCCTGCCTTCTCATGAAACAGCACAAGATCGGATGTGTTGTTGTGACCGAAGATAAGAAGGTGGTGGGCATGTTCACGGAACGGGACATGGTCAACCGCGTTGGTTCGGCGGGCCGCGATGTGAATAAGACGCTGATCAAAGAGGTCATGACCTCGGATGTGATC
>JAHQRI010000064.1 GCA_019052695.1 Candidatus Omnitrophota bacterium
GTGCTTTTACGGTAAGAAATTAAAAGGCAAAGTCCTTCATACGTTCGTGAAGGGGTTTCAGTACACCCTCTAAGGTCGTTCCTCGCGACCGCTTGCGGGTGACGAAGCGGTCTTGCCTTTCTGGATCAGGGACAACGGGGTTCAAATATTCAGGGTCACTCTGTGAAAAAAGCAATTTTAGCGCTTGAGGATGGTGTGTGGTTCGAAGGCGAGGCGTTCGGCGCCGAGGAGGATGCTTTCGGGGAGGTGGTGTTTAATACGGGGATGACGGGGTATCAGGAGATCTTGACGGACCCGTCGTACAAAGGGCAGATGGTGGTGATGACCTATCCCCACATCGGCAATTATGGGATCAATGCCGCGGATGCAGAATCAGCCCAACCCTGGGTCGAAGGTTTTATCGTCAAAGAGGCAAGCCCGTTGGTGAGTAACTACCGCTCCGAAATGACGCTGGATACCTACCTAAAACAACACCATATCACGGGGATCCAGGGGATTGACACGCGCAAACTTGTGAAACATTTGAGGACGGCGGGGGCAAGGAAGGCGGTTATCTCCACGCGTGAGCATGATCCCAAGAAGCTTGTTTCATGGGCCCGAAAGTCTCCCGGCATCTTGGGCGTCGACCTTGTTGAGAAGGTCACGTGCCGTCAACCTTATGAGTTCACCGACGTCTTACCCGCCGCGTTCGGCTGGGGGGACATCCGGAAAAAACGTTATACCCTCGTGGCGGTGGACAGCGGAACGAAATGGAACATTTTAAGAAAACTGAACCAGCACGGGTTCGATTTGAAGGTGGTTCCGGCGTGTGCGACGCCGGAGGAGATCCTGGCCTACAGACCCGACGGTCTTTTTCTCTCGAACGGACCCGGGGACCCCGCAGCCGTCCCTTATCTCGTCAAAACCGTGCGCCAGCTTCTCAAGAGACTCCCGATATTCGGTATTTGCCTGGGGCACCAGATCATCGGGCAGGCGTTAGGAGGGAAGACTTTGAAGCTCAAGTTCGGCCATCATGGCAACAACCATCCGGTGATGGACCTCAAGACCCGCAAGATCGAGATCACGTCACAAAACCACAATTTCGTGGTCGCGATCGATTCGCTCCCTCAGAATGAAGTGGAGATGACGCATATCAATTTGAACGACAAGACGCTGGAGGGATTCCGGCATAAGAAGTATCCGGTTTTCTGCGTCCAATATCACCCGGAGAACGCTCCCGGGCCTCACGATAGCGATTACCTGTTCACGAGATTTTACGAACTCATCAGCTCACATCAAGGATAAGGGAAGGGGTTCATCATGCCAAAGCGCGAGGATATCAAAAAAATACTCATCATCGGTTCCGGTCCGATCATTATCGGTCAGGCCTGTGAATTTGACTACTCCGGCACCCAGGCGTGCAAGGCCCTGCGGAAAGAGGGGTATGAGATCGTCCTCGTGAATTCGAACCCCGCGACCATCATGACCGATCCTGAAATGGCGGACAAGACCTACATCGAGCCCCTGACCGTCGAGAGCCTTGAGAAGATCATTGCCATCGAGCGGCCGGATGCCCTCTTGCCGAATTTGGGGGGGCAAACGGGGTTGAATCTTTCTTCCGCGTTGCACAAGAGCGGTGTGCTGGAAAAGTACGGCGTCCAGATCATCGGGGTTAAAGCGGACGCGATCGAACGAGGGGAGGACCGCGAAGTTTTCAAAGCGACCATGAAGCAATTAGGCATACCGGTACCCCGGTCGGCAACGGCGAACACGGTGGAAGAATGCGAGAAGATCGCCCAGGATATTGGCTACCCCATCGTGATCCGGCCCGCGTACACGATGGGCGGAACAGGGGGAGGGATCGCCTACAATATCGAGGACCTTCGGGTGATCGCTTTGAGGGGGTTGACGATGAGTATGGCCCGCCAAGTGCTCATCGAGGAAGCCGTGATCGGTTGGGAAGAACTGGAGCTTGAGGTCGTTCGCGACGCCAAGGACCAGAAGATCACGGTGTGTTTTATCGAAAACGTGGACGCCATGGGGGTCCATACGGGGGACAGTTTTTGCGTGGCGCCGATGCTGACGGTCTCTCCGGAGCTCCAAAAGAAACTTCAGGAATATTCTTATAAGATCGTGGATGCGATCGGGGTGGTGGGCGGTACGAACATCCAGTTCGCCCACAATAAAAAAGACGGGCGTGTGGTCGTGATCGAGATCAATCCGCGAACGTCCCGCTCTTCGGCCCTCGCATCCAAGGCGACGGGGTTCCCGATCGCCCTGGTTTCGACGCGGCTAGCCGCTGGTCTGACAATGGACGAGATCCCTTATTGGCGTGACGGGACGCTTGAAAAGTACACGCCAAGCGGGGAATACGTCGTGGTTAAGTTCGCCCGCTGGGCCTTTGAGAAATTCCCGAAGGCGAAAGACATTTTGGGGACACAAATGAAGGCCGTCGGGGAGGTCATGTCCATTGGCAAGTCCTTTAAAGAGACCTTCCAGAAGGCGATCCGTTCGCTCGAGATAGGGCGCTACGGTCTTGGGGGAGCAAAGGACTTCAAGCAACTTTCCGCGGACGAGCTCCGGGAGCGCTTGGCGCATCCTTCGAGCGAACGGATCTTTCTTATGTACGAAGCGCTCCGGAAAGGAGTTCCGGTCGAAGAGCTGCATCACCTGACCCACATCGGCGAGTGGTTCATCAAAGAGATGCGGGAGCTTGTGATGTTCGAGGAGGCCATGTTGGGGGTCACCTGGGACAAGTTCGGGGACGGGGACCTGATCCAGGCCAAAGAATGGGGATTCGCCGATCGGTATCTTGCCGGCCTATTCGGAGTGTCGGAAACGGCAGTTCGCGAACGCCGTCTCCGGTTAGGGAAGATCGCCCGCTACGAGGCCGTGCCCGTGAGCGGGGTGAAAAACGCCGCTTACTATTACTCGACCTATCAACCCGGGAAAGAGGATGTTCCGGTCTCAAAAAAGAAAAAGATTCTGATCCTCGGCGGCGGGCCGAACCGCATCGGGCAAGGGATCGAGTTCGATTATACTTGTGTGCATGCGGTGTTCGCCCTTCGCGCGGCCGGCTACGAATCGATCATGATCAACTGCAATCCCGAAACGGTCTCGACCGATTACGATACCGCGAATAAACTTTATTTTGAACCGCTGACCATCGAAGATGTGTTGGCGATCTATGAAAAAGAAAAGCCCGAAGGCGTGATCGTCCAGTTCGGGGGTCAGACGCCTCTCAACATCGCCAAACAGTTGAAGGACGTTGGGGTCAAGATCCTTGGGACAACTCCCGAGAGCATCGCTTTTGCCGAAGACCGCGAACTTTTTCGTCAAAAGATGATCGAATTGGGTATCCCGCAACCCGAAAGCGGGATCGCGCGGTCTTTGGAAGAATCTCTCGCGATCGCGATGAAGATCGGTTACCCCCTGATGGTCCGTCCGTCTTTTGTCCTCGGGGGACGCGGGATGGAGATCATCTATGATGAAGACATGTTGCGAAAATACGCGGTCGAAGCGATCAAGGTCAGTCCTGAGCACCCTATGCTGATCGATCGTTTTTTGGACAAAGCCATTGAGTGCGAGGTCGATGCGTTAGCGGACGGCACGGAAGCGTTCGTGGCCACGGTCATGGAACATATCGAATGGGCGGGGGTCCATTCGGGGGATTCCGCTTGTTCTATCCCGAGCCGTACGATCTCCCGGGAACATCTTGATCAGATACGGGACTACACGGACAAGATCGCAAAGGCTTTAAAGGTCGTCGGTCTGATCAACGTCCAATACGCGATCTGCGAGGATAAAGTCTACATCCTCGAGGCGAATCCCCGGGCGTCCCGGACGGTGCCCATTGTTTCCAAGGTCACGGGGATCTCGATCGCTCGTATAGCGACCGAGATCATGCTCGGAAAGAAAATACGGGACTTTCCGCAGTTAAACCAGGGGAAAGTGCCGTTCGTGGGGGTCAAAGAGGCTGTCTTCCCGTTCAATATGTTCCCGGAAGTGGACCCGCTTCTCGGCCCTGAGATGCGCGCGACCGGTGAGGTCATGGGGGTTGGCGAGGATTTTGGCGCCGCCTTTTACAAGGCCCAGGAGGCGACGGGCTCCAAGCTTCCTTTGGAGGGGAACGTCCTTCTGACGGTCGCCGACAAGGACAAGGAAATGCTTGCCCCGATCGCGAGGAAGCTTGCGGCTCTCGGTTTCAAGATCTGGGCGACCGCAAAGACGAGCGCGTTCTTAACGGAGCAGGGGACCGGGAACCACCCGATCAAGAAGATCCAGGAAGGGCAACCGAACATCGCGGACGCGATCAAGAACGGTGAGTTGCACCTGATCATCAACACGCCCGAAGGCCGTGGGAGCCAAGCGGATGACAGCTACATCCGTATGATGGCCATTCAAAGGAAGCTGCCGTACGTGACTTCGTTGGCGGCAGCGGAAGCGACAGCGGAGGGGATTGCCGCGGCCAAACGGAACACGATCTTGCCGCGCTCCCTGCAGGATTATTACAAAGGGGTTAAACAGACGGTGGCGGTCTAGAAACTCATGCCCAAGCGGAACGACCTTAAAAAAATCCTCATCATCGGGTCCGGGCCGATCATCATCGGTCAGGCCTGTGAATTCGATTACTCCGGGGTGCAGGCCGTGAAGGCCCTCAAGGAGGAGGGCTTCAAGGTCGTCCTCATCAATTCGAACCCCGCAACGATCATGACGGACCCGGAGTTGGCGGATGCAACCTACCTCGAGCCGCTCAGCGTGGAATTCCTCGAGAAAGTGATCTTCAAGGAAAAACCCGACGCGGTGCTTCCGACCATGGGAGGGCAGACCGGATTGAACCTCGCTGTTGAGGCCTACGAACAGGGGGTGTTCGCGAGGCATGGTGTGGAAATGATCGGGGCAAAGTATGAGGCCATCAAAAAGGCCGAGAACCGTGAAGCCTTCAAGCGGGCCATGCAAAAGATCGGTCTCGACCTTCCCCGCAGCGATTTCGCCTATTCCGTGGAGGACGCCGAAAAGATCGCGGTGAAGATCGGATTTCCCGTGATCGTGCGGCCCAGCTTTACGCTAGGGGGGTCGGGGAGCGGAATCTGCCGTTCTCCCGAGGAATTGCGGACAACGGTCCGCATGGGGCTGGATTATAGCATTACCCATGAGGTCCTGATCGAGGAATCCATCTTGGGCTGGAAGGAATACGAGCTCGAGGTCATGCGGGACGTCAAAAATAATTTCGTGGTGATCTGTTCGATCGAGAACCTGGATCCCATGGGGGTCCACACGGGGGATTCGATCACGGTCGCTCCGGCACAAACGCTTACCGACCGGGAATACCAGCGCATGCGTGATGCGGCCCGGAGGGTCATGTCCGAGATCGGGATCGAGACGGGAGGTTCGAATGTCCAGTTCGCCGTTGACCCCAAGACCGGACGTATGGTCGTTATCGAGATGAATCCGCGCGTCTCGCGTTCCTCGGCGCTTGCATCCAAGGCCACGGGATTTCCGATCGCCAAATTCGCGGCCAAATTGGCCGTGGGGCTAACGCTGGATGAGATCCCGAACGACATCACGAAGTACACGCCCGCTTCGTTCGAGCCGGCGATCGATTATTGCGTGGTGAAAATCCCACGGTTCGCCTTTGAGAAATTCGAGGGGGTGGACAGCCGTCTCACGACCCAGATGAAGTCGGTGGGGGAGACCATGTCGATAGGCCGGACGTTTAAGGAGGCCCTTCAAAAGGGTCTGCGATCACTTGAAACGAAGCGCTTCGGTTTCGGGGGGGACGGGAAAGATAAGATTTTCGACCGTCTCCTGGCCACGCGCGAAGAATATTTGAACTTCCTGCGTGACGCTCCCTCTGACCACGAGCTGCGGGAAAAAATCCTGGCATATGCGAAAGTCCCGCGGGAGGACAGGATCTT
Source organism: Candidatus Omnitrophota bacterium (assembly GCA_019052695.1). Taxonomy (GTDB): domain Bacteria; phylum Omnitrophota; class Omnitrophia; order Omnitrophales; family Aquincolibacteriaceae; genus Pegaeibacterium. Next base: position 5,898 of record JAHQRI010000064.1, read on the forward strand.
CTTTTTGAAATATGCGTATCTCGCGGGCCACTCGACCTCGGAGATCTATGCCCAAACGGCGGTCGATCCTTGGTTCCTGGGGCAGATCAAACAGATCGTTGATCTTGAGAGGGTACTGTTGGATGCGCGCGGGAACAAAACGGCCCAGGGATCCCTCTTACGTCAGGCGAAACAATACGGTTTTTCGGACAAGCAACTCGCGTTTTATTGGGGGACCAAAGAAGGCCTGGTCCGGAAGATGAGAAAAAAGCTTGGCATTCGCCCGGTCTACAAGCTCGTCGATACGTGCGCGGCCGAGTTCAAGGCCTACACGCCCTATTTCTATTCGACCTATGAGGACGAAGATGAATCCTGTCCCAGTAAAAAAAAGAAGATCATGGTCCTGGGCGGCGGGCCGAACCGGATCGGGCAAGGGATCGAATTCGATTATTGCTGTGTCCACGCCGTGTTGGCGCTCCGGAAGATGGGGTACGAAACGATCATGGTGAACTCGAACCCGGAGACCGTCAGCACGGACTATGACACTGCCGACAAGCTTTTTTTCGAGCCTTTGACGCTTGAGGACGTGCTGAACATTTACGAGAACGAAAAACCGATCGGCGTCATCCTCCAACTTGGCGGGCAGACCCCTTTGAACCTTGCCAAACCGCTGCGCGCGAACGGGGTAAAGATCCTCGGGACCTCTGTCGAGGCGATTGACCGCGCCGAAGACCGTGACCGTTTCAAAAAACTTCTCCATAGGATCCATCTGTCCCAGCCGGCGAACGGGATCGCGACCAACATCGAAGAGGCTTGCAAGGTCGCCAAGAGGATCGGTTACCCCATTGTTGTGCGGCCGTCCTACGTGCTCGGAGGGCGGGCGATGGAGATCGCCTACGATCAGACCTCGCTCAAGAAGTACATGAAGCAAGCGGTCGAGGCAAGCGGCGAACACCCGGTGCTGATCGACAAATTCCTCGAAGATGCCACGGAGATCGATGTCGATCTTATCGCCGATGGAAAAAATGCGGTGGTCGGATCGGTCATGGAACACATCGAAGAAGCCGGGATCCATTCCGGGGATAGCGCGTCCGTGATCCCTCCTTTCGCCGTTCCGCGGGAGATCATCGAAGAGATCATTGTGAAGACCAAACAGATCGCCCGAGAGCTTAAAATCGTGGGGCTCATGAACGTCCAATACGCCATCCAACGAGGGCAGGTGTACTGTCTCGAGGTTAACCCGAGGGCGTCGCGGACCGTGCCCTTTGTCAGTAAAACAATCGGGGTTCCCCTGGCCAAACTTGCGGCGCAGGTCATGGCCGGGAAGACACTAAAAGACCTGAGGTTCACCGAAGAGATCGTCCCTCAGCATGTGGCGGTCAAGGAGTCCGTGTTCCCGTTCGTGAAATTCCCGGGGGTCGATATCATCCTTTCTCCCGAAATGAAATCCACTGGGGAAGTGATGGGGATCGATAAGGACTTTGGTAGGGCATTCTACAAGTCCCAAGAAGCTGCGATGTCCCGTCTTCCGAGAAGGGGAACGGTTTTTATCAGCGTGAAGGACGCTGACAAGCCCAAGATCGCGGAGATCGCTCGCCAATATCACCGTCTGGGCTTCAAACTTGTGTCGACTCGGGGTACGGCCCAGGTCCTCAAGGACTATCGCGTTCCGGTCCAAGAGATCCTGAAGATCACGGAAGGGGCCCCGAACATTGCGGATTGGATACGGAACAAAAAAATGGATCTGATCATTAATACCCCGAGCGGGAAGGGGCCAATGCTCGACGAGGGAAAGATCCGGTCCCTCGCGGTCTCCTTTAACATTCCTTGTATTACGACCCTTAGCGCAGCGCGGGCGGCATTGCGGGGCCTCCAGGCCGTGAAGGATGCGGAGCTGGACGTGCAGCCCATCCGTGACTATCATGGAGCCGGGGCGTTCAAAGGTTAAACGATGGCGAAAAAAATCTCTGACGAAAACGTAACGATTTTAGAAAATAAAAAGATCAACGGGAAGTATTTCAAATTGGCCTTTCGGTCTGCGGCGCTTTCGCGCAATGTACGACCCGGACAATTCCTTCAGGTGAAGGTCCAAACGGGCCGGGACCCGTATTTCCGACGTCCCTTCAGTTACTATCGCGCGGCAAGCAACCGTGTCGAGATCCTCTACGAGGTCCTCGGGCGGGGGACGGCAGTCCTTTCGGAGAAAAAGAAGGGGGATACCCTTAAGGTGATGGGACCGCTCGGCAACGGTTTTGCCACGGTCCGCAGGAAAAAAACCGTTCTCATCGCGGGCGGCGTGGGGGTCCCACCGCTTCTTTTTCTTGCGGAAAAAGGCCCCGCGTCACTTCTCTTGATCGGGACAAAATCCAAACTTGAGGTACTGCCTTCTCATGAGCTGAAACGGACCAAGGCGAAAGTGATGTACGCAACGGAGGACGGATCCTGCGGTTACAGGGGGATGGTCACGGGGCTTTTGGAACAATTGATCGTGGACGAGGATCCCCGGAAATTGTTCCTTCAGACTTGCGGGCCTGTGCGGATGATGAGGGCGGTGATCTCTCTGGCCGGCAAATACGGGATTGAGGGGGAAGCGTCCTGGGACGAGACGATGGCGTGCGGCGTGGGGGCGTGTCTGGGGTGCATGGTCGAGACGAAAGACGGCATGCGCCGGGCATGCGCGGACGGCCCCGTTTTCCGTTTTAAGGACTTGGCGCCATGAAGCCAGACCTGACGACCTCGATCAAAGGACTGAAATTAAAAAATCCGGTAACCGTGGCGTCCGGGACTTTTGGTACGATGGACGAATATGCCGGATGCGTGGACGCCCGGAGACTGGGCGCTATCATCACCAAGACCATTACCGTGAACCCTCGTGAGGGCAATCCTATGCCGCGGATCTGCGAGACTGCGGCGGGGATGCTTAATGCGATAGGGCTCCAGAATAAAGGGCTTCGGGATTTTCTGGATCACAAGATCCCTTATTTTGAGAAGCTCGGGGTGCCGCTGATCGTTAGTGTTGCCGGGGAGTCTTCCGCTGAATTCGGGACACTGAGTAAAACCTTTGACGCCTACAGCCACGTCGTGAAAGCCATCGAGGTCAACCTGTCCTGTCCCAATGTGGAAGCGGGAGGCGTGAATTTCATGAAGAAAAGGGAGCGCATCCTTGACGCGGTCAAGGCGGTCCGTGATCAGACACGGATCCTGACATTCGCCAAGATCTCTCCCGAACTCGGCGATGTCCTTGAGACCGCCGGAAAAGTTCTGGAACAGGGCATCGACGGCCTAAGCGTGATGAACACACTGCGCGGAATGGCGATCGACCCGTGGACGCGGAGTTCCCGTTTGGTTCGGGATTTCGGGGGGCTGAGCGGCCCCGCGATCAAACCCATCGCCCTCCGTTATGTGTTCCAGGTCAAGCAGGCCTATCATGTTCCGGTGATCGCGTCCGGGGGAATTTCGGACGCAGCCGACGCGCTTGAGTTCCTCATCGCGGGTGCCGATCTCTTGGCGGTCGGCACTGCGAACTTTGTGGAGCCGCGGGCGACTTTAGAGGTTTTAAAAGGAATTCATGACTTTTGCGTCAGGGAGAAAATACCGAGCATTGATCAGTTAAGGGGAAGTTACAAAAATGCGGAAACACGAAAGGGAGCATGCGAAGGCCTTTAGAAACGACACCGTTGCAAGAACGTTTGATCGTCGCACTTGACGCGCCGTCGCTGGAATGCGCGACGGAGTGGTTAAAGCAGCTCAAAGGGGTCGTTCATTTCTATAAAATAGGACTGGAACTTTTTACGGCCCACGGCTGGAAGGCCGTTAATCTTGTAAAGAATTTCGGAGGGCGTGTATTCCTCGATCTTAAACTTCATGATATTCCCAATACAGTAAGCAGGACGATGGCGGCGGTCTGTGAGCATGAGGTGGACATGGTGAACGTCCATGCGCTCGGGGGAGAGGCGATGATGCGGTCGGCCCGAGAAGCCCTTGATCGCTATGCGGCTGGACGCTCGCGAAGACCTAAGCTTATTGCCGTGACGGTACTGACGAGCCACGATCAGAGGATCCTTTCCCACGAGCTGGGCATCCGCTACTCCGTCAAGGGGGAGGTCACGCGTCTTGCTGCCCTCGCTCATAAAGCGGGTCTTGATGGGGTCGTTTGCTCTCCTCAGGAAACGGCCTGGGTACGCAAGCGGTTCCCCAGGAACTTTACGATCGTGACCCCCGGGATAAGGCCGGCTGACGCCGAGCGTAATGATCAAAAAAGGATCTTAAGTCCCGAGTCGGCCCTTAGGTTTGGGGCCGATCACATTGTTGTAGGTCGTCCTATTACCCAGTCAAATTCTCCCCGTGATGCCGCACTAAAGATCGTCGAGTTGCTCTCTTTTTCATTGAAGCGTTAATTGTAACTTATTTGTTTTAAATAGCTTAAGATGATTTGAAAGATGGGTAACGTCAAATAAATTGTGTAAATTGCTTCAAGGGATTTTCCTTCCAAACAGTGTTTAAGTAGTTAAAGATCGCGAAAATGATTCTTTCAGTGCTTTCGAGATTCGTGAAGCACGAAAAGA
>JAHQRI010000065.1 GCA_019052695.1 Candidatus Omnitrophota bacterium
AAACGTTTCCGGCGCCAACTGGGATTCCACGACCGGGGCCACCCGTTTGGAAAATGCAATGGTCACCGGCATGGGGTTCAGTGACGTGCCCGACGGGCAGTATGCTTTATGGATCGATAACGGGGCGGGGCAGTTCACCTTCCAGGTCAAAGACAACGTTCGTGAAGGGCAGATGGTGACGTTCAGCGCGCTTGCGGAATCGAATGTTCCTCCCGGGGCGTGGGGTGGCAGGGTGAAGATCGAATTCAAAAAAATAAACGAAGACGGAAGTGATACCGAGATCTCTGAGGTGACGTCGGCTTATGCCAATGGAGGGACCGCCCCCTGGGGAGGCGGCTACGTAAATTTTACGGCCGAGGGGATTGCCCCGGAGGGGACCGAACGCGTCGTTTTCGTTCTGGAGTCTCAGGGAGGTGTTGTTGGGAGCGTCATTTTTGATAAAGCGATTGCCGAAGTGAGCCCCGCGAAGTTGGCCTTGTCCGCTTCCAAACGGAACGTCGCAAAGGGGGATGCGGTGGGGATCAACGCGCATTTTAACAACGCATCCGGGAACACGTTGACGAACGCAGAACTCCGCATCAAGTTCCCGCACGGGTTCGATTACGCTGATAAATCGATCCGGATGGACGGGAATGCGGTGGCGTTCCGGGAAGGCTCGCTGATCGTTTCCCTCGGGACCTTGGAGCCGGGGCGGCGGTCGAACGTGTCGTTCGTGACGCTTGTAACGAGCGGGGTCCAGATTGGGCATGAGTACTCCATGGAGGCGACCGTCACGGACGGAAGGGACCTTTCCGAGAAGGCGACCGTGCAGTTCCTGGTCCAGTCCGATCCGGTCTTTGAACAGGGGACGATCATTGGCAAGGTCTTCAACGACACCAACGAGAACGGGGTTCAAGAATGCGGGGAGCTCGGCGTTCCGTGGGTCCGCCTTTATACGGAAGAGGGGATCGGCATCGTGACGGATGAGCACGGCCGCTATCATATCCCGGGGGTCGAACCGGGGAGGCATGTGGTCAAGATCGACGGTCACAGCTTGCCCGAAGGCACGAAGTTCGTGACGGAAGAAGCCTACCTTGTCAGAACCACGCCCGGCATCATGAACAAAGCCAACTTCGCGGTCTTGTTGCCGCCTTCCGGCATCCCCGAGAATTTCAAAAAAGACCTGATGGTCATGGTCACGCAAGCGGTCGATGTTTCCCGTCCGACGCTTGACGTTCACATGGAGCCGAACGTCGTCAAATTGGGTGTGGGGGTTCTGGAAAAGGAACCGATCTTTTTGTTCGACATGAATTACGGGTCCTTCATCAAGAAGTGGAGCCTGGAGATCCGTGATGAGGCGGGCAAACCCGTTTGGACCGGTTTTGGGGTGGGGCAACCTCCGGCGGAGGTGCTCTGGTCCGGAATGACCGAAGCGGGGCTCTTGATCTCTCCCGGGATTTATTCTTACCAGCTCAAGGTCCGTGATTCCAGGAACCGGGAGGATTGGACCCCCTTGAAATTCTTCGAGGTGTACTCCAAGCTCGATCCCAAGGCCGAAAAGAACTATCACCCCGAGATCCCCCCCGTGGGCGATTTCAACCTGTTCAAGGACGGCAAGCAGAGCATCCCGCTTGTGGCGAAGCCGCTCATCCGGGTCCAGGGAAAGACCCAGCCTCAGAATACGATCAAGATCAATGATACCCCGGTGTCCGTAGACCAGGCGAATGGCATGTTCCAGAAAGAGTTCTTCGTGGAGGCCGGGGAACATGTCGTGAATATTGCCGCGATCACTCCTTCCGGGGAAAGCACCTCCTTTAACAAAAAGATCACCGTGAAAGACAGTACGTTCTTTATGGTCGCTTTGGGGGAACAGCAACTCGGCCATAACTGGGCGGAGGGCGCCATGGAGGCGGCCGACTCTGAGGCCTATCGTGACGGCTTTCGTCAGGACGGGCGGTTCTCCTATTTTCTGAAGGGCAAGCTCAAGGGGAAGTTCCTCGTCAAGTCCCACTACGATACGTCGGACCGTCGGTCTGCGTTGTTCACGAACCTCAATCCAAACGACTATTATCCCATTTACGGTGACGCTTCCACGCGGGATTACGAAGCCCATGACACGGCCGAACGGCTTTATGTTCTCGTCGAGATGGACCGTTCCTACGCGAAGTGGGGGAGTTTCAAGACGGGCTTCACGGACACGGAACTCGCGACCTACAACCGCACGCTTTCCGGCTTGAAGGTCAATTTTGATACGGTGGAAAGTACGGTCTACGGGGACCCTAAACGTGGCTTCAAGCTTTTTACCGCCGATGCTGACCACCTGGCCGATCACAACGAACTTTACTCCACGGGCGGATCGCTTTACTACACGCGGAACCGCAACATCATCGAAGGCAGCGAAAAGATTCGTGTGGAGGTCCGCGACAAGATCCAAGATATGGCCATTGCCAGTTACGACCTTCAAGAGGGCCAAGATTACGAGATCAATTATGAACAGGGCCGCATCCTTTTGAGCCGTCCCCTTTCTTCTGTGACCGCTACCGATACGTTGACCTCTGTCGACATCATGGACGGCAATCCGGTTTATCTGATCGTGGATTACGAATATGATCCGGGAACGGACCAAAGCGATATTCCCAACCGCGGGATCCGTGGCTACACCGACGTGGGGGACCATTTCAGGGTCGGGGCGACGGCGGTCGAAGAAAAACGGAATGGCGGGGACTATGACATGCGCGGGGTTGATGCCATGATCCGCTTTGGGCGTAACACCAAGCTGACGGCGGAATACGCGGAAACGGCGGGGGTGCAGACCGGCGATTCGGTCTCTTACGACGGGGGCATCAGTTACGCGGACCTCAGCCCCCTGCGAGGACGCCACACGAAACAGCGCAGCAGCGCTTACATGATCAAGGCTGAGTCCAAGCCTGTGAAGAATTGGGATGTGAGCGGGTATGTCCAGGAGGTCGACCCGGGTTTCTCGAACGGGTACATGCGAAGCCAGGAAGGCCTCAAAAAATTCGGGGTCTCGAGCCGCTACAAGTTCACGGACAGCCTCTCCGCGCGTTACCGGTACGATGACAGCGGGGTCGTTTCGGAGTTGATGCCTCTCGACATCACTGGGAGCCAGGCCGCGTACACGGAACAGCAATCCCACACGGCTCAACTAGCATATGACGACGGGAAATACTTGGCGGAAATAGAATACCAACGCCGTAATCTGCATGAAGTCGAAAGCCCTGACACCCTTTTACCGGCCTTGATCAATCAAGTCCCTTTTGATCACGGCGTGACCGGAAAGTTGGGGTACCACATCAACGACCGGTTGTTGCCGTACGTCAAGGTCCAGACGACCCTCGGCGGGAAAAGCGATCATCAGTTCGGAGGCGGCGTTCGCTATGAAGTGATCCAGGACCTGTTCGCTTATTTGGAGCAAATGTTCGGGCCCTTGGGCGATTCCACTTATTTTGGTTTTGAGAAACAACACGCGGGCGGCGCCCGGTCTTACGCGAATCTTCGCTCCTTTGATCGCGGGATCGGGGATAAGGTCCTGACGACGGCCATCGGGAATTCTTTTTCGCTCAGCGAAAGGTCGCGGATGTATTCGGAACGCGAGTATTCGTCCTACCGCGGAGTGGACGGGTTCGCGGACATCCTGGGGTACGAAGGACGGGCGGGGGACCGCTGGGATTTTGGGACCACCTTCGAACGCCGTCACCTGACGGGTTCCACGACGAGGCTTCTCGACTTGGCGGCACGGGACGCGCTCGCGCGGGCCAATACGTATAACACGGTCGGCGGTCACATCGGGTACGCGGACGGTAAAAAGTTCCGGGCCCGCACCCACATCGAATTCCGCAGGGACCAGGACGCCCCCAAAATGGCCCAGATCGTCACCCGGAACTCCCTGCAGTACAAGATCAACGAAGATATGAGTTTCCTTTCCTATTTCAATTATGGAGACTCTCGGGAGATGGACCCGGGGAACAACCCGGCGACCTTTCTTGAGCTGAGCAACGGGATCGCGTACCGGCCCGTTTGCAACGACAAATTGAACCTGCTTGCGCGTTACACCTACCTCAGGGACCTCGGGAGCGAGGAGCAGTACAATACGGGTTATTACGACAACTACCGTTTTGACCAGGCCGCCCACATCGTGTCCGCGGACATCGCCTACGATCTTAACCGTTATTTCGGGCTTGTTGAAAAAGTTGCGTTCAAACGCTCGATCGTCAACACGTCATCCAACACGGCGGTGGCGGGGAACACATTCCTCTCGGCCAATAGGATCAATTTTCACGTGACGCGCAAATGGGACTTGGCGGTGGAGTACCGTATCCTTTGGCAATCGGCCTCTCTGGACACCTTGAAGCACGGGGCCTTGGTCGAGATCGACCGTGAATTTTATGAATACGTACGGCTCGGAATAGGGTACAATTTCACGGACTTTAGCGATGACCTGCGCGACACCAATAGTTTCCGGAGCCAAGGGCCGTTCGTCCGTATGACCGGAAAATTTTAAAGGGCACACGCATTCGGCCGGAGGGTGTGCGGCCGTCCGGTGGTTTTGTGAAAAGATGTTTTTAGGCGATCTTCAAAAACCTGATAAGGTCAAGGGGGGCATATGAGGCAGCACGGCAGATTTTTTTGTGTTCTTGTTTTGGGGCTCGTACTGGCGGGTTGTAATACGGTGTCCAAGGTCCTACCGCCCAACGATGAGACCCTGGTCTATCCGTTGCCCTATGACCTGACCTATCTCCGTACTTTGGAAGCGCTGAACGCCCAGCCCGATTGGGACCTTGAACAGACGGAAATGGCGAAGGGCATCATCGGGGTCCGCAATACCAACTACAGCAATTTTGATGACGCGGATCTTCGCGTGATCACTTTTGTCATTAAACGGGAGGACCTCAAAACAACTTCCGTGTCGATCCTTCCCAAGAGCCAGCATGTGCCGGGGGGCGATAAACTTCTTGAGGCCATCGGAGAGCGATTGGGGCGCGAGGTCAGCAAGTAGTCCGTCTTGGATGCGATCGTTCTTCGTGGGGCAAAGACCCACAATCTGAAAAACCTCTGCCTGACGTTGCCCCACCGTCAGCTCTATGTGATCACGGGGGTTTCGGGTTCCGGGAAGTCTTCCCTCGCCTTTGACACCCTCTATGCCGAAGGTCAGCGCCGCTACATCGAGTCCGTTTCCGCCTATGCGAGGCAGTTCCTGGAACGGATGCCGAAACCTGACCTTGAGACGGCGACGGGGATCCCTCCGGCCTTATCCATTCAGGCCAAAAATGTTATCAGCAACGCCCGTTCCACGGTCGGGACCCAGACCGAGATCAACGACTACCTCCGTTTGGTATTTGCCCGAATAGGTCGCGTTTTTTGCCCGGGATGTCGCCGGGCGGTTGAAACCTTCGATCCTCCTAAGGTCGCGGCACGTCTGCTCCACGAAGCCAACGGGAAGGACGTTCGCATCGGTTTCTCGGTCCCTCTCGGGAAAAAGGGGGCCCGCTACTTTCGCGAAAACCTCGAAGAACTGGAACGGCAAGGTTTCAGTGAATTTTATTTGAAAGGGGCATGGGTCCCTTCGGGAACACTCCTGCGGCAGAGGACCGGTGCGGACGCTCTCGTCGTGAGCGTGGATCGCCTTCAGGTCGGAGAGGCCGTCAAGGAACGCATGACCGATTCCCTGGAGCAGGCCTTCCGTCTCGGCCGCGGCGTCGTCCAGATCTGGATCTCGGGGAAGCTGTTCCGGTTCTCGGAGGATCTGCGGTGCTCTACCTGTGACCGGTCCTTTACGAGGCCCGTCCCCAATCTTTTTTCTTTTAACAGCCCTCTGGGTGCTTGCCCGACCTGCCAGGGGTTCGGGCGGGTGATCACGATCGACTGGGACCTCGTCGTGCCCGATCCTCACAGGTCGATCCGCGATGGGGCTATTGAACCGTGGACCAAGGCCAGTACGCGTTGGGAAAAAGGTCAGTTGATCGATTTTTGCGAGCGGAAACGTATTCCGACCCGGACGCCGTGGGATCAACTTAAAAAAGAACACCGGCAATGGATCCTTCGCGGGCTGGAGGGGGATGATTACACGAGTGTCCAGGATTTTTTCGACTACCTGGGCAAGAAGCTCTATAAAATGCATGTCAGGATCTTCCTCAACCGGTATCGGGGTTATGTGCCTTGCCGGGACTGCGGTGCGACCCGGTTGAAACCCGAGGCCCTGAATGTGCTGGTCGGGGGAAAGCATATCGCGGAGGTCCAGGCTCTCAGCATTGAATCGCTCCTGCATTTTCTCGGATCGCTGGAGTTCGATCCGGGGGAGAAAGAAAAGATCGAACCGGTCCTCGCGGAGATGCTCGGCCGGGTGCGTTTTCTCCGTGATGTCGGTTTGGGTTACTTGACGTTGGACCGCATGTCCCGGACCCTCTCGGGGGGTGAGATCGAACGCATCCATTTGGCCAGCTCCCTGGGCTCCGCCCTGGTCGATACGCTCTACGTTCTGGATGAACCGAGCATCGGGCTTCATGAGAGGGACAACCAGATGCTCATCGACCTTCTGAAAAAGCTTCGTGACCTCGGGAACACCGTCGTGGTGGTCGAACACGACCGGACCATGATCAGCGCTGCCGATTGTGTCATTGATCTCGGACCGCAAGGGGGTGCGAAGGGCGGGGAGCTGATTTTCCAGGGTGCCGTCGAGGCCTTAAAGGCTTTCCCGGGCTCGGTCACGGGGGCCTATTTGACGGGCAAACGCATGCTCAAGCGGACCGCGAGGAGCGTCGGAAGCCGTGCCGGGAAGATCACGATCCGGGGCGCGAAAGCCCACAATCTCAAAAATATCAACGTGGATATCCCGCTGGGCGGCTTCACGGTTTTAACCGGGGTTTCAGGTTCAGGAAAGAGCACGCTGCTTTATGAGGTCCTCTACCACCATTTCCTCAAGTCCAAAGGGCGCCCGGTCTCGCAGGAAGAGCTCGGGTCGATCAAAAGGATCTCGGGATTCGAACACCTGACGGACATGGTTTTGATCGACCAATCCCCGCTCGGCCGCTCTCCGCGGTCCAATCCCGCTACTTACCTCAAGGCCTTTGACGAAGTCCGGAGGATGTTCGCGGCCACGGCGGATGCCAGGCGAGAGGGTTTTGACGTGGGGCACTTTTCCTTTAACGTCGATCAAGGCCGCTGCCCCGTCTGCAAGGGCGACGGGAGCGTGAAGGTGGAGATGCAATTTCTGGCGGACATCTTGGTGCCTTGCGAGGCTTGTCACGGAAAACGTTTTAAACCTGAGGTCTTGGAGGTCGAGTACAACGGCAAAAATATCGACGCGGTGCTCGCGATGACCGTGGATGAGGCGCTGGATTTTTTTGGACATCACCGGCGGTTCGTCCAGAAACTTTCGATCCTCCAAAGGATCGGTTTGGGGTACCTCCGTCTCGGGCAACCCACCCTCACCCTGTCGGGAGGGGAGGCCCAGCGGTTGAAACTCGCTTTCGAACTTTCCTCTCATAGGAGGGCACCGACCCTTTATTTGCTGGATGAGCCGACGACCGGGCTCCATGAGGATGATATCGGCCATCTTGTGAAAGCTTTCGACGAGATCCTGGAACGAGGGCATTCGCTTCTGGTGATCGAACATCATATGGGCCTGATCAGTCTGGCCGATCATGTCATCGACCTCGGCCCTGAAGGGGGGGATCAAGGGGGGAAGGTCCTCTACCAGGGGCCTCTCGAGGGGCTCTTGTCATGTGGTCCGTCCTATACGGGAAAGTATCTTAAAAAGTACCTGGAATAATATTGGGATCCCTTAGGGCGGGTCCAAGGTCCCGGATTGCAGGACGGACCGGAATCGGGTATCCTTATACCATGCGTAAACGAATCCTTATTTTTATTCTGGTGAGCGGATTGGCGGTGGTCCATAGCGGGGCCATCCGGCGTTCGGACGATCCTATCCGTAACGCTCAAACCGACGGGATATCGTTCCAGCAAAAAATGGAAGAAGAAAAGGACGGAGTCAAAGGACCCTCGTCGTATTCCGTCAGGTACAACCCGAACGACACCTTTTTCATCGACCCTCCCTTCGATAAGGAGGAAGACACCGCCGCGGGTGTGGAGAGGGTCGTGCGCGAACCTTCGGGGCTATCGGATTGGTGGGAGGAGCAACCCGCTCAAGAATCTCCCGCTGCCTCCGGAGAACGGCCCCTTGAAGTCATGGGGGTTGCCCACGAAGGTGCCTCATCCGAGGACGGCAATGAGGTGATCGAGGATGTTCCGGCTCCCTCGGATGCGGGAGCGAACGACGATTATTGGTGGTGAGTGTTCCCGGGCTCTCTGGGTCCACAAAAAGTCCTATCACTCCAAGCCCCTTAAAGCTATAATGTGCCCCGTTTATGCGCCTCCAGGGCCCGGGTTTAAAATTCAGGGGTTCCAGTATTTTGGGGGGAGGCGATAAGCGTAAGTCTCTGTTTTCATTCAAGTTAAGGCAAAATAAGACTCGGAAGAGTCAAGGAGAGTCTTTGATCTATGAATAAGATCCGCCGCTGGAAATTGTTCTGGATGGACCACTGGGTCAAAATAACGATCGCGATCTGTTTTATCGCGCTCGTGACCTTTTCTTTTATCGGGATGGCGTCGCTGGAAAGTTATTACCGGAACATCACCCTCGCCCAGTTACCGCTCCAGATCCTGATGGTCATTTTGAACTCGGTGATCTTCGTTTACCTCTACATGTACATTTTCCGGGGGGGGTTCGCGAAACTTGATAAAAAGAACATCAAGGCCAATCAGGTCAACGTCCGTTTCTCGGACGTCATCGGCATCGATGAAGCCAAAGACGAGTGCTGGGAAGTCGTCCAGCTGATCAAAGACCATGTGAGGCTTAAGAAGATCGGGGGAAAGATCCTGCGCGGGATCCTTATGATGGGACCCCCCGGGTGCGGCAAGACCTATCTGGCCAAAGCGATCGCGACCGAGGCGGGTCTTCCGTTCCTTTCCATGGCCGCGAGCGAATTCAACGAGGTGTTCGTCGGGGTGGGGTCGAGCCGTATGCGCCAGCTTTTTAAGAAGGCACAGCGCCTGGCTTATGGCTTTGGAGGGTGCGTGGTGTTCGTCGACGAATTGGATGCGATCGGACATCGCCGTGTTTTTAACCAGTTCGGCGGGGCCGAGACGAACAATACCCAGAATCAGCTTTTGGTGGAAATGGACGGACTTTCCGGACGTCAGGAGAATATCATTGTGATCGGGGCCACGAACGCCGCCGAAGACGTTTTAGACGCGGCCCTGCTTCGTCCCGGACGTTTTGACCGGAAGGTCTACATCCGAAAACCCAGTTTGGAAGGGCGGGAGGCGCTTTTCAAATATTATCTCAGCAAAGTGAAATATGAAGCTTCCATTGATTGCAAACGCCTAGCCCGGAAGGCGGTCGATAAGTCTCCGGCCGAGATCGAGAACATCGTCAAGGAGTCCGCGCTCATCGCCACCCGCAACAAACGCGACGCGGTGACGCTGAAGGACATTTCGGAGGCCATTGAGCGGATCGAGTTGGGGATGAAACAAAAGCTTTCGGTCAACGACCGGGAGAGGGAAATGACCGCTTACCACGAGACGGGTCACTTGATCGTGACCTACCTTTTGCACCCGCGTAACGACGTGTTCAAGGCGTCCATCATCCCCCGGAAATCGTCACTGGGTGTCGTGCATCCCACGCCCATGGAGGAGTGGCACAGTCAGGACAGAGAAAGTCTTCTCGCCCAGATCAAGGTTTGTGTGTCCAGTTATGTCGCGGAGCGGATCAAGTTCGGGACCACGACTACGGGGGTCGGAGGAGGTCCGGGGAGCGATTTTTACCAGGCCTCAGCGATCGCGAACGCTATGGTCTGGAAGTTCGGTATGGGGCCTTCAGAGTGGGTCGGGGATTACACGGTCAATCCCGAATTTTTGTCTGAAGACCTGAAATCGAGGCTGAATCAGGATGTCGATAAGATCCTGAAAAGTTGCATGACCGAGGTCGAAGCCTTGCTTTTGAAGGAAAAAGATCTTTTTGAGCGGTTCGCCCGCGAGCTGATGGCCAAACAGGAACTGGATTACGATGAGATCGAGGCCATTTTTGCTGAGCACGGAAAGATCAACCCTCGCAGGTTCAGCGCTTCCCAGGGGCTTTTGCCGCCGAAGGGTTGACGTTTGGGTTCCCGGTCTATTTGCTCTTCAACGAAGGACGGTGTCCCGGGATCGCTCCTCCGGGGTCTTCTTTTTTTCAGGGAGCAGTTGTTCACCCGTTCCCGCGTTCCCGTTCTCGGGCTCGGCCTTTTCGTAGTCGCGATTCTCCCGCTCGGATGCACTCCCGTCACTTATCCTCAGGCAAAGGTCATTGAGGCCTTAAGGG
>JAHQRI010000066.1 GCA_019052695.1 Candidatus Omnitrophota bacterium
CGTGAGCCTGACCGTCGGTCACGTAGTAATACCCCCCCGAAGTGACGTTGGTGCAGTGGATCGCGTTCTCGTTCGGGATGAACCAGGGTTTTGTGTCGGAACTTCCCTGCTTTAACGTGGAGGTCGATGAGGTGTCGCCCGCGTAAAAACCACCGGCAGGGATGTAGACCATTTCGATCCCGAACACTTTGACTTTCGAATTCGTGGAGTGGACCACCTCGGCGTCCGAGACCTCGTCGAGGCCGTAGGCCCAGGAGAGCTTCACGTCGGTGTAACTTTGTGTGCCCGAACCGTAATTCGCCGGCTGGATGAAGACGCCTTTGTAGTCGCTTGCGACCGTGATACTTGCCCCGGTCGGCGTATATGAGGCGGAAGTGATTGAGGCGTGGTACCAGGTGGTCCCCCCATCCTTGGAATATTTGATGAAGACCCAGACCGCGTCGTTATTGATCTCGTCTTTCCAGGCATTCTCCCAGGAAACGTCGAATTCGACGTTGATGGTGTCTGAAGTCACGTTGCAATCTTTGAGGCTCACGTTCGAGATCGACAAGTTGTTGGCGTATGCGCTCGGGGGAAGAAGGGAAAGGCCTAAAAATAGAATCAGGCCGAAGACCTCAAAAAAAAGAGGATGTTCCAGGCGTGAAGGCCTTTTTTTAGACGTTCTGTACGGAGCCATTTTTAGCATATTTTTTTATCTTCCGACAAAAACACGCTATCACTAACAATCAAATTATAACGCCTAAAAAGTGGTATGTCTAGCCGCTCGCTACAACAATTGAACCAACTTAACGATCCCTAAGCCCTTGGGCCTTAACGGACTACCGAGCGGCACGGAGCCCCGCATCGGTGCCCTGATACCATCCGATGACATTTGAGACGTTAACCCGTATAATAACCCTCCTATGAAAAAAGCCATCGGCATTTTTTTAATATTTTTCACAGGGATTTCTATCGCCCAGGCGGCCCCCGAGGAACTTTTGGACCGGGTGGTTGCCGTGGTCAACGATGAGGTGATCACCCAGGCGGAGCTCGATGCCTTTTTGAGGCCGCTTTACGAGGACTACAGCCAGCAGTACACCGGCGACGAGCTTGCGAGCATGGTCCAGGACGCGCGCCAGAAATTACTGAACCAGCTGATCGAAGACAAACTGGTCTACCAGGAAGCCGTCAAGCAGCAGATCATGGTGACGGAAAGCGACCTGGACAAGGAAGTCCAGAAATTCAAGCAGCAGCTCGAAAGGCCCGACGAATTGGAGCTGATCCTCGAACGGGAAGGTATGACGCTCAAGGACCTGCGGGAAAAGCTTCGCAAGCAGGCCATGGTCCGGGAACTCCATGACCGCGAGATCCGCTCCCGGGTGATCGTGTCCCCCTTGGAGATCGAGAATTTTTACAAGGAGAATCCCGAGAAATTCGTCATCAAGGACCGGGTTAAGGTGCGTTCCCTCACGATCAAGAAAAGCCAGGATGCCCGGGACAAAGGGATCCCGGACGAGAGGGCCAAAATGAGGATCGCGGAATTGCAGCGAAAACTTTTCGAAGGGCAGGATTTTGAGCGGATGGTCCAGGGGGCTTCCGAGGACGGCCGTGCCAAACAGGGCGGTCTGGGGGAGTGGATCGACCGCGGGGGGATGATCGAATCCGTGGACGAGGCGGTGTTCAAAACGCCGATCGGGGAGCTTACGGGGATCGTCGAAACTCCCATCGGGTACCATATCTTCCGCGTCGAGGACAAGGAGTCCTCCAGGACCCGGACGCTGGAGGAGACGCGGGAGCAGATCGCGGGTTATCTTTTCCAGCAGAAGAGCAACGAGCGGTTCCAAGAATGGATGCAAAGCCTCAAGCGTACCGCTTACATTTCCATCCGGTGAAACGCGTCCCCGTTATTGCCATCACCATGGGCGATCCGGGCGGTATCGGGCCCGAGATCATCGTGAAGACCCTCCTGAAAGAAAAGCCGGGGCCGTCCTGCGCTTTTTTAGTGGTGGGGGTGCGGGAGCCGTTCGAGCGCGTGCGGGAGCGGTGCGGCCTTTCCGTGAGCTTAAGGGATGTTCGCGATTCGGACGGTGAAACACTGAAAGGCGGGTTCTCTTATTTTTGGGATATTTCCGGGGAGATCCCGAAGGGGGGCCGGTTCCGGACCGGGAAGATCGACGGCGTGAACGGGGCGATGGCCTTGGCGGTCCTCGAAAAAACGGCCGGCCTTGCGGAACGCGGGATTGTCAACGCGATCGTAACAGCCCCGGTGAACAAAGCCGCGGTCCGGCTCGCGGACCCGTCGTTCATCGGCCACACGGAATATTTCGCTTCGCGGTCACGGGTCAAGGATTTTGCGATGATGTTCTTGAGTTCCCGGCTCAAAGTGACGCTCGCGACGATCCACGTGCCGCTCCGAAAAGTCAGCTCCCTGCTGACCGCGCCGAACGTCTTCAAAAAGATCCTCATGACCGACGCCGTGTTGAGGCGGGGGTGCGGGATCAAAAAACCCCGCATCGCGGTCTGCGCCTTGAATCCGCACGGCCGGGAAACGGGCGAAGAAGAAGATCGAAAGATCGCCCCCGCGGTCCGGCGGGCCAAACGACGGGGGGTGAACGCGACCGGGCCTTTTTCGGCGGACCAGCTTTTTCACGCCGCCTACGCGGGTCACTATGACGCCGTGATCAGCATGTACCACGACCAGGCGCTTGGTCCGTTCAAAATGGTCGCTTTCCATGAGGGTGTGAACATGACCCTCGGGCTACCCTATGTCCGGACCTCGCCCGATCACGGGACGGCCTTCGATATCGCTTACGGGGGAAAGGCCGACCCTTCCTCGATGCGCGCGGCGCTCCGGCTGGCCCGGGACCTCGCGCTCACCCGCTATGCCCACTCAAATTGAGCTTTTGAAGAAGTACAACCTCCGCGTCCGCGGCCATCTCGGCCAGCACCTTTTACTGGACCCGAACATCATCCGCAAGACCGTGGACGCCCTCGAGCTGCGGCCGGGGGAAGCCGTGCTCGAGATCGGGCCGGGTCTCGGTGCCGTGACCCGGGAAGTTCTGGAACGCGGTCACCCGGTCCTCGCGGTCGAGAAGGACGCCCGGTTCTCGGAAGTGTTGTCCCGGGAACTTGTCCCGGAATACGGCGAAAATTTCACGCTGGTACAGGGGGACATCCTTCAAGGCGATCTCACGGCCCTTGTGACGGGTTGGAAACGGGGAAGTCCCGTCAAGGTGCTCGGGAATCTTCCCTATTACATCAGCACGCCGATCCTTTTTCATCTGATCGATCACGCTAAGGTTTTTTCCCGGGCCGTGCTGATGCTTCAAAAAGAAGTCGCCGCACGGCTTTTGGCAAAGGCGGGGGATGAAGACTACAGCCGCCTGAGCGTTACGGGCCTTTTCTACGGGGAGCCCCGCTTTCTTTTTGACGTGTCGCCCTCCTGTTTCCTGCCGCGGCCGCAAGTGATGTCGCGGGTCGTGTCCTTCCGTTTCCGGCCGTATCCCGGGGCGGAGCGTGCCGGGGATCCGGCAAAACTCATGGAGATCCTCCGCGTCGCGTTCGGCCAAAGGCGGAAGACGCTTCTTGCGCTTCTGGCCCACCACTACAGGACGCGGATCGCCCGCGAAGATCTTGCTCGGACTTTCGAGACCCTCGGTCTTTCTGTCCGGGTGCGTGGAGAGGAGCTTTCGCTGGACCGGTTCCTGGACCTCGCGCGGACCCTGGAGTGAACAGCGTTTTTTTTAAACGGCCCGGCGAGTTTTGTTATAATACCCCCGATCATGACCACCCTAATGACTTTAGATGACATTTACGCGCCGGTCCGGGAACCGCTCCGGAAGGTCCCCGGGCTGATCGAACAGGCGCTCTTGACCCCGAACCTTCAGATCCGGGACATCGTCCGCTACTTTTTCTCGAAGAACGGGAAATTCCTCCGCCCGGCGCTGGTCTTTCTGGGAGGAGGATTGGCGGGGTCCTGGAACGGGAGGAGGGCCGGGGACCCGGAAAAACAGGAGACGAGCCTGCTTCACCTCGGGGCCGCCTGCGAGATCTTCCATGCCGCGACCCTCATCCACGATGACATCATCGATTCGGCACGGATGCGGCGCGGGATCCCCACCCTGAACGTGAAATGGGGGCCTCAGACCGCGGTCCTCATGGGGGATTTTTTCCATGACCGCGCCATGGGCACGATCTTCCGTTACGGCAACGAAAAGATCATCCCTCTTTTTCTCCGGACCGCCGGAGAGATCTGTGACGGGGAGATCCAGGAGCTTAACGAAAAGAACAATACCGACCTGACCGAAACCGTCTGCCTTGAGATCATTCGCAAAAAGACGGCCTCGCTTTTGGCGTGCGCGCTCCAGACCGGGGCCCTGGTGCGGGGGATGGACCCGGAACCTCTCGGGGCGCTCGACCGTTTCGGGACCTTTTTTGGCATGGCGTTCCAGTTGACCGATGATTGTTTGGATTTTGAAGGGAAAGAGCAAGAGTTCGGGAAATGCCTTGGCGGGGACCTGGAGGAGGGGGTTTACACGCTCCCCGTGATCCGTCTCCTGGCTTCGGAGGACCGCTCCGAGGCGGTCCGTTTATTGCGGGACACCGGCAACAAACAAAGGTTCGCACCGTTGCTGGCGCTGCTTCGCGGGCACGGTGCTTTGGACTACGCCCGGGACAAGGCCCGGGATTTTGTCGTGAGGGCCCACCGGGAGCTTCGGGTCTTTCCGCCCTCCGTTTTTCGAACAAGCCTCGAGCAACTCGCGGACTACGTGCTCGAGCGTGACCGCTGAAACGCCATGCTGAGCATCGTCCCGACACCGATCGGCAATCTCGCGGACCTGACGCTGCGGGCCCTCGATGTTTTGAAACAAGCCGACGTGATCCTGTGTGAGGACACCCGCCGGACCCAAACGCTTCTGCGTCATTACGAGATCCGGAAACCGCTTTTGAGCTACCACGAACACAGCGCGGTTCAGAGGCGGGATGAGGTTTTGCGGTTTTTGAGGCAGGGCCAGCGCGTGGCGCTCGTGTCGGACGGCGGGATGCCTCTCGTGTCGGACCCCGGGTTCCAGATCGTGAATGCCGTTCTGCGGGAAAAATTGCCGCTGGAAGTTCTCCCCGGCCCTTCAGCGGTGATGACGGCGCTGGTCTTGAGCGGGCTTCCCACGGACAGTTTTTGTTTCCTGGGTTTTTTGTCGAATAAAGGGGAACGGCGGCGTCGCGAGCTGGAGGCGCTGGCGGAACGGGAGGAGACGCTGATCTTTTTTGAATCGCCGTTCCGGGTCCTCCGTACGCTTCAGGACATGCAGGGGGTCTTCGGGGACCGGGAGGCGGCCGTCGCGAGAGAAATGACCAAAAAATTCGAAGAGGTCTTGAGGGGCGGTCTCTCCGCCTTGGTCCGGGAGATGAGCGGTAAGCCGCGCAAAGGCGAAATGGTCGTACTGGTATCGGGCAAGGGCCGCAAGCCCGTGTTGCCGCGGGAGGTTCCATGATGAAACGGCTGGCTTTTCTTGTTTCGGGGAGCGGGACCAATATGGCCCATCTTGTCCGCAAGGTCCAGGAAGGGGCGCTTAAGGCGGAGGTCGCGGTCGTGATCTCCAACAAACCCGAGGCCAGGGCACTCGAGCGGGCAAGGGACCTTAAAGTGCCGACGGCGGTCGTTTCTCACAAAGATCACGCGACGCGCGAAGCGTTCGACGAGGCCTTGACCCAATGCCTTGAACTTCATAAAGTCGATCTCATCGTGTTGGCCGGGTTCATGCGCGTGCTGACGGAGGGGTTCGTCAAGAAACACTGGGGACGGATCATCAATATCCATCCCGCGCTGTTGCCGGCCTTTCCCGGAGCTCATGCGATCAAGGACGCCTGGGACGCCGGGGTCAGGGAAACGGGTGTCACGGTCCATTTTGTGGATTGTGGGGTGGACACCGGGAAGATCATTCTCCAGCGAAAGGTCCCGGTCCTTCCCGGGGACACGCTCGAATCGCTTGAGGCCCGCGTCCACAGTGTGGAATACGAGATCTATCCCGAAGCGGTGAGGCTTGTACTGTCCGGAAAGGCCGCGGCGCCGCCGTTGAAAGAATGAGACGGCACCCTAAACCGGGGCCGAACCTGTGGACACCCCGCGAGGATTTGTTATAATCGCCAAGTCGTCCTAAACCGGTTTTGATCCGTTCCCGGGGGGATGTCCCCCCGCCATCAAAAAGGAGTGATCCCATGACACGAGCCATCATTGAAAAAGTCCATGCCCGCGAGATCCTGGATTCCCGCGGCAATCCCACCATCGAGGTGGACGTCAAATTGCGCGACGGCATCGTCGGACGCGCGGCCGTCCCCAGCGGCGCTTCTACGGGAGAACATGAAGCCGTCGAACTCCGGGACGGGGACAAGGCCCGGTATCTCGGGAAAGGCGTGCTGAAGGCAGTCGCTAACGTGAATGAAGAGATCCAAAAGGTTTTGAGAGGCAAGGACGCGGCCAAGCAGGAGGACATCGATAGGTTGATGATCAACCTTGACGGGACGCCGAACAAGTCCCGGCTCGGGGCGAACGCGATCCTCGGGGTCTCGATGGCTTGCGCCCGCGCGGTCTCCAGTTCCCGCGGCATTCCGCTTTACGAATATATCGGGAGCACGGAGGCCCATCTGTTGCCCGTGCCCATGATGAACATCGTGAACGGGGGCGTGCACGCGGACAATAACGTCGACCTCCAGGAGTTCATGATCATGCCGTTCGGGGCCGCCACGTTCTCGGACGCGCTCCGCATGGGGGCGGAGGTCTTCCATAACCTCAAAAAGATCCTGCATGACAAAAAACTTTCGACCTCGGTCGGAGATGAAGGCGGGTTCGCGCCGAACCTCCGCTCCAACCGCGAAGCGTTGGACGTGATCATGGAAGCCATCACGAAGGCCGGTTACAATCCCGGGACCGACGTGAAGATCGCGCTCGATCCCGCGAGCTCGAGCTTTTTCGGGAAGGACAAGTTCGGCGGGAACGTGAACCCCGGGAAGTACGTCCTCTGCGCCGAAGCGCAGCAGGTCAAGAGCGCCGAAGACATGGTGGAATTCTATGCCGAACTTTGCGCCCAGTACCCCATTTTTTCGATCGAGGACGGTCTCGCCGAGGACGATTGGGACGGCTGGAGGAAACTGACCGACCGGCTCGGTAAGAACACCCAGCTTGTGGGGGACGACCTTTTCGTGACCAATACCCAGCGTTTGACGCGCGGGATCGAGTCGGGGATCGGGAATTCCATCCTGATCAAGGTCAATCAGATCGGCACGTTGACCGAGACCATCCAGGCGGTCCGCATGGCCCAGCAGCATCATTACACCGCGGTCATGAGCCACCGCAGCGGTGAGACGGAGGACACGACCATCGCCGACTTGGCCGTGGCCCTCGGTACCGGCCAGATCAAGACGGGTTCGACCTCACGCACGGACCGGATGGCGAAGTACAACCGCCTTCTCAGGATCGAAGAGGCGCTGGGTTCTAAGGCCGTTTATGCCGCGCAGCAGCTTCTGACCCGGTCATGCTGAAAAAATTCTTTTTCGTTTTGGCGGTCGGGATCGTCCTGCTCTTGGTCCTGGCCTGGATCTACGTCCCTTCCTTTTCGCGGTACCGGGAGCTGAAGCTTGAAGAGGAAAAACTGACCCAGAAGATCGCGGAGATCGACGCGCAGATCAAAGCGCTAGCCACCGAGCGCAATCTCTTGCAAACGGATGTGGCGTATCTCGAGAAGGTGATCCGCGAAGAGTTAGGGTTCGTCAAGCCCGGCGAGATCGTCTATGAATTGATCACGCAGAAAAGACCTGTGCGGGAAGCCGGCGCGACGACCGAGGCGCAGCACACGGCGGCGGTCGCCCCGCAGACGCCCGGCATTGACGCGTCGGGATCGGCTCCAACGATCGCTGAGCCCGGAAAAACGGAAAGTGCGAAGTCTCCCGCAAAACCCAAACTCTCTTCTAAGTCCACTTAAGATAAGAACTTAGAAAAAAAAGGATCGAGATGGTCCCCAAAATGTTTTTTGCGGAACGGGGGCCTGCCTTCAATTGACAATCCCGATCTTATCGCTATAATAACAACCTCTTTGATTTCATAGAGTTACGTCACTTTCCACCCCCGGAAGAGTAGAGGTATCTAATGAAAAATAATCGCTGTTGCAATATTTTCATCAAAGGGCTGATCTGTTTGATGCTATTTGCCTCACCCGTTTTTGCTGAGAACGGCGAAGCTATGTTCGAGGATGCCGTCGAGGGTGCCGCGGCGGAGCTTCAGGAATTTAACGAAGATCCCGGGGCTGCGGTTCCCGAGGAGTCCGTGATCGAGCAGGTCATGGAAGGACCGGACGAAATGGTCCAGCCGACCTTGGCCCCTCAAACGGTTGAGGTCCAGTCATCGGGGGTCGTGCAACATGCGGTTCCGCAGGTCACGGAGCCTTGGAATGTCGGCGTTCCGCAACACGCTGTTCCCCAAGTCCCTGAGCCACAACCCGTGATCGTTCAAGAACCTGTGATCCCGCAGGTCCCTGAAGTTCAGCCCGGAGATGTCCCGGAACCCGCGATGACGCAGATCCCGGAAATTCAACCTGAAGCTGTTCAGAAGCTCTCGGTTCCTCAAGTCCCGGAAGTTCCGGTGGCGACCGTTCCGGAACTTGGGGTCCCACCGATTCAGGAGACACAACCTCCGGTCGCGTTGCAGCACTCTGTTCAGGACACGACCCAAGCCGAAACGGTGCCGGCGGTTTCGGAGGAGATCTTGACCCCGACGCCGAACCCTTCCGGGGTCATTCAGGTCAGCGATTACAAGTACCCGGTCTTCCTTTATGCGCCCAGGGATTACAAGACGGACCGGTTGTATTCCTTGATCCTGATCGCTCCCGCGGAATCGATCAAGACACAGGAGCAGATCGATTATTTGACGGGGCTCGCGCAGAGAAAAAGTATTTTTATCTTAGCGCCGAACGTGCTTTGGCCGAAGCCGGGGGACACGCCCTATGAGTTGGACCGGTGGCTTATCGAGGTCAAAAAAGACATCGTGGACCGTTTTCCCATTAACAAGAAGCGTATTTACATCATGGGAAGAAATTCTGGGGCCCACTATGCGGCCTATCTCGCGACCAAGTACCCGCAGGAATTCACCGGGGTCGCGTTGTTCGGCGAAGCGTGGGACGGACCATTCTCTCAATTGATCACGCTGTCTTCGGATGCCGTGATGCAGGTGCCGTTCTTCATTGCGTTGAAGGCCGGCAGCGACACGCGAGCGCGGAATCAGGCGTGGTTCGACAAACTCCAAAAAAAGGGGTATTGGCTCTATTTGACCGAATACCCTACGGAGCAAACGTTGGATGATCTCGAGTTCAAAAAGACGGCTTACGATTGGCTCGAAGAAGCGAGTCAGAGTTGGATCGCTGAGGTCGCCAAACGCCATCAGGGATGGAAGGGGCGTTTCAAAAAGGGCTTGCGGGAGTTCTTTACGGTTTAGGAAAGAGGGATGCATGAAGCTTACGGGAGCGCAGATCTTAGTCAAATGTCTTGAACTGGAAGGGGTGAAGCACGTTTTCGGTCTTCCAGGCGGGGTGATCCTGCCTACTTACGACGTTCTTTATGACTCGAAGATCAAGCTCATTCTGACCAAGCACGAGCAGGGCGCAACGCACATGGCGGACGGGTACGCCCGGGCCTCCGGTCGCCCCGGGGTCTGCATCGTGACCTCAGGACCCGCCGCGACGAACACCGTGACCGGGCTCGCGACCGCCTATATGGACTCGGTCCCCGTTATTTGCATCACCGGACAGGTCGTGACGCGCGCGATCGGGAGCGACGCGTTCCAGGAAGTCGACATCGTGGGGATCACGCGTCCTATTACGAAGCACAATTTTTTGATCAAGGACGTCCGCGACATCGCGCGGATCGTCCGCGAAGCCTTTCATATCGCGACGACCGGTAAACCGGGGCCCGTCCTGATCGATTTCCCGGTGGACGTGAGCCGTGCGGTAACGCGTTTCGTGTGGCCGAAGCGGGTATTCATCCGGAGCTACCGACCGGACGTGGAAGCGCCCGGCGTCGCGGAACAGGTCCGGAAGGCTGCCGCGCTCATTCAGGCCAGCCGGCAGCCTTGTCTCTACGTGGGCGGCGGCGCGATCATTTCGGGCGCCGAAAAAGAGGTCGTGGAACTGGTCAAGAAAACGGGGATCCCCGTTACGACCACCATTTTGGGTCTGGGCGCTTTCCCCGAGACCCACGATGCTTCTCTGAGAATGCTGGGGATGCACGGAACGCATTATGCGAATTACTCGGTCCAGAACGCCGACGTCCTTA
>JAHQRI010000067.1 GCA_019052695.1 Candidatus Omnitrophota bacterium
GCTGTAGCCCGAGAGGTCGCCAGAAGCGTCCCGCTGGGAGGTGTTAAGGGTCTCACCCTCGATCTGCTTGAGGTTGTTGACGATCTTTTTGCGAAGCTCCAAAAGCAGGTTCTTAAAAAAATTCAGATCCGCTTTAGAAAGACGCCGGGCCTTCTCCGGGCGGGCGTCCCGCGACGGCTTCCGCGTTTTTCTCTGCGCTTTTCTCACGGTCTTTCTTGTTTTCTTCATGGACCGAACAACCCTTCCTTTAGAAATTGAGGCGGTATTATACCGATGCCCCTACGAGGAGGCAAGCGCTAACTGGGCCCGAATCGTTTTTTGTTAAGCGGTGACGGAGGGGTTCCCGGTACCTTTTCTTTGAATTTCCCGCTTCATGACCCGGATAAAACTGTCCACGACCACGGGATCGAACTGGGATCCGGAACCATTCATCAACTCCTGGAAGGCCTCTTCGATGCTTCGCCCCTCCCGGTAACATCGACTTGAAATGATCGCATGGAAACTATCGACGACGCTTAAAATGCGGGCCTCGATCGGGATCTCTTCGCCCCGGAGTCCCCGGGGATAACCACCGCCGTCGTAGCGCTCATGGTGCGCCAGGATGATCTCCCGAACTCTTTTAAAATCGGACAGCGGTTCCAGGATCTTCGCCCCTTTTTCGACATGCGTTTTCATCACCTTCCACTCATCCTCCGTCAAGGCCCCCGGTTTGGACAAAATACAGTCCGGGATCCCGATCTTCCCGACGTCATGCAAGATCAGCGCTGCCGCGAGGACATCCTTGTTCGGCCCCGTCAGTTCCATGCCCATTTCTCGAGCGGTCATGAGCCCCAAACGTTCGACTTCAGAAACATGCCCGTAAATATTCGGCTCTTTGGCGTGGACCTCTTCGGCGAGCGAGCGCATGATCTCATAATAAGTGCGTTGCTCCTTGTGACGCAGCGCTTCGATCGTCTTCAGGCGTTTTTCGAGTTCTTGGTTCTGCACAACGAGGTTTTGGTTGTATTCCGCTGTCTTAACGGCCATGGAGCAGTCATTCGCAAGCGTCTGGAAGAATGAGACCTCTTGTTTCGTGAAAGAGCGGCCATTGGCACACCGGCCCAGCATCAGAAGGCCGACAAGCGTTTCCTTGAAGTATCCGGGAATCACGAGCTCAATGCTCAGACTTTGCATGGCCTTTTGGATGCGGGTCAACTGGTTCGCTTTTGAATTCGCAGCTAATCGGAACTCCGCCCGCGTCAGCATTTTTTTCACATCCGTGAGGAAAAGGAAATCCTTCTGGAAGGGGAGCCTCCTTCCGGTTCCTCCGAACCATTGGATGAGCGGGTGATTGCTATCGAATTTGACCAACCCGGCGGGAAGCTTTTTAACGCCGTGCGAGTTCATGAAAATATAGTGCCCCTTTTTCGTGTCCTGGATCAGGATCGCCGTGTGATTTAGGCCGAAATGGCGGTCAATGAAGCGGGTGATGAGCCGGAGCAGGCGTTCCGGCCGCTTAAGCCGGACCATGCTCCGTGCCACGTCACGGAGGACGTCTTGATAATCGATCTTGGGGGCCCCGAGGGGGTCCGGCCTCGCTTGTGGCATAAGGGCTTGGAATCATCCTTTCTAGAAACTGTTCGTCTGTGTTATGGCCGCGCCACGCGCACGACCCACCGTCCTCTAGACGTTGTTCGCAAAAAAGTCGACCTTGTCCCGGACGTCCTTTTCCAGGTACTCTAAACTTAAAGGTTTCGTGATGTAATTGTCCGCGCCGCAGCGCATGGCCTCTTCGATCTTATCTTGGGTCTCGACGGCGGTCACCATGATCACCTTTATCTTCGGGTGGGCCTCTTTGATCTTTTTCAAAGCCTTCAGCCCATCCATACCCGGCATCTGGATATCCAGCAGGATCACGTCCGGTTGGAACGATGCCGCCTTGTCAACCGCCTCCTGACCCGATTGTCCGGTCATGACCTTGAACTCACGATCTTCAAAAAAAGACTTCAGGAACTCGCAGATCTCCACCTCGTCATCAACGATCAACATCTTTTTGATCATGATACCCCCTCCCGGATTATTATTTTCCTGAACGACGATTCGCCCCCAGGGTCATTGCCCCGCCTTCGCGGTGACCGCAACGTCCTCTCGCGCCACGAGCGCTTGCGCTTGGGTCCTTTCAACAGCACACGGCAGCTGAATGATGAAGAGACTCCCCTCGCCCGCCTGGCTTTCCACACGAATGGCGCCCCCGTAGCGGTGAACGATCTGCCTCGTCACAAAAAGCCCAAGCCCGACGGCTTCGTGGCGCGTGGTGTAAAACGGGTCAAAGACCTTGTCTGCGTGTTCCGCAGGAATGCCTTTCCCGGTGTCCGCGCAACGGATCTCGATGATCGCCTCGTCGCGACGGTGCTTTATTTCGATCCGGATCTTCCCCTGCGTTTCCACGGCCTCCACGGCGTTGAGGAGCAGATTCAAAAATACTTCCCTTATTTCCTGGATGTTCGCGCGGAAACTCGGAACCTCCGCTTCGCACTGCTTGATGATCTCGATCCGTTCCAGCGAAGCTTGATACGCTAACAGGGCCAGGGTCTCATCCAGGACCTTCTCCAGGCAGACCCACTCCTGGGGACCCCGCGAGCCCTGGGAATACAGCAATAGCTTTCTGGTGATATCGGCCGCTTTCTGGGTTTGCTTCACTATGGAGCTAAGGGTTTCCTGAACGTTCTGCTCGAGCTTGTTGGGACCCCTTTGCATCAAAAGGACCTGGGCCTTGCCCGAGATGATCGCTAGGGGGTTATGGATCTCGTGTGCGATCCCCGCCGCGAGCTTTTCGATCGCGTTCAATTTCGTCTTCTGGATCCGCTGGGACTGGAAATCCTGGAGTTCCAAATTGCGCTGTCGGAGCCTTTGGACCACCAAAGCGTTATGCACGCTTTTGGCCACCCCAGCCGCGAATTGACGGAAGAAATGGAAATCAGATTGATCAAAAAGGGTGTCGGGAGACTGCGCCCCGAAAGCGATCAGCCCCGAGAGCTCCCCTTTCACGAAAAGCGGCATGACCCAACCCGCCCGAAGCGTGTCAAAGTCCCGGGAAAGCGCGTTCGCCTCCTGCCAAGAAAGCGCCTGGAGCAAAAGCCCCCGCACCAAGGTATGAGGTCCGTTCTGATAGACTAATTTAAGCAACGGCGCATCCGCCGGGAGCCGGACCCGCTTGGAGGCGGAGATCGGCCATCCATAGGCCGAAGCGACCTCGAAATGGTTCTGAACCGCCTCCGGGACGAGCAACGCGACGGTCTTAAGACGCATGACTTCCCCGAAGGTATTGACGACCAGGTTGGCCAACTCTTGCAAGTCAAGGTTTACCGACAATTCATCTGCAAGGTCCATGAGCGTGATCTGGGCGAAACTTTTCCTGTGGAAGAAATACCTCTCCAGGAATTGTTTCACATAGCGCTCGATCGGTTTGTAAGCGAGCAGAAAAATGAAGGTGATGACAAAGATCGGGGTGAGGGGGTGGTGCCCCCAAGCACGCGCGACGTGGGAAGGTAGAAGGAAAGGGAACGCATAGGCGGCCAACGCCCCTAAAGCAAACAGGATCAGTCCGACCAAAGTCCTTTTGAGGACAGACCGCGGCGTCCTCATGTAAAAAAAAGCGGCTTTTTTCAATGGACCACGTCCCTCCCGCGGATGAGCGCTAGGAGCCCCGGAAAGCTTCGACACATTTCGGACAGAGCGCCGGGTGCTCCGAGTCATTCCCCACGGACGCGGAATAGTTCCAGCAGCGCACGCATTTCGATCCCTCTGCCTTCGTCACCCCAACGTGGAGCCTTAGCTTCGTCTGGAAGACCGCGGATACGCTCTCGGAGACCTCCAGACCTGCCGGAACCTCCGTCGCGATTGAAACCTGAGAAACGACCAGCACCCGAGCAAGTTCTTTCTCATATCTATGTAGTATTTCGGCCGATTTCGGATCTTCTACACTGAAGATGACCTTAGCCTCGAGCCCCGAACCGATCTTTTTTTGCTCCCGCTGTTTTTCGAGAAAAGGGGTGATCGCATCCCGGATCTCCCGGATATGTTCCCATTCCACGAATTCCTGTGAAAACTGCTCTTCCCCACACAACGGCCAAGCGCTCGCGTGGACCGTCCCCACCCCGGATTCAAGCGGATAAACCCTCCAGACCTCATCGGCGGTGAACGGAAGGATTGGCGCCACAAGTTTCACAAGCCGTTCTAGGATGGTATGAAGCGCGCTCTGAGCCGACCGCCGCAGCCAGGCATCCGCGGCTGCGGTATAAAGGGTATCTTTCAAGGCATCCAAATAATAAGCGCTCAGGTCCGACACGCAAAAATCATAGATCTCCCGGTAGATCTGGTGGAATTCGAAATGTTCGTAGAGATCCGTCACCGTACGGACCAGCCTGTCCGCCTTGACGATCGCCCAGCGATCCAAGGGATGCAACTTTTCAATAGGAACGCGGTGCCGCATCACGTCAAAATCGTAGAGATTGGACAAAAGGTACCGGAACGTGTTCCGGATCTTGCGATAGGTGTCCACCAGTTGCTTGAGGATCTCGTTCGAAAGCCGGACATCGAACTGATAATCGCAAGAAGCCACCCACAAACGCAGGACGTCCGCCCCGAATTCTTTCATCACTTCCTGAGGCGTCACGACGTTCCCGGCAGACTTGGACATCTTTTTCCCCTGTCCGTCCATGACGAACCCGTGGGTCAGGACCCTCTTGAAAGGAGTTTGTCCTTCGAGCGCGATCGCCGTCGTCAGCGAACTCTGGAACCAACCGCGATGCTGGTCGGAGCCTTCCAGATAAAGGTCCGCGGGATACCGGAGCCCCGGACGTCGACGCAACACCGATTGGTGGCTGACCCCCGAATCGAACCAAACGTCAATGATGTCCGTTTCTTTATCAAAGGCGGTCCCTTGACAGCGAGGGCAGCGGAAGCCCTCCGGTAAAAATTCCTCGGCGCGGCGAGCGAACCAGGCGTCCGCCCCCTCTTTCTCGAAGAGCTCGAGGATCCTCATTTTGGATTCTTTCACAAAATGAACGCCCGCGCAGTTCGTGCAACGCACGACTGGAATCGGCACGCCCCAGTACCGTTGACGCGACAAACACCACTCGGGACGCGTCTCGACCATCCCGGCAATGCGGTTCTTCCCCCAGTCCGGTACAAAGCAGATCTTGTGGTCAATAGCTTCCCGCATCCGCTTGCGCAGGTCCTGGTGATCGATCTTCATGAACCACTGGGTCGTGGCCCGGAAAAGGATCGGCTTCTTACATCGCCAGCAATGGGGGTAGGAATGCGCGTGCTCGGCCTCGTGTAAAAGCAGTCTCTTTTCTTTCAGGATGCCGGTGATCTTCGGGTTCGCTTTGAAAACGTGCTCGCCCTGACAGGCGTCGAATTCGGCCGTGAACCTGCCCCGCGGGTCCACCGGGGAAAGGATCTCAAGCCCGTTGTCCAAGTGGCCATATTTATAGTCCTCCTCGCCGTGGCCGGGGGCGATATGAACGATCCCCGTTCCATCTTCGCTGGACACGTAGTCCGCAAGGATCGCGCGACCCTTCCGCGAAAGGAAAGGATGGGCATATTCGAGCCCCTCCAGTTTTTTCCCTTCCAGACTGACAATGCTTTCGTTCGGGGGCGGCCTAAAGTTCAGGGCATGAAGGAAAGGCACTCTGGCGTCCGCAAGACACCAAACTTCCGAGCCGGCATCCAAAAAGGAATAACGCAGTTCGGGATGCAAGGCCACGCCAACGTTCGCGGGAAGCGTCCAGGGTGTTGTCGTCCAGACCAAAAGAAAGACCGGACGTCCCGCGCACTTGCCGTAGGCGGCCGTACCGATCCTGGCACGGAGCGTCTCGGCATCGACGGGGAATTTAACGTAAACGGAGCCGGAGACTTTGTCTTCGTATTCGAGTTCGGCATCCGCCAGGGCCGTCTCGCATTCAAAGCACCACGGCACGGGCTTAAGCCGCTGTTCAATGTATCCTTTTTCGTACAGTTCGATGAAGGATGCGGCGATCGCGGCCTGGTAACCGTAATTCATGGTCAGGTACGGATCGTCCCATTCCGCAAAAATGCCGAGGCGCTTGAATTCCTCGCGCTGGATCCGGACGAATTTCTCGGCGTAACGGCGTGCCTCCTTGCGGAAAGGTACCCTTTCGACCTCTTCCTTTCGCTTCCCCATGTCCTTAAGGCACTGATGCTCGATCGGCAGACCATGGCAATCCCATCCCGGGACGTAAAAGGCGTCGTGACCGCGCATTGTCTGGAACTTGACGATCAGGTCCTTGAGGACCTTGTTCAGGGCGTGACCGATGTGGATGTGGCCGTTCGCGTAGGGCGGTCCGTCATGCAACACATATTTGGGCCGGCCGGCCGCTCCCTCGCGGATCCACGCATACACCCTGTCGCGCTCCCAGACCTTGAGCATCTCCGGCTCGCGCTGGGCGAGGTTCGCTTTCATGGGAAAAGACGTCCGCGGCAAATTTAGTGTGTCTTTGTAGCTCTTTTCTTGGGTCATGTGCTCCCGTGCAACACGCATAACGCAACACACAACACAAAAACCCTTCCTTGTGCGTTGAACGTTGACCGTTGCACGCCTTTAGAATTTCGCGATGGCGGCGTTGATCAGTTTGTCCAGTTTTGGTCCAGCCTCGTTCGCGGTCTTGATGATCTCCTCAATATCGCAAGGTTCGAGGTGGTCCGGATCGCAGGTGTCCGTTACCACACTGAGTCCGAGCACCTCCATGCCCATGTGCGTCGCCACGATCACCTCGGGCACAGTGGACATTCCGACAAGGTCCGCGCCCCAATTCCGCATCATACGGTATTCGGCGCGCGTTTCGAGACAAGGGCCTGTCACACCGAGGTAGACCCCGCGGCTCAACTGCGCTTGAATGTCCTTCGCCGCTTGACCCGTCAGCTCCAAAAGGCGTTTCGAATACGGTTCGCACATGTCCGGGAACCGCGGGCCTAACCTGTCCTCGTTCGGTCCTACGAGCGGATTGACGCCCATGAAATTGATGTGGTCCGTGATCAAGACGATCCCTCCTTTACGGTACCCCGGATTCAACCCGCCCGCCGCGTTAGAGACCACCAGGATCTTGGCGCCGAGCTGTCGCAACACGCGGACCGGGAACGTCACTTCCTCAAGCGGGTACCCTTCATAATAATGGTAACGGCCTTCCATCACCGCGACCTTTTTTCCGGCGAGTTCCCCGAGGATCAGTTTCCCGCTGTGGGACGCGACGGTAGTTTCCGGAAAGTAAGGGAGGTCCCGGTAGACAAAAGATTTTTCCTCTTTGACGCGCTTGGCAAGATTCCCGAGACCGGTGCCAAGAATCAAGGCGATCTCCGGGCTGAACGACGTCCGTTGACGGATGAACGCGAGGCATTTGTCGATCCGGTCCATGGTGCTGGGTCTTTTCTTATGGAAAAATTTCATCGGCATGAGATCTACTCCTTATTGGAATTGATAGGCGATCCTTAACAAAACGGCCACGAGGACCTGATTCGTGAGGTAAAGCGCGAAAAAGACAAGGAGCGGCGTCAGGTCCAACATCCCGAGACGCAACGGGATGCGACGGAACGGTTCTAAAAGAGGGTCCGTAACCTGACGCAGGAACTGGACAATGTTTGAATACGGATCCACGGGAAACCAAGAAAGAAGGATCCGGGCGAAAAGAAGCCAGTAAAGGATCGTGCAAATGCCGTTGACCAACATCGCCAATGCCTGAAATATAATCCCAATAATGAACATAACGCTCCTTGATCAGTGAATTTTCCGTTGCCGAAGCTCGCGACTCCGGTCCATGGCGGCCCGAACTCCTTGCGAAAAGATCACGTCAAAACCCTTTTGTTTTAAAACCCTGAGCGCCGCTTCGGTCGTTCCTTTTTTCGAGGTCACACGTTCCCGCAACACGGAGGGAGGGACGTCCGAGAACTTCGCGAGCGCTAACGCGCCCGCGCCCGTCTGGACCGCCAGCACCGCGGCCACTTCCCGCGATAGCCCGTGCCGCACGCCAAAATCTTCGAGCAGTTCCATTAAATAAAAAAAATAGGCCGGCCCGCTGCCGCTTAACGCCGTCACCAGATCGAACCGGGCCTCAGGAAGGCAAAGGACCTTTCCACATCCTAAAAAAAGCGTGCGGGCCCGGGAGAGGAGCTTCCGGTCCGTCCCGCAAATTACGGTCATGGATTCGCCGACCTTCGCGCCCAGGTTCGGCATCGCGCGAACCACCGGGACCTTGCGGCCAAATACCTTGCAAATGCCCGCAGTCCCCGTCCCGGCAAGGATCGAGATCAAAATATGACCCGGCTTCAAAAATCTACGGCCCTCCGTAGCGCATGCAACAAGGTCCTGAGGCTTCATCGCCAGAATGATCATGTCGGTATTTCGGAAAAGGGCTTCAAGAGATCCCGCTTTGTGCACCCCCGTCCTGCGTGCGAAGGAGGCCGCCTTCGCCGGGATCTTATCGTAAACCCAGATCCGGGAAGGTAGAACGATCTGGTCCCTCAGGACGCCCTCAAGGATGGCCGTCCCCATGTTCCCAACACCCACTAATCCAATCTTGTGGTGGATCATATTGCCTTTTTCTGACCGTCAAACCAAGGTCCGCGGAAAGATCAAAGACCCGATTCTAAGCATATTCGCGCCTTCTTCAATCGCAATCTTATAATCGCCGGACATCCCCATGGACAGGACCTCCCAAGGATAACGGGAATAATTCGATTTAAGCCACCCCAAAAGCTCTCCGGTCCTCCGGAAGCAGTCGCGGATCTTTCCGGCATCTTCGGTCAGCGGCCCGATTGTCATGATCCCTCTCAACACGATCGAAGGCGCGGCAGCGACCGCGTCCATGAGCGCCGCAACGTCCTCTCGAGCGCAACCCGATTTCGTTGCCTCGCGGGACATGTTGACTTGAAGCAGGCACGCTACCTCCTTCACGCCTTTCGCCCGCGCATGCTTGTCAATGGCCGCCGCAAGTTCCGGCCGGTCAAGTGAGTGGATCAGGGCGACATGGCCCACGACATATTTAACCTTATTGGTTTGCAGGTGCCCGATCAGGTGCCAACGGATATCCGCGGGTAGCGCTTCTTTTTTTTCTTGCCACTCCTGCACCCGGTTCTCCCCGAAATCCCTTTCCCCCGCGTCGTAGGCCTCGCGGACCCCGTCCGGTGCAACGGTCTTCGTCACGATCACGAGCCGGACCTTCTCGGGGTCTTTTCCTGCGGCAACTGCCGTTTCAAGGATGGATTTTTTGAGATCTTGGATTCGAAGCAAGCAGCTCATAAACGGGCTCAGGATGTCAACGGTGCGTCGGTCAAAGAGGTTCGGGGGCTGGCAACTGCCGTTTCCCCGGACCGCTCTTCCCCATCAGTTTTTTCGATCCGTTTTAAAAGGTCAATGAGAGCGATCACTTTGCCACGATCGATCAAGAATACGGTGGATTCGTTTTCGCGGAACCCGTAGTAAGCATTTTCCATAGGTACTTCGTTCCCAAAATGAAGGACTTCCGGACTCCCGAATTCCGGAGTAATCTTGATCCGGTCGTGAATGATGAAAAAACCTAGTTCCGAGCCGGACCTCGTATCACCGTCCAAGAATTTCTTCGCGTAAAGATTACGAAGCGCCGTCAGCACGCGGTTCATACTTTGCGGGGGCATCTCGCGCCCAAACTTGGCGATCGGTTCCATCCAGAACCACCGTCCGTCGTGTTTTTTCCATTGATAGCTTCTCGGTCCCATTTCGATGTACACGGTACGGACTTCTTCGGGGGGTGTCCGAAATACTCTCTTTTCGCGAAGGCTGTAGACACTCTGGCCGAAGACATGCATCATTTCGGCTTGCAGGAGTAGATAACCACGCTCAAAATCCCAGCGGGCAAAGACCGCGTTGCCAAGCGGGGCCTGGGCTCCGATAAAAAGCGTTTCTGCCTTACGTTTGGGAACATCGATCCGGACCTCAAGATCGGCCCGGGCGAGCCCGTACTCGTCCCAATCCTTTTCTGCGCGCAGCCGCGGTTGGCGGGACGCCATACGGGCCGCGATCTCGACACCTTCAACGACCGCTTCATCGGCCGGATAGCGGACGGGAACTTCCAAAAACCAGCGGTCATCCTCCTTGCGAAGAACCGTCTCCGTTTTTCGGACACGGTCGAGGATCTCGATCCGGGAGACCTTGTCCTGATCATTCAAAACAACTCGGCGGTTGACC
>JAHQRI010000068.1 GCA_019052695.1 Candidatus Omnitrophota bacterium
GCCAGCGCCGACACTCGACGTCATGATCACGACGGCATTTCGAAAATCCACTGAGCTTACGAAGTAATCTGTCAAGCGTCCTTCCTCCATGAGCTGCAAGAGGATGTTGAAAACGTCCGGGTGCGCCTTTTCGATCTCATCGAGAAGCACCACTGAATAGGGCCGCCGCCGCACCTTCTCGGTCAGCTGCCCGCCCTCTTCGTACCCCACATAACCGGGGGGCGCTCCGACCAACCGGGAGACGTTGAACTTTTCGCCGTACTCCGAGCAATCCACAACGATCACCGAATCCTCGTCCCCGAACATGAACTCCGCCAACGCACGGGCAAGGAGCGTTTTCCCCACCCCGGTAGGTCCAAGGAAAATAAATGCGCCGATGGGCCGACGCGGGTTGCGAAGCCCTGAGCGGGACCGCCTGACCGCATGGGCGATCGCTCGGATCGCCTCGTCCTGCCCGATCACTTTCTTATGCATTTCGTCTTCCATTTTCAATAACCGGGCGGTCTCCTTCTCCTCCAAACGGGCCAGAGGCACCCCCGTCCATTTTGAAACAATGAACGCGATATCCTCATCGGTGACCTGGACCTCGACCTCGGATTTGGATTCCTTCCAGCTTTTTTTCATGCGCTGGAGCTCTTCTTTGGCTTTGCGCTCTTCGTCACGCATCCGAGCGGCCTTCTCGAAATCCTGGGCCTTAATGGAGGATTCCTTTTCCCGACGGAGGGCCTCAATCTCGCTTTCCACCTTTTTGAGGTCTTTCGGCATGGTCGTCACGGAAAGACGTGCCCGGGAGGCCGCTTCATCGATAATATCAATGGCTTTATCCGGTAAAAATCGCCCGGATATATAACGGTCGGACAATTTAGCCGCAGCATCCAGAGCGGCATCCGTGATCTTGACACGATGGTGCGCCTCGTATTTATCCCTAAGTCCCTTGAGAATCTGGATGGTGTCGTCCACTGAGGGCGGGTCCACAACAACCGTCTGAAAACGGCGGGCTAACGCCGCATCCTTTTCAATATACTTACGATATTCGTCAAGCGTCGTCGCCCCGATGCATTGGATCTCCCCCCGCGCAAGAGACGGCTTTAGGATGTTGGAAGCGTCAATGGCTCCTTCGGCACCCCCTGCTCCCACCAGCGTGTGCAATTCATCAATGAAGATCATGATGTTATCGGTCCGACGGATCTCGTCCATCACGGCCTTGATACGCTCCTCGAACTGCCCGCGGTATTTGGTCCCTGCGACCATTAATGCGAGGTCCAGCACCACGACCCTTTTGTCGATCAGGATCTCGGGCACGTCCCCCGCGATGATCTTTTGGGCCAACCCTTCCACGATCGCGGTCTTCCCCACACCCGCTTCCCCGAGAAGCACCGGGTTGTTCTTCGTGCGCCGCGCCAGGATCTGGATCACACGTTCGATCTCGTCATTGCGCCCCACGACCGGGTCCAGCTTCCCTTCACGCGCCAACTGCGAAAGGTCCCTCCCGAACGCATCCAAGGCCGGTGTCTTGGTTTTGGTCTTGGCCCCCGGCCCTCCCATGGACGTGGGGGAAGCTCCCGGATCACCACTCGGGCTCGCGGAACCGAGGAGTTTGATCACCTCTGCACGCACTTTGTTCAGATCCAGGCCGACATTCATCAGAACGTGGCTGGCTACCCCCTCGCCCTCTTTGATCAGACCGAGCAATAAATGCTCGGTGCCGATGTAATTGTGACCCAGGCGGCGGGCCTCATCCATCGCAAGCTCGATCACTTTTTTTGCTTTCGGTGTGAACGGAATGTCCCCCGACACCACCGTGCTCGGTCCGAACTGTACGAGTTTTTCAACTTCGAGGCGAATGGTATCCAAAGACAATCCGAGGTTTTGGAGTACCGCGGCCGCGACGCTTTCACCTTCCTTGATGAGACCCAGCAAAATGTGTTCGGTGCCGATGTAATCGTGGTTGAACCGTTTGGCCTCTTCTTTCGCCAGGATGATGACTTTACGCGCTCTTTCCGTAAACCGATCGAACATTGGGATCCTCCAAATTTAAAACCATTAGATCGCTATAACCAATCCAGACCTTCGACACGCATATCTCGCGGGTATTCTATCATGAAGGTATAAAAAATCTCGTGTTTGGTCTTAGGCTCCAACGCGATGTCCCAGCGCCAAACCCCTTTCCGGTCTTTCCATTCTTTGTCCGCCGGTTCCACGCTAACTTGGGAGACCTTGACCTTGATGCGTTCATCCTCCGAAACAGGCATGGCTTCGAACAGGTTGACCCGGCTGCGAACCGCCTTGTAATTTTCGACCGTTACTTTATATTTATAAGTCTCTTTCATGGTCGGCGAAGGAATACCGCCGATCAGGACGTTGTCCTTCTTTTTTTCCAGAAGCTCCCGTTCCACCTTCACGTTCTCATCGATCCCCAGGTAGAGGTCGAATTCTTGGCCGGGCGCTGTGTTCATAATACGCGATGTTCCCACAAAGTCCCCCTCGAGGAAAACATTCACGCGGCCGCCGAGGAGCTGCAGGTCCTCGTCGTTCGTCACGCGGCTCCTTAAATAAGCCAAAGTCGTCACGCGCGGGTAGGCAGAATATTCGAATTGGGCGGCAAGGTCTTGCGCGGAGATGGGAAGCTTGTGATCCTCTCCCCCCGATCTGACCGTGACCTTGCGGGAAAGTTTATACGCAACGGAGACCCCTTTGGATTCAGTCTGTGCATAAGCGTTTTCAGCCTCGAGCGGAGCGGCAGCCATCATCATAGCGTCAGCCACGCCCGGGGTTCCTTGGGCCATCTCGGTTTTCATTTCGCTCCTCGCGGCCCCAGCAATGGCTTTCTGCCGACTGTATAAAGGGATGGGAACCGGGGGTTGATAGGGCCGGATGAACCACGACTGTGCCTCCGGCATGTTCCCGCCCCCTGTCACTTGAGCGGTGGACAGGCTCATCTCGACATCCTCCCAGTCCTCGCCTGTGTTCTGCCGTACGATCCCGTAGGCGATAAGCTCCACTTGGGAGCGTTCCAGGGCGGCACGGGCATCGTAGAGGGCTTCCCAAGAAGCCCCGTGGACGCGGTAAGAGACCTCCAGGTCCAAAGAGCCTTCCCGGGTCACTTCAATTTCTATAATGATCGATCGCGTCATTTTCTGCCCCGGTCCCGAGATCTGCTTTAATTCGCGACGCAAGGCTTCCAATTTCTTCAGGTTTTTACGCACGGCGATGTCGATCGCTTGCCGGGCGTTCAGATTCTCCTTGAACTTCTCACCCAAATAGAGCCGGACCGCTTCGAGGTCCTGGGTGGTGGGCATTTTCGTCACAAGGTCTTCGGGGATCTTTCCCCCTGCAAAAAGCCGCACAGACTCGAGGTATTTCTTCTCTTCGTCAAGGGCCCGCTGTTCGTTTCCGAACTTCACGTTCTCATCTTCGAGGACCTCGATCGCCTCTTGAAGTCTCTCGATCCGTTCGACGGGCGTTTCTTCGGTGAACTTCCGTTGAAGCTGCGCCCCCAAAAGCTTGACCCCCGCGTTCCCGCGTCCTTTAACGCGCAAGGACCCTTCGTCAATCTCGGGGATGATCTCGGGGAAGACCACTCTCGTGTCCCCCGTCTTGACCTGTACGGGGGCTGTACGCGTGACGAACGCGCTGGAGGCATAAACGGTAACTTGAGCGACACGGGACGATGCCACCACCTCCGTGGCCATCGCGTTCCCTGCCAACCCAAAGATCAATCCCGCGATCACGACGAGCTTCTTCATAAGTCCCCTCCGTTCTCCAGGTATTACAGCGTTACTTTTGAAAAGTATTCGCGGATCCGTTCCGCGCGGCGGACATCACGTTCCGTCACGCTCAGCTCCTTGCCCGCCATCTTTTGAAGATGGGCCGGCTGGATCCAAAGGAAAAGCCGGTTCAGGTCCGCGTGCGTGACTTGTCCCGCGAGCACCTCCAGGTCAACCCCGGCCTGGACAAGCGACAATAATTGGATCGCTTCCGAGGAAGAAATCATGCGCGCCGCCTTCAGGATCGCAAGCGACCTCCAGATCTGGTCTTCCATTTTATTCTTTTTCTTTTTCCAAAGGTAACCGCGCGCCTCGCGTTCATGGGAAATGACCTGACGGATCACGCCCTCGAGATTACTGATGATCTCCTCTTCCGGTTGGCCCAGGGTGATCTGGTTCGAAAATTGAAAAAAGTTACCCGTCGCCTGGGTCCCCTCCCCATAGAGGCCCCGGACCGCCAGATTAAGTTTCGACAAGGCCTGCAAAACCCGATGGACTTGCTTGGTGAGCACCAAACTAGGCAGATGAAGCATGCAGGACGCCCGGATGCCAGTCCCGACATTGGTCGGACACGCCGTCAAGTATCCCATGTTCGCATCAAACGCGTAGTCGATTTTTTTTTCGATCTCGGTATCGATCGCGTCAGCGATCCTCCAGGCCTCCACAAGGTTCAGACCGGACTGAAAGGTCTGGAGCCGAAGATGGTCCTCTTCGATGACCATCAGACTCACCATCTCATCCGGCGTGATCGCGACCGCGTTCCGCCCCTCCTCCATCATGTGTTCCCTGCTGACCAGATGTCGCTCCAGGAGGAACTGCTTGTCAAGTTCCGAAAGTTTTTCGGAAGGAAAGTAATACGCCTGCTGTAAAAAGTTGGACTGCCGGACCGCTTTTTCGACCTCCTGGATCACCGCCGCCCGGTGGGCGGCGGTCAACCGCGAGAGGAAAGGAAAATTGGCAAGGTTCCGGGCAAGCCGCAATCTCGAACTAATCACAATGTCACTTTCGGGCCCTGTGGCACAGAGCCAACCTACGGGTTGGTCGAGAAAACGGTCGATCTCACTCACTTTCCTTTTTTTCCTTTTTTCAGTTTGTCTTCCATTTGTTTGATCTCATCACGCAAGAGGGCCGCCTCCTCAAACGCCTCCGTCTCAACGCTTTTGCGGAGCCGTTCCTGGAGCCTCCGAAGGTCATGAACATTACGCACGTTCTTCGCGATCTTTGAAGGCTTCTTCCCCACATGAAACCCTGCCCGCTGGACCTGCTTGATCACGGCCCCGAGCGGCTTCCGGAAAGCGTCGTAACACCCAGGGCAGCCTAAGCGACCGTCCTTGCTGAATTCCTCATAAGGCATACCGCAGGATTTGCAGAGCAAACTCTCCTTTTTGCCCGTGGACGCGATCAGGTCTCCAAGCCCCGGCACGTTCGACAAAAGATCACTGAAGTTAAAATATGTTTTAAACTCGGTGCCTTTCTCCGCTGCGCAGGAATCACAGATATGCACCTCGATCATCTGGCCGTTGGTAATCTCCGTCAGATGAACGGTCGCTTCTTTTTTGCCGCAAATATTGCAAATCATCCATGCCTTTCTTTATGGGATCAAAGCGCGTA
Organism: Candidatus Omnitrophota bacterium; assembly: GCA_019052695.1. Taxonomy (GTDB): domain Bacteria; phylum Omnitrophota; class Omnitrophia; order Omnitrophales; family Aquincolibacteriaceae; genus Pegaeibacterium. The sequence continues at coordinate 5,379 of JAHQRI010000068.1, forward strand.
ACGGACGCCGTCTTTGTGGGTCAGCTCATGAAAATGTTTTAAGAGCAGGTGGGTGATTTTGCCCGGATGGCCAGGCCCAATGCTCCGGCCGTCGATCTTCACCACCGGAATGACCTCAGCCGCCGTCCCTGTCAAAAAGACCTCGTCCGCATTGAAAAGGTCATGACGCGTGATCACGCGCTCCTCGAACGGCAACTTTATCTTCTCCGCGATCTCAAGAATGGCCTGGCGGGTGATCCCCTTCAAAGCCCCCAGATAGGTTGGGGGGGTGAGCAGCCTAAAATCCTTCAAAGCACCCCCTTGTCCCGTCCTTTTGACCATGAAAACGTTATCGCCCGTGCACTCGACGACGTACCCCTGAGGATTGAGCATCAGCGCCTCAATACACCCCCCGTTCTTGGCCTCGATCTTCGCCATGATATTGTTCAGATAATTTAAACTTTTAATCGAAGGGTTGACGGCCTCAGGCAAATTGCGAACCGTCGGCACGGTGATGATCTCAAGGCCTTTTTGGTAAAGGCTCTTGGGATAAAGCGAGATCTTGTCCGCGATGATAAAGACAGTGGCCTTCCTGCAAAGCCAGGGAGACAGGCCCAAGTCCCCCACCCCCCGTGTGACCACGACCCGGATGTAGGCATCACTCAATTTATTCCGGCGCAGGGTTTCGATGACCGCGGACTCCATATCACCGACCTCGATCGGGACCTTCAGCATGATCGTGTGGGCTGATTCCCAAAGACGTTTCAAGTGGTCTTTGAGCTTGAAGACAAGCCCCTGATACGCCCGGATCCCCTCGAACACGCCGTCCCCGTAGAGCAGTCCGTGATCAAAAACCGAGATCTTCGCTTCACTTTTAGGATACCATTTGCCGTCGATATAAATTTGCGATTCCATGAGAATCTCCTCTTGCTTGTACTGGATCGTTCTAGATAGCTGATACCTTTGTTTCCGGGCTCTGAAAAAAAGAGGGGGTCAGGGTCACCACACCCTCATGAAGCCGGTAAGTGCCTCCCCGGGACGCGGCTAACTCTTCATCATGGGTCACGATGATAAAAGACTGCCCCTGCTGGACGTTCAATTCGTGCAAAAGCGCCATAATAGCTTCCGCGTTCTCTTCGTCGAGATTCCCGGTCGGTTCATCGCACAAGACCACGGAAGGATGATTCACCAAGGCCCTCGCGATCGCGACCCGCTGCTGCTCACCCCCGGAGAGTTCGGAAGGGTAATGCGTCCTCCGGTTCCAAAGCCGCACCCGCTTCAATACTTCTTTAACCCACTCCTTGTTAGGCCGTCCCGCGATCAAAGTCGGCAAAAGCACATTCTCGTAGACCGTCAGTTCGGGCAAGAGATGATAGAATTGAAAAACAAACCCCATCTGGCGGCTCCTGATCCTCGCCAACTCCCCCTCCGACATCGCGGTCAGGTCCCTTCCTTCAAAAAGGATCTTCCCTTGAGACGGCCGGTCCAAACCTCCCAAAATATGGAGCAGGGTCGATTTGCCGCATCCGGATTTTCCGGTGATAAAGACCATTTCTCCCTTGCGAACGGTGAGTTGAACGGAACGCAAGATCTCGAGTTTGCCGCCCGGAGTTTCGTAATCCTTGTGAACGTCCACGGCTCTGATCAAGGGGACTTCCGCGGGATTATTCATAGCGAAGCGCCTCCACCGGCTTCAAACTCGCCGCCCGATGCGCCGGGTACAAGGCAGCCAGGACCGCGATGATGAACGCGAACGAGGCGATGACGACGACGTCATGCGGCTGGACCTCCGCGGGGATCCTGTCAAAAATGTAGATGTCCCGCGGAAAAACCTCGATCCCGAAAGTCACTTTGAGAAAATCCGCGATCGCGTTGATCTTTAAAGAGATCAAGACCCCCGAGGTCACCCCCAAGACCATCCCCCAGAAACCGTAACTCATGCCTTCAATAAGGAAAATTTTTCGAACGGCGCCTTTGGTCGCGCCCAGCGCCCGGAGAATACCGATGTCCTTCGTTTTCTCCATCGCCACCATGATCAGGGTCGAAATGATGTTGAACGCCGCCACCACAATGATCAGCGACAGCAGAATCCCGACCATAGCCTTCTCCACTTTGAGAGCCTGAAAAAAGTTCTGGTTCATGTCGTACCAGGACGCGAGGTAATATTCGCTCGAGAATTCCCCCGCCAAGATCCATTTCCATTTTTCCGCATCATCCAACTTGTCGAAGCGAAGGCTCAGGCCCGAAATCTTGCCGTCCATAAAATAGAATTTTTGTGCCGTTTTAAGACTGATGAGCGCGAGCGTTGAGTCGGCATCGTTCATGCCGACGTGGAAGATGCCCCGGACCAGGACCGGCCACGTTTTGACATGCATGGGAAGGGGCAGGAACGGGTTTTTCTTCTCCTCGGACTCAGGCGTGATCAAATTAATGACATCCCCGACCTGGACCTTCAGGCGGGACGCCAGAATGTCCCCGATGATCAGACTCGGCACCTGGGACTCCTCGGTCTTTTTCTTGAACCACCAGGTCCGTTTCGTCTCGGTGTACATAGAATCCTGAAAACCTAACGTGCCGGATACGAGACTTTTCTGATAAAAAGAAAAATCCTCGTTCTCCGTGTCCACCCCCATAACGACCACGCCCTGCGCGGCATGATCGGTGCGTAAAATCGCTTGTTTTTCAATGAACCGGGACAGACTCTTCAAAGTGGGGATTTTTAAATCCCGGACCTTCTGCAGGTCGGAATCCCCGTTGGTCCACACAACGGTCTTTTCGATCCTGAGGTGCGGTTGAACGCTCACGATCTTACGCTGCAACTCATTATCGAACCCGGTCATCACAGAGAGCACCACGATCAAGGCCATCACACCAAGAGCGACTCCCCCGACAGAGATGAGAGAGATCAGGGAAATAAAACCCGTTTTGCGGCGACGCGTCAGATGCCGGTGCGCGATAAAAAGTTCGAATCTCATGACCCGGGTTCCTCTCCGGCCGCTGCGGACGGGGCCGCTTTCTTCTCCGGCCTGAGCTGCGGGAACAGAATCACATCACGGATCGAACCCTGGTTCGTCAGAAGCATGACCAAACGGTCAATCCCGATCCCCAGACCGCCGGCTGGCGGCATGGCATATTCCAATGCCGTCAAAAAGTCCTCGTCAATCTCCTTGTGTTCCCCGATGATCTCCTTCTGTTCCGTTAGCCGCTGACGCTGGACCTCCGGATCATTGAGCTCCGAAAACGCGTTCGCAACCTCCATTTTCGCAATAAAAAGCTCGAAGCGATAGACCAGCGCGGGATCTTCGGCTTTGGCTTTCGCCAGCGGGGTCATGACCGTCGGGTAATCCACAACGAACGTCGGCTCCCAGAGGTCTTTTTCGACCTTTTCCCCGAAGATCTCGTTGAGCACATCGATGTCTTCCATGTCCTTCGAGAATTCTACATGAAGTTTTGTAGCGGCATCCCGCACGTCGCATGTCCGGAGGTCCATGCCGGTCGCTTCCTGAAGCGCTCCGTAAAAAGAAACCCGCTTCCAGGGCCTTTTAAAATTCAAGGTCTTGTCCCCGTACGGGATCTCTTCTTTGCCATAGAGCATCACGACCAGGTGATGGATCACGGCTTCCGTGATCTCCATCATGTCCGTGTAATCCGCATAGGCTTGATAGAGCTCCAGCATCGTGAATTCCGGATTATGGCGGATCGAGATCCCCTCATTGCGAAAATTCCGGTTGATCTCGTATACCTTTTCAAATCCACCGACGAGAAGCCGTTTCAAATAAAGTTCCGGCGCAACGCGAAGAAAAAGATCGGCATGGAGCGCGTGATGGTGCGTGACGAAGGGTTTCGCGCGAGCACCTCCGGCGATCGCCTGCATCATCGGGGTTTCCACTTCCATGAATCCCTGCCCGTCCAAAAAGGCCCGGATCTCGCGGATGATCCTGCTGCGTGTCCTAAAGGTGGCCCGAACTTCATCGTTTGCGATCAGGTCCACATAACGCTGGCGGTAGCGGGTCTCCACGTCCTTTAGACCATGCCACTTCTCAGGAAGGGTGCGTACGATCTTGGAAAGCCGCTCGAATTTCTCGACCTTGATGGTCTGCTCACCCGTTTTAGACGTGAACAGCTCGCCCTCGAGACCGACAATATCACCAAGGGAAAGTTCCCGGAAGGCCTTGTAACCGTCATCCCCGAGGATGTCTTTTTTGGCATAGATCTGCATCCGGCCCGACCCGTCTTTGAGGTCGCAAAAGGTGCTTTTTCCCATTTCGCGGCGCGTCATGATCCGGCCCGCCACCCTTACCTTCCGCCCCTCTTGAAAACCGACCCGGAGCTCCTCCAGCGAGTCTTTCGGCAGGAACCGTTGGCCATAGTCTGAGCTATTCACTGATGAATATCCTTATGCCTTGAGGATGAACGACTTGTGACAATTGAACTTGCATTATATGTTAGTTTCGCAGCGGGGTCAATCGATGAGGGAAGCCAGAGGTTCTCGATCGTGCTCCAAAATCACGGTACGACTTCCCGCGCGCTCCCTCCAGGAGCCTTTTTCTGGAAAGTCGTTCGGCTCCCGTCTATACTGTCCCGTAC
>JAHQRI010000069.1 GCA_019052695.1 Candidatus Omnitrophota bacterium
GCCCTCCGTCGTACAGATCGGGACTGGCCGCCTCGATCCCGCGGTCATGGGACCCAACCATAGGATGGCAACCGACGAAAAAAAGGTTCTTCCATTGCACCCGGTTCACTTCCGCGGCGACCGACGCCTTGACGCTCCCGACGTCCATCACCAGCGCATATTTTTCGCAAATACGGTCGATCTTTTTAAGGATCGGAAGATAGGTCCCTACGGGGGTGCAAACAACGACCCCATCGGCGCCCGAGGCGCCTACGGCAACATCGCTCGTGCCTTCATGGATCCATTTTTTCTTTTTCGCCAGTGCGAGAGCCTTCGGATTACGGGTAATTCCGACGATGCGCGTCCGGGGAAAACGTTTCCGGCAGGCCGCGGCCAAAGAACCGCCCATCAATCCTAAGCCGATAATCGCTATTTTTTTGAACATAACTGGACCCGATATTTTAACTAGCTCAACGTTCTACACACAACGCTCAATGTACTCGTTTTTAAGCTCTTACGTTGTACGTTGCGCGTACCTTCGTTGCGCGTTTTTAAATGTCCCGTCCCACGGCCTGGGCAACAAGTCGGGCCCGGCGCATCATATCTTCGAACTGAACGGGCAAGAGCGACTGCTCCCCGTCGCTTTTTGCCTCCTCGGGATTCTCATGGACCTCGACCATCAAACCGTCGCAGCCGGCCGCTACGCCCGCCATGGCCATGGCCGCCACATAGTCGCGGTACCCGGTCCCGTGCGAGGGGTCCACCAAGATCGGCAGGTGTGTTTCCTTTTTGATCACGGGGATCGCGTTGAGGTCGAGCGTGTTCCTCGTCGAGGTTTCAAAGGTTCGGATCCCCCGCTCGCCGAGAATCACCTTGAAATTTCCTTTGGAGAGAAGGTATTCCGCCGACATCAAAAGGTCCTTGACCGTCGCGCTCAGGCCCCGCTTCAAAAGCACCGGCTTTTTCGACATCCCGCATTCCTTGAGGAGCTCGAAATTCTGCATGTTGCGCGCACCGATCTGTAACATGTCCGCGTATTGCGAAACGAGTTCTACGTGCCGGGTGTCCATGACTTCCGTCACAACGAGCATCCCGACCTCCTCGGCCACCTGTTTCAGGTACTTTAATCCCTCCTCGCCCAGCCCTTGGAAGGAATAGGGCGAGGTCCGCGGTTTAAAAGCCCCCCCGCGGAGGAACGTCGCTCCGGCTTTTTTCACGGACTTTGCGACCGTCAAAAGCGAGTCGTAACATTCCACCGAACACGGCCCCGCCATGACCACGATCCTCTTGCCCCCAACGTTCACACCGTCCCGCATTTCAAACTCGGTATTTTCGGCTTTATAATCCCGACTGGCCAATTTATACGGCCGCAAGATCGCCATGACGGATTCGACGCCGGGGAAAGCTTCCAGAGGTTGCACTTGAAGCTTTTCCTCGTCCCCGATCACGCCGATCACGGTCCGCTCGATCCCCCGAGAGACCTGAGGTGTTAGCCCAAGCTCACGGACCTTTTGACAAATATGCTCGAGTTCCTGGGGCGTCGCGGTTTTCTTTAAAACAATGATCATTTTAACTCCTTGGTTCAACGCTCAACGCACAAAGTACAACATAATTGTTGAGCGTTGCGCAATTTAAGCTGCTTTCTTGCTAAAATATGTCTTCAACAATCGAATCAGCTGCACGTTCTGGCTGCGGCGTCCGACCGTGACCCGGATCCATTCCGGAAGTTCGTAAGCCGCCATCGGCCGCACGATCAGTCCGTGTCTCAAGAGATAATGGTAAAGCTCCCGGCCTTCGGATTTAACGTTCATCAGGATAAAATTCGCCTGACTTGGAAGGCATTGTAATCCCAGACCCGATAGCTTGCGGTAGAAATATTTTCTTCCGCGGACCACGAGCCATTTCGTGCGCCACCGAAAAAAGGTATCGTCCAGCGCGGCGGTCGCGGCCGCTTGCGCGATCGCGTTCACATTGAAGGGCTGACGGACCTTGTGCAAATAGGCGACCATTTCTTTGGAAGCCAACCCGTAGCCGACACGCACTCCCGCCAATCCATAGGCCTTCGAAAAGGTCCGCAACACGATGACGTTTTTACGCCCGTTCTTGACGAAGGCGAGCGTTTGAGGAAAGTCGTCCGCATCCACAAAATCCACATAGGCCTCGTCGAAACAAACGATCACGTTTTCCGGAACCTTGGAGAGAAAATCCTCGACCTCGGCGGCCGTTACGTACGTCCCCGTGGGATTATTAGGGTTCGCGATGAAAATAACCCGGGTCCTAGGCGTGATCACCTGGAGCATCCCCCGGAGATCGTAGCGGAAATCCCGCATCGGTACCGTGCGATACTTAGCGCCACAGACTTGGCTAAGGATCGGATAAACAAGGAACGTCGTTTCCGAAGAGAGCACCTCGTCATTTTCGGATAAAAAACCCCGGGCGATCAATTCGATGATCTCATTGGACCCGTTCCCAAAAATAATATGCTCCGGATCGATCGTTAGGTCCTTGGCCAACCGGTTCAAAAGATAGTAACAATTCCCTTCCGGGTAAAGATGCGCGTCCCGAATAGCCCGCCGCATGGCCCGGACCGCCTTCCCGGAAGGCCCGAGCGGATTCTCGTTCGAGGCCAGTTTGACTACGTTCCGGATCCCGTATTCCCTTTGAAGCTCCTTAATGGGTTTTCCCGGCTCGTAGGGGTGGATGTCCTGAATGTGTTTTTTAAAAGGCAATCCTTGGGTCATGTTCGTTTCCCGTAAAAAACGGCGGTTTTGACTTCTCGGGACCCTCTTCTCCTAGGCCAACGTCTGGCAAGAAGGATAAGAGCCGAGCACCTTGACGAATCTTACTTTCTTTTCCATCGCGAGGAGCATTTTGCGGACCCGGGGCGTTTCCGCGTGCCCCTCGAAATCGATATAAAAGTAGTAGTCCCACGCTTTTTTCTTGGAGGGACGCGACTCGATCTTGGTCATGTTGATCTGATGCTTTTTGATCGGAAGGAGCATTTCATAAAGGGCCCCGACCTTATCCCGGACCGAAACAAGGATCGACGTTTTGTCGTGTTTGGTCGGCGCCGGGACTTGCCTCGCGATCACGAGGAACCGCGTCACGTTCCTAGCAAAATCCTGGATCTCTTCCGCCATAAGAGGCAAGTTATACATCGTTGCCGCTAATTTGGACCCAATCGCCGCCGCCCCGTCCTCACGCGCCGCGCGCTGGGCCGCCGCCGCCGTGCTCGAGGCCTCCACGAGTTCCGCATGATGCAGGTGGGACTCCAGCCACGAACGACATTGGCCGAACACCTCCGCCTTGGAATAGACCCTCTTGATCTGTTTGAGGTCCGCAACATTGGACATCAGGTTCTGAGAAATCGCGAAAAAGATCTCCGAACAGATCTTCAATTCTGAATCGATGAACATGTCGAGCGTGTGGCTGACCGCGCCGTCGATCGAGTTCTCGATCGGGATCACACCATAATCGGCACGCTCCTGCTCCACCTCACGGAACACCTCGTTGATGCTGCCGCAGGGCCGGTACTGAACGCTAGAGCCGAATTTAGAAAGCGACGCCAGATGGGTAAAGGTCGCCTCCGGGCCCAGGTAGGCGATGACCAAAGGTTTCTCCAAGGCCAGCGAAGCGGACATGATCTCCCGATAAATGGCCTTCAGGCCGTCCTTCGGCAGGACCCCTCCTTCGGCCAAGTGGTCGATCTTTTGATAGATCTCGCTCTCCCGCTCGGGCGCATAGATCGCTTTGCCGGACGCGGTCTTTTGTTTTCCCACCTCACAGACAAAGGACGTCCGTTGGTTAAGAAGCTCGATGATCTTCAGATCCAACGCATCAATTTTCTTGCGTAATTGGTTCAGGTCCATGGTCAAATTTTCCCTCGCTCCCATTCGGTTCCGGTGATTCCGGCACGACCGTCGCGTCACCTTCCGCTCCCGGTGCGGTGTTCCCTTCCTGCGGAATATCCACGATCTTTTTCGTTCCCATTAATTCTTCCTTTTTAACCGAGCCTTCAACGATCTGACGGATCTCCTCAATGCTCGGCAGGTCCTGCAACGCCTTCAAACCGAAATGTTCTAAAAATTTTTCCGTGGTCCCGTACATAAAGGGACGACCCGGAACCTCTTTTTTGCCCACAATGCGAATGAACCCTTTTTCCATCAGCGTGGTCAGCACACCGCTGGTGTCCACACCGCGCAACGCCTCGATCTCGGCCCGGGTGAGCGGCTGTTTGTAAGCAAGGATCGCCAGGGTTTCGAGCGCCGACTGGGTGGCCTGGCGGGCCTTACGCTGGAGCTCGATCTTCAGGATCCAGGGAGCGAACTCTTTTTGGGTCGAGATCTCATAACCCCCGGCGATCTCCAAAAGCTCAAAACACCGCCCTGTGGTCCGGTACTCTTCTTTCAGTTCAGCCGCGATCTTCTCGATCTGCCCCGCGGTCAGGACCTTTGTGACCTTCCGGATCTCACCCGCGGTCAGCGGCTTGGATGACGCAAAGATCAGGGCCTCCACGACGCGCTTCGCCTTCTGGGGATCCCGCAGGTCTTCGTCCCGTAACGGATCGACCTGAAATTTCTGCTCCTCGACAAGCCCTTCGGCGGCTCGGGACTCTTCCAGCTGTTCCTGGATTTCACGATCCAATTCCTTGCGCAGAGACTTCAGCCTGGCTTGATTCTCGCGTTCTTGAGCGGCTGTAGGTTTCATAAGGGTTCCGATGAATGTAGTGCCGTATTGCTGTGTTTGAAAAAGACGGCGGTATTGTACCGTTTACTCGCAGCAATGAAAAGGGACACGATGCTAATTTCCTTCCCGTTTTTCGATCATGATCTCGCCGAACTGTTTCTCCTGGCGCACCCACGCGAAGCGGGTCCGCACAAGCTCCAGAACGGCCAGGAATGTTGCGATCAATTCATTGCGCGTCCACCGTTCCGGAAAAAGGTCGTTAAAACTGGCGCTTTTTTTCTCCTCGAGAAGGGCCTGGATCTGGATCATCTTTTCCTCGATCGAGATGATCTCTTCAAAAACCTCGTGCTGTCGCGGACCTTCCTTTTTGGCGAGGATGTTCTGGAAGGCGACCACCAGATCGAAGAAATTGGCACTGAACGTGTCCACGCCGACATCCTCCGGACCGATCTCGCCGAGGTAGTAATCGGTGATCTGCCGGGTAAACATCTTGCCCCGTTCCGTCTGAAGAAGACCCAGCTCTTTGGCGGCCTCCTTGAAAGCCTGGTATTCCAGAAGCTTGCGCACCAGCTCCGCCCGCGGGTCCCCTCCCTCATCCTCTTCGCCCTCCTTCTCCGCTGGAAGGAGCATTTTGGATTTGATGTAAATAAGCGTCGCGGCCATTACGATGAACTCCCCGGCCACCTCCAAGTCCAGCTGTTTCATCCCCTGTAGGTACTCCAGGTACTGCTTCGTGATCTCAGCAACCGGGATATCATAGACGTTCATCTCGTTCTTCTTGATCAGGTCTAAAAGAAGATCGAGGGGACCGTCGTAGACGGGCACCTTGACGTGAAGGGGGTCCCACTCCTCGGCAGACGTCACCGCCGGATGGTCCTGCGATGTGACCGAAGGCACCGGGTGATCCGAACCGCCTAGGGGACTAGCCCCATCGCCCGCAGAGCTTCCCGGTAGGTTTGGCTCGCCACTTCCCGAGCCTTCCGAGCTCCCCGGTCCAGGATCTGCCGTATTTCCGTTTTTTTCTTCATCCATGATTCACGTCTTTCGCGGATCGGGGCCAAAAACGCGTTCAGTTTCCCGACCATTTCCATTTTACAGTCGACACAACCGCGGAGCGCGTTCCGGCACTCGTGCGCGGCCCCTTCGGCCCTATCGGGGTTGAGAAGCTTGTGATAAAAGAAAACCGGACAGATCTCCGGGTTCCCCTTGTCCTCCCGCACCTTGCGGGCCGGATCGGTCATCATCCCCTTGACCTTTTTCACCACCGTTTCTTCCGGATCCGCAAGAAAGATACAATTCCCGTAACTTTTGCTCATCTTGCGGCCGTCAAGCCCCGGGACCTTCGGCACTTGCGTCAGGACCGCTTCGGGTTCCGGGAAAATATTCGTTTTGTACAAATGGTGGAAGCGTCGGACGATCTCCCGCGTCAGTTCCAGATGCGGTAGTTGGTCTTCACCCACCGGGACCTTTTCCGCTTTATAGATCACGATATCGGCCGCCTGGAGGACCGGATAACCCAAGAAACCGTGCGTGTGAAGATCCTTACCCTTGAGCTCGTTGATCTGGTCCTTGTACGTCGGGTTCCTCTCAAGCCAGCTCAGAGGTGTGATCATCGAAAAAAGGAGCGCAAGGTTCGCGTGCTCCAGGACCTCGCTCTGCACGAACATCGTGCACTTTTCGGGATCAAGGCCGCACGCCAAGTAATCGGTCACGATCTCCATCACGTTCGCCGCGATCGTCGTCTTGTCCTCATACTCGGTCGTCAGGGCGTGCAGGTCAGCGATCATGAAGAACGCGTCCTGCCCTTGTAATTTCTTGTAATTTTCAAGCGCCCCAAGAAGATGTCCGACATGCAACTTGCCGGTGGGCCGGGTCCCGCTCAACACTCGCGCTGCCATAACTCTCCGCTAATTAAGAATTTAGCGTATCTTATAGGAGGAACATGGGGGTGTCAAATCATGGCGCGCAACGTGCTACGCGCAAGGCTCAACGCAAAAACGTCTCGTTGCGCGTTGTGCGTTGTACGTGTTACTGCAGTTGAAAGCCCATCCTTTTTACCGCCTTGGCCATACGTGAGATCGCGATCGAATGGGTGTTCCCTTCGGTCAGATTCCCCATGCAAATGGCTGCGTACCCACGGCGATTCTTGATCTTAAAGATTTGAACCTTCCCGGAAGACAGCTTCTTTAAAGTTTTTTTTGACATGCCCCCTCCCCCTTTTCGATATTTTTCGGTATTTAAGTATCGGCCGCAGTGACAAATGATAAAGGATGGGAGCCCATCGGGACGGTCGATAAGGGATTCTTGTGTTGTCCGTTGCGTAAGGAATTAGACGCGCACCACTTCTTTGACTTCGGGAATGTATTCCTTAAGGTAGGCTTCGATCCCCATTTTAAGGGTCACCGTCGCACTGGGGCAACCCGAGCAGGCGCCCTTAAGATGCAGTTTCACGACACCATTTTCAAAACCGCAGAATCGGACATCGCCGCCGTCGCGGGCCAGTGCGGGACGGATCTGGTCGTTCAATATTTCGATAATTTTCTTTTCGACCTCAGAACAGGGATGAGACGTTTCCGCGCAGTTCTGACAGACCTTCGGATTGCCACCGCAGGCCAGGTGCGCACGGATCGCCTCGGAGATCTGTGGGATCAAAGGCCCCCAGGCGGAAGCGTTCTCGTCCCGCGTCACCGTCACAAAGTCGGGGCCGATCATGATTTCTTTCACGGACTCGATCTCGAAAAGCTTGAACGCAAGCGGTGATTTTCCGGCTTCTACCTTAGAGGCGAACTGGACCGCACCATGAGAACAAACCGGAACGTTGACGTTGAACTTCAGCGACTGCGGGTTCGGTGTAAACTCAGTTTTGATCAGGATCTCTTGTTCCATGGCGTGAAGTATAACCGAAATAAAAAAAAGCGCAACGAAACATGAAGCCGGCACCCTCCGCCAAAAGAGAAGATGACCGTCCTAGAGTCCCGAGGTATAATCCCGGGTGTTTCGTCCGTCCTATTCAATACACCTTTCATTCAGGGAGGATCTGTCATGGATTGGGGAATGAAGAATCGCTTGAACCGGCTTATGCCGAACGGCCGCTGTTTTTTCATGCCGATCGACCACGGCTATTTCCAGGGACCGACCACCGGGCTTGAAAAGCCGGGTGAAACGATCAAAGCGCTCGTCCCTTATTTTGATGCCCTCTTCTGCACCCGCGGGGTCCTCCGGGCCTCGATTGATCCCGAACTTGGGAAGCCCGTTATTTTGAGGGTTTCCGGCGGTACCAGCATGGTCGGTCACGACCTGGCCGATGAAGTCATTACCACTTCGATCGAAGAAGTCCTACGTCTGAACGTCGCCGCGGTTGGTGTCTCCGTCTTCATCGGAAGCGATTACGAGAAAGAGACCCTCGCAAATCTCGCAGAACTCGTTAACCAGTGCGAGGATTTCGGGATCCCCGTAATGGCCGTGACCGCAGTCGGAAAGGAAATGGAAAAACGAGAAGCCCGTTATCTTGGCCTTTGTTGCCGCATCGCCGCGGAACTCGGCGCTCGGGTGGTCAAGACCTATTGGTGCGAAAAGGATTTTGACAAGGTCGTCAAGGGTTGCCCCGTCCCCGTCGTCATGGCCGGCGGCCCCAAATGCGAGACCGAAAAGGAGGTCCTGGAATTCGTTGCGGACGGGATGCATAAAGGAGCCGTCGGGATCAACCTCGGAAGGAACGTCTGGCAGAACCCCCATCCGGTGGCTGTGGCCAAAGCGTTAAGCGCGATCGTACATCAAAACGCGACTGCCAAAGAGGCCTTTGCCGTTTTTAACGACGCAAAACACAGTGCCAAACCCCGCAAGAAGTGATACTTCAAATGGACCCGGATGACTATGACAGGAACCATGCGCGTCGCCGTTTATTATCGCAACAGTGATGTAAGGATCGAGGATCGGCCCGTCCCCGCGATCGGCGAGGGCGAGATCCTGGTCAAGGTCAAAGCCAGCGGGATCTGCGGGACGGACGTCATGGAGTGGTACCGGATCAAAAAAGCCCCCCGGATCCTGGGCCACGAGATCAGCGGCGAAATCGTCCGGTCCAATTCCCCCGACTACAAGCCGGGCCAACGCGTCTTCGTCAGCCACCATGTTCCCTGCTTCCAGTGCAAATTCTGCAAAGGTGGAAACCACACCGCCTGTGAAACGCTTCACACCGGAAATTATGATCCGGGTGGTTATAGCGAATTTATTCGTGTTCCAAGCATTAACGTTTTGCACGGCACCTACATCCTGCCTGAAAATCTTTCTTATGAAGAAGGCACGATGATCGAACCGCTCGCCTGTGTCCTGCGGGGACAGCGGGTCCTACAAATCAAAAAAGGACAAACTGTCCTCATCCTCGGTTGCGGCGTTTCAGGACTGATGAACATTCAGACTGCTCAATTGGCAGGCGTCAGGATCGTCGCGACCGACGTGGATGATTACCGTCTTAAAAAAGCCAAGGAATACGGCGCAAATGAGGTCTATCTTCCCAAGGACCTTCCTTCCCTGAAAGCGGAAAAAGTTATTCTCTGCACCGGCGCGCTGCCGGCACTAAAGCAGTCTTTCCAGTCGCTCGACCGGAAGGGCACGCTTCTGCTTTTCGCGATCCCCGATACAGACATCCAGCTCCCGACCGTCGATTTCTGGAGGAACGAGATGACAGTCACCTCTTCTTATGGCGCGGCACCAGACGATCTTGAACAGGCGATAACCCTGATCGCTTCCGGCAAGGTCAACATG
>JAHQRI010000070.1 GCA_019052695.1 Candidatus Omnitrophota bacterium
TGGAGGATCATGGGTTCGATCGCCGAGATCCGGGATGTGAAGCGGCAGCTTGAGACGAACCGGGCCCAGGAACAGGAGCGCCTCGCGGGGCTGAAAGAGCTGGGGGAGAAGAACGCCGAGCTCCTGGCCAGTATCGAAGCGCTCGATGAAGTGATCCGTTACCGGACGCCGGAATGGGTTACCGCGATGAGGGAGGGCGGCAAGATCCGGGACCAGATCCACGCGGTCGGGTTGGGGATTGAGTTGTTGGACCTGCAGCGGGCTGAGGCCGACGAGTTGGAGGCCCAGGTTACACAGGCCCTCGAGAACATTCAGAAGAACCTTTCCAAAAACAAGGCCGCCGTCGCCCAGAAGGCGATGGAAAACTACGGTTTGACGCCGGGCGATGCCGTAGCGCCGGAGATCGCGGACGATGGCACGGCCCTCGATCAATTGATCGCGATGGCCTCGCCGGAGGCCGGGGCGGGGCGGCGTGATGCCGTGGAGGCCGTGGTGCGACAACTGCGCTTCCGGATGAACGCCGTCAAGGAAAGAGCTGACGCCGACAGGCTAGACCACGAGACGCTCAATTGGTTGACCGGTTACATCGAAGCGGGTTTCGGCTTTGGGGTTGGTCAGGATCATTTTGCCGTGACGCTCAAGGATGGCAAGGAACTGCCCTTGCTGTCGAACGCGGATTCCAAGAAATTCCGTTCGGACATTGGCGCGGGGCTTCGGTTGGTCCTTTTCGATCCCGCATTCGCGGCGCGCAAGGACGCCAAGGAGCTGGTCCGTTCCGCGGCGGAACGCATGATGGACATCAAAGAGGAGGAACTGACACAGCAGGTCGAGCTGATGTTCCGGAACATCGCCTATGCGGAAGATATTGTCAGGACCAAACAAGCGAATTTGGACAATTTTAGGGGCCAAGAAGCCTCGATCAAGCAAAAGGCGGCGGACGAACGCCAACGGACAGGGACGGGTGACCGGAACGCTCAGCGGATGCAGATCGAATTGAACGCGGCGGCGGTCAACGTCAAGAATGCTGAAGTGGAATTAAAGGCGGCCCAGGACAATCTTGAGCGGATGCAAATGCAGTTCCGCGACTTAGTGCTCCTTGACGGCGAGAGTTGGGAAACGGTCTTGCAGGCGGCCCGGACACCGGTGGCCGTTCCCGAGGAAGTCCTTTCACCGTACGCTCCGATCACGGACGCTTCTGGTGATTTTACTGTGGAAGGGTATCGCGAGCTTACGACCCTGCAGAGCGGTTTTGAGGCACTTGAAAATAGCCTCCGGGACCGATCGAAGGAGATCGGCGCTGATGCCCCGTTCATCTTGGCTTCCCTCGAAAAGGCACGGACGCATCTGGAAAACGCTTCGGACCCGGCCAACGGTTTGACGCCCGGTGAGCGGCAATCCCGGCTTACGGAAGCTATCTACGCCTATCTTGATGCGGAGATCGCTTACCTGCGTTCCGATTATTCATCAAGAAGGGTCCGGGCCTTTGTCAATCAGTTCCAGGCCGTTCGTAACCAGATCGGGAAGATCTCCGATATCCCGGAGATCGAGAATATCGTCATGATCCTTGACCGGGGCGTCTGGAAAGTCAAAATGGATATCAAGTCCGAGAAGTCGAAGATATGGCAGATCGGTCTCAACGCGGGTTACGGGGTCAACTTCAACGCAAAAGACCGGGTTGGGGTCCGCATGGGCGTCACCCCGTTCTTTGCGATCCTGCCTTTTCTAGCCGAGACGACCCTAGATGTGATCCCCTTGATCGGAGACCCCGTTTCGAAGGTGCTGGGTGTTGACCGGGACCCCGAGGACCGGAGGTTGCTCAACCTGGCAACTTCCGTGGGGATGGGACTTCGGGGGGCTCAGGACGCGCTGGATCGCACGAGGGTCCAGGCCAGCGACCTCTCGGCGCAGTACGCGTTTTATCGTGAAAAGGCCGAATGGTTGGTCGACTTGGCAAAGACGCTGGAAATTTGGCAGGAGACGATCCGGGACATTCCCGGGGACGTGATCACGGTGGCGGAAAGCCTGAACCGCGACGCAAATTACAGGGCCCGGCTTGAATATAAGTTGAGCCAGCTCAACGAGAAGTTGATCAACATCCGGCAGAGCGCGGAGCTTGTTAAGGACCGGTTGCGCCAGTTGGGCTACGACCCGGAAACGGTTTTGAAGGACCGTAAAGAGAGCCTCCCGGCTACGGAAGAACTGAACGCCGCGGTCCGGGACGCCGGATCCGAGGAGGCCGGCAAGATCATCGGTGAAGTGCAGGGGATGATCAAAGTGGTCCAGGACGGCACCGAGGCGAAAACGGTGGAGGAGCTCACGAAGTTGATCGCCCGGATCGAAGGCCTGACGGATCAGCTCAACACCTTGCAAAAAGTTTCCGAATTCGATTGGCGCCTCGGGGCAGGGATCTGGTCGACGGGGATCTTTTCGGACAATACGTTCACGACCCCGCTCCCCATCGACATCATCCGGCGAGACCGGGTGTTGGTCTACCAGTACGATCAGGAGGGGAAAAAGACAGGCGAACAAGAGCTTCAGGACGCTCCGACGGAGGATATCCTCCACGTCACGATCGACCTTGGACAGGTTTTCGGGAATTTTACCGGGCGCCTCTATCGTGTTCAGGTGGATAAGGACAAGGCGCGGAATACGTTGGTCACCCGGGAAGAGGAACAGCGCGTCGCGGAAGCGATCATCAACTACGAGACACAGTTGAGGGCCATTCAGAATTATGAGCGTTGGAAGATCGAAGAGATCTCGATGCTGGTCACGAAATACGAAGCCCTGAGCGGCGTCGGAGAAACCACGGTCAAGGAAAAGGAGAGGATCCGTGACCTTCTGGGCAACGAAGGCGTGCGTTACCTTGAAGCGAGGTTGACCCTCAATGAAGCCCTGCGGGCGATGTATGACGCGACGGGCGCGACGCTCGAGATGCTGCCACCCCGTACGGACGAACGCACACAGGGATTGGCCCCGCGACAGGATGCCGACCGGGGATCGGTCCAAAAAGCGTTGGAGGATTTCGAAGCCTCCGGCGAGACCTGGGGGGACTACGCGGCAAAACATCCTGAGATAGCGATGCGGCTACAGGATCTCGAGATGGCAAGTATCAAACAAGGGATGATCCGGGCGCGGCACCTGAAATTTTGGGGGCAGGTCGGCCTTCGTGACGACCAATGGAACGTCGCGGTGGGGACCAATCTTCGGCTCGTGAACGATGAACATACGTTCCGGTCCAAGATGGTCCAGATCGAACGGGAAACGGCAAAGCTGGGGTTGGTGCAAGACCAGCTCGCGTATGAACACGAACTGGAGACTTTGCTGCGAGATTTTTGGGTCACCGGGGAACAGTCGGACATTACCCTGCGGTCCGTGCGTGCCCTTGGGGAGCGGTTGCCCGGGAACCTTGACAAAACCCTCCAGCGTGATGCAGGCGTTGATCAGTTGGTCGACTACCTTACTATTGATTGGCAGGAAGCGGTCGAGGCCAGCGTGGCGGCGTCCGAGAGCCATTTGATCGCCGGTGTGCGGCTGGCGGCCTTCCTGCGCCATCACAAGATCGATCCAGCACAGTTGGGACTTGATCTCAGGGATTCGGCGGAACTCCGTGAAGCGGCCCAAAAAGCGATCCAAGAGGAGTCCGCGGAGGTCCAGAAACAAGAGGCCGAAAAAGCAGCGACGGCCCCAGTGCCGGCCGGGGTCAAGGCTGGCGATGGGATCCAGTCTTCCGCGGAGTCGAAAGTCGATCAAGTGTACGATCAGCCCCCCCTCTACATCGATGGGAGCCGATTGTTGGATCCGTCGCTTCCCGAGGTCCCCCGGATCGCGGGAGAGATCGTCGGTGATCTTAAAGCGGCGGCGCCCGGGGCCTCGAAGTCTGTTTCGCGGGACGTCGCCCCGGACACCTGGCAATCCCGTATGGTCGCGAACCTTTGGACCGCATTTGCCCAAGACCATAATTTGGATCCTGAGACACAACGTCACGTTCTGTCCCTTTTGACGGAATTTTTGGAACTCGAAGCGAATGAAAAGCATCTTCCCGTTCTTCTCGAAACGGCGTCGCGCAGGGTCACGCTGAATGTCGGCGCCGCCGCGGAGTCTCAAAAAGTGACGCTGCTGCTCGAACCCGGCATCGACACGTCGGATAATGATCGCCGTGTCGTGTTCAAGATCACCCGGGTCGCTCCCGAGGCGGGAAGCGCGCTCAAACCCGTTCTGACCGGTGAAATTTGGGACGCCTTGGCGCAAGACCCTATGCTGGGGGGACAAGGAAGAACCGTCGTGGTGGTGGACGCATCCCAGAGCGAAAAGACGGGCGAGCGCCGTATCTATGATCCCGAAAGTAAGGCTTGGAGGTCCATGCCGTCTTACCAAAAGGTTTCGTTCCAAAAAGTGGACGGCAAGCTGGACCAGTCTTGGGCGCAGGATTTTCCGCGGTACCGGATCACGCCGTCCACGGAAGAGAACCTCCGCTCGTTGGGGGTGGATCTTTCAACGCTCGGGTTTTTCACATTTTTAAGCATGCAAGCGGAGTTGATGTTCGATTCGCCGTCTTTTAGACAGAAAACGGGGATCCAGACACGGGAGGAGGCCCACCGCTGGTTCCTCGAGGTCTACCGGGACCTGGACAAGGCAAAAAAGATCCTGGACGCGAACGTGCGGCAGCACGGGGTCGCCCTCAACATCAACGACTCGGATGAGTTCGGAAAGGTCTGGGCCTTCTCCTACTATTGCCACGCTAATCGCCTTGAGGTCTCGGAAGCGGTCTATAAGGACGCCCGGCACCAGGAAGCGATCGATGACAACACAAAGGAATTCTCACGGAACACGACCTGGCGGAAAGTCCACGACGACCGAGTCTCTAAGGACATTACGGACACGTTCTACGCGAAGGGGCTGCAGGCCTATGCGATCGCGATCGGTGCGGTCGATCCCTTGACGGGGGACGTGACCGGCACGCCTCAGCAGTACACGGAAATGAAGGGTTGGGCGAACATCAACGCGTTCATTGCGGCGCTTCGTTTTTCCGGGATCCCTGCCGAGGAGTGGAACCGCGTGGCCTTCGGGATCGCGCATCTCCGGGCGAAGTTCGACGCTGCTTATGGGAAAGACCTGACCGACGAGAACATCCTTGAAAAAATACCGGGTGCCTATCGGGCCCGTCAGGCGGATGAGAAGTTACGGCGGGCGATGAGCGGGGAGATCACCCTGACCGCCCGGGAGAAAGCCGACCTTGAACAGATCAAGAGGGCTTCGATCGAAGAGGTGCGGAACGGGATCCGCCTCGGACGGAGCATGGGGCTTTTGAATTACCTCCTGCACGGCGCGGGCATCGAATACAGGGACGAGCAGGCGGCCTGGAGGAGAAAACCGCTCGGAGAACGGATCACCGAGCTCGAAAACCGTCTCGACATCGCTTTCCTCGTGAACGGATCGATCGAGTACGGTCTTGCGTATGATGAAACGGGAGATCAGTTCGGAATGCTTTTCGCGATCGCTCGGGACATTGCGTCGAAAGACGGGACTTGGAGAGGATTTTTCACGGACAAGGGCGCCGCGGTGGATCCCGCGAGGGTCAAGGCGCTGCTCCGGTTGCTGGAAAATGAGAAGCGGTCACTGGGTGCGGCACGCCCGGGGACGATCGAGCACTACCTGATCGAGACGGACGACACGAAGATCCAAGGCACGAAGCGGGTCAAGCAAAAGCAAGGCGACTGGGTCGCCGTTGCCCGCGATATCATTCTTGTCGCGGAAGAAGACCTGGGCCCCGGATTCCTGAGGGGTCTGTCCCAGGAAGCCAAGGCCCAGAAGTTGACGGAACAATCGCAAAAGGTCCTGGCGCGACGGCTCGAGATCTATGAGGCCGTGAAAACGGTCAGACAAGAGGCGATAGAGCGTCTGGCGGACAGGATCTCGGAAGTGGTCAAGGGCCTCAACATCCCGAACAGCGTTCGATACGCGGAGCAGGCCAAAAAGGGGGTTCTGGAGGCCAAAAGTTCCCAGGATGCCGCCAACGCGGTCCGGCAAGTAATGCGGGCCGCCCAGGGGATCACGGATGACCGACAGATCTCTCCGGAAGCCGAGCAGGTCGTGCAGGCAACGGTCGCCGGATTTACGGCGATCATCTCCAAGGGCCGCGGGGAACTTGCTTACGAGGACAGGAATTTCCGGAACTTATTTTTCCAGAAGATCGATCTCAAAGGAATGACGATCGAACAGTGGAAGGCCGCGAATCCGGAAGTGGAGGTTAGGGCCGAACTCGACGCGAAAGGGAATGTTATCTATAAGCGTTTGGTCACCACGGCGGACGGCTCACAGCCGATGACCCCGTTGATCTATTTCCGTTGGATCCAGGAATCGAACGAGACCCGGATGAGGCAGTCGGGCACGATCCTGAATAAGTTGGGCGCGATGAAGACGGGTGCTGCCGGAGCGACGCGGTCTCAACCTAGAACGTTGAGCATTTTTGCGACGGTCACGGCGGCCGGCGTTCCTTCGAAAGAAACTTTGCCTCCTTTGCAAAACGAACCCGTCGAAAAGCCTTTTTGGATGCATGACAGGGAAATAGAACGGCTTCAAATGATCGTCTCGGGGGTTCCCGGAGATCCGAGATATCCCGGGCTGATCAACGAGCCCGTGGATTTTATGGAAGCCCGCTCCCGGGTGAACTTGATGGTCAAGGACTACACGGAGCAGGGCGATTTTGATGAAGCCAAACTTCAACGCGCCCAGTATGAGGCGCAGGCGAAGATCTATTTGCAGGCGGCGAACCTGCTTTACAATTTTGAGGACTTTGAGTACACGGACGGCAGTAAGGAGATCAGGCCCAAGCCGCTCCTCGGCGGGGACCTCTCCTCGAAGATCAATCCGATCATGGCCGCGTACGATCAAAACAAAATGGACGAAGCAGAGCGCCTTTTGCAGCGCGAAGCCCAGATCCTTAAGCTGTTCGGACTGTTCAAAGCCGGTTTGTTGGGGGTCACGGTTTCAGATAATCCTTACCGTGATATTGCGGTCGATTTTCCGGAACGGATCAAAGCCGAACTTGGCAAGATGGGCATCACAGTCGCCAGGAAAGAGGTTGAACAGATCTTCCGGACGATGTCCCGCGAAAATATCGAGGGCCTTTTGTCCCGGGTGATGTTCCTTCAAGAAGCGAACGCTCCGTTCATGAAGGACCACAATGACAGCGAGGCGGTCGTCTACATTTACAACTGGTTGAGCGACATGGCCTTTTTCGCCGCCGCGGCCTACAAAGTGTACGGTTATTTCCCTCCTTATGAGAAACTCGAAAGCTTGTTGAAAGACGCTCGCGGCAGCTATGACCGCTTGTCAACGGATCGTATCAACGAATTCCTTCGTAAAAAGTACGAGGAAAGCAAGCTGGGAGGCCTTCTTTTGCGGGACGCCGACCTGGCGGGATCGCTCCAGACGATTGTCGTCAATCGGCAGGCCGAAGAGGGACGCGCGTTAAGAGAAAATCTGGCCACAAAATCCGACGTCAATGACCTTATCGCGGCGCGTCTGGGCACCCTCGGGATCAGCTTGGAGAACGCGACCGATCCGCAGATCAATGACGCGCTCAGGGAAGTGCTGAAGAACCCCGGGCTCTTCAAGACAAATGCGGTCAAAGGCGCCGTCGCGAAGTTGAACGCGGGGCGTTTCGATCTGAAGACGGAAGCGGGGATCGCTAATTCGGTAGAGGAGCTCAGGACCATTTTTAATAATGCCGACCAGGCTCTTCGGGATGCGGAAAAGGCTCTTCTGGATGCCCCGGACAGGGAAAAAGCGGTGAAGCAAAAGACCGTCGAGGAAAAAAGGAATGCGCGCGAAGACCGGGCCAAAGAACTCCGGCTGGCCCTTGCCTATCAGCGCGCCTACGACGTCGAAAAACAACTGCAACGCGATCCGAAGTTGCCGGTTTTGACCCCCGTCACGGTTTTGAACCGGCAGAAGGAGGAGGCGAACAGGATTTTCCTTGAAGCGCTGTACCCGTCGGTCGAACTCTTCAGCCTTCGCGATATCATGAATATCCGCGCCATGCGGCGGAACGTTTTCCAGGAACTGCAGCCGGTCGTGCCGTTCGAGGATCAGGGGAGCACCATCGGCAGCGATCTTTGGTACGCTAGGAAATGCCAGACGATCCGCGATGAGTGGGCTTTCGCGGGGCGGAACGAATCGCAGGTCAATTTGGCGCAGGCGCGCTTCGTCGCTGAAATGAAGGGCGCCCGTGAGTTGTTCTTGCGTGCCGTGAATGAGAACCTTGCGTCTCAAAGATTGACGGACAAGGTAATGATCAGGACCGAGGCGGACGCTGACTTTTTCATGGAGGCGTGGTCGGTCTACTGGATCAAGGCTGTTTTTGAAGAAGATAAGATAAAAAAAACGCTAGAGTCCGCGGCAAGTGCGAAGGCGCGGTTAGATGCCGAGCAGCTTAAGAACGAACGGACCGCCGCGCGGAGCGTCCGCGTCACGGACGTCAGCATGCGCGTGAGCGAGGGTGCGCAAGAAAGCGATATGATCAAACAGTGCGTCACGGAAATGACGCAGTACTACCGCGAGAACCGCGGAAAGTTGCCGGGATCCAGTTCACTGAACGAGCGATTAACGCTGATGTATGCTCGCGAGATGATGGAAAAAGGGTATTCCGCGGAAGAGATCGTTCTTCTCAGGACCTACATCCGCCCGAGGCTGATCCGGATCGCGTTCCCTAACGTGGGCCTGCTCGATGTGGACCAGAAGGCGGATATTGATACCTGGGCCCTGCAGATCATTGATAGTGTCATCGATCTCAAGGACATTAATGAGATCAATAAGGCGATAGAACGTTTCGCTGAAAAAGACAAACTTAAACAGTTGGTCCGGGAAAATCTTTCAAAAGACCTGACCTTTACGGACCGCAGCGAGACCGAACGCAAGGACCTGATCAGCCGGCTCGCGAACGATGCGGACAACCGTTCGATCACGAAGGAGCGGCTCGAAGCCTGGTTCACTTTTGCGAAAATGATGGTCGATGCGGGAGCTCCGGAGAAAGCGATCAGCCTGAGCAGGGCGCTATGGTATTCGGACAGCTTGATGAAGTTGGGCATCGCGGAGAGCCTGAGCCCGCTGCCGTGGACGGCGGAAGACGCGGCCGCCGCTTCCGAAATGTTCTTTGCGGGCCTCGGGAAACTGTACGGGCTCAAACCCGTGGTCGGCCTCAAAACCCGCGTGACCGAGAGCGAGGTCGCCCTCAGTGGGAAGCAAGACAAACAATTTTCTCGCGAAGGCTACGAAAAACTTTATTCCTATGACCGCAAGTGGAAGGAAATGTGGCAGGCGGAATCGGTCATCACGCGGGATCAGATCGAGCGGATGGGGCTTAATTGGGATGATTTTGTCAAGGG
>JAHQRI010000071.1 GCA_019052695.1 Candidatus Omnitrophota bacterium
ACGCCCCGCAGGTTATCGAGGTAGGGAAGGGAAGGCCGGGTCACCCTTTTTCGGTTTTGTAATCGATGCATCAACCAAGCCTCCTCGTAAGCGTTTATGTGGAAATAAGCCTCTGGTTGTCATCCCCGAATCGACGACTTTTGTCGCCCCCGAATGCTTTGATCGGGGGGCCAGATCCCCGATTATTACTTTCGGGGAGGGATCCAGAACATAAATGCAATTCTAGATTCCCGCTTGAGGCATGCGGGAATGACATGCTGCTTATAGGGTCACGCACACCTTAAAAACCGTTTTTAGAGCGCGTTAATGCATTCCCATAACCGTTTATTGTATCTCTCGGGGACTGCGCCCCACATTGAGCCCGCTTGCACGGGTAGCCACCGGAGCACCTCCTCTTTCCGGGAACCGGTCGCGGCGCAATATTTGTTCAGGTAAAGGTCGGCGATCTCGGGGGCCTCCAGGGAATAATCCAAGTAAGTGCGGCACGCGTCGCCCGCCGCGCAGCCCGTGGACGCGTCGATCCAGTCGATGATGGCGTACTTTCCGTCATCGAGCAGGATGTTATCCCCGTGAAAGTCCCCGTGGCACAAGGCGTCCCCTTCCGGCAACGTTTCACACGAACGAAGCAGAGCTTTTTTTTGAGACGTCTCGAGGCCGGCGTTTTCGCCGATCGCGATCCGCAGTTTGTCCCGCAGCCGGACCGGAAGAAAAACGCTTTTTCCGTGCACTTGACGTTGCAGCGCGACGATCTTGTCGAGGATCTCCGGCGTTTTCTCCGGGGTCTCCGCCATGACCGCGTTGAGCGACCGGCCCGTGACGCGGCCCATGCGGATCGCCATCTGTCCGTTGACGTTCAACACCTCGTGAGCCTTGGCGATGGGGAGGTCGGTCGTTCCGATATACGACATGATCATTGCTTCGTAGAACACGTACGCCTGGGGATAACCCGCCCGGTAGACCTTGACGGCGATATCGTCCCGCGCGTAGACGGCCGCCTGTGCGCCGCGCCCGACAAGCTCTCCGAACCGTTCGGCAAAAAAATCCGTGTCACTCATCCCAAATTTTCCTTTTATCCGAGATCCCACGTCCGCTGTCAAAGCTGATGCGGTACTAAGGAACAGCGCAAAAGTCTTTAAACACTTGTCATTCCGGCTAAGCGAAGCGCGAGCCGGAATCCAGGCCATAGATTCCCGCTTTCGCGGGAATGACAGAATGCGAAACACGCAAAAACTCAGGACTGGTCACTCAAACTTGACGGGGACGATCGCCTTCCGGACCGTCCAAGGTGTCCAGAAGCGCCCGAAAGCCCATGCCGGAAACAAAAACAAGCCCTCCGATCACCCAGCCGCGAGGGTCTTCCATAAGATGAAAATTGCTTAGGGCTTGTTTGAACGCGGAGGCCAACGAAGGCATGATCGGATCCTCCGCGCGGACCTTGCTTAAAAAAACGGCCACGGCTCCCGCCGCGGGCAAACTGAAAAAGGCGATCGTCGCGGATGCGCTGGCGCTGCGGACCCATACCCAGACGTCCGATCGGGCGCCCCTGGGCTTGAAATAAGCCGGCGCGAGAAAGGACCCCAGGCATGTTCCCGCCAGCCCGCCGCTCACGGCGCACATCTGCCAGGAGAAAAAGGTTCCGCCCGGGAGGGACGGCATCAAAAATCCTGCTGCCGTACCCAGGAGGAGACCCGTGAGGCCAAAATAGAAAGAGCCGGCCAATTGCATGCCTAATTTGAGCAAGGTCCTGAAAAAAGGAAAAAGGAAGAAAAAATTAAAAGGCGGCATTCGGATGCTTTCCTGTCCCTTGGTTTGAAACGCAGGAGCGGAACGTCATGGGATAAGTTAACCTCATGCTGGGGAAGCGTCAAACAAATAAAAACCGGTGTCCTCGGGCTTGAAAGTTTTTTAAACCGCTCGGGACCGATACCCCTGAGCGGGGGCGTCAACTTAGATTTTCGGCGCTGTAGCGCGCGATCAACCCGGTGCGCAGGGCGTGGCGGTAAACTTTCACGAAATACCAGTATGCCAGGAGAATATACCCCGCGGCAAGGCACGCGCTCCAGGCGAGCGTCATGCCGGAGACGCCGGCGCCGGCCACGATGTTCCTCAGTCCTTCAAAGACATACGAAGGCGGGAGAAGCCGGGAGACTTCCTGCATCCAGGGGGGGAGTGTCGAAACGGGATACAAGACCCCGGCGAAGGGGGAGAGCAGCGCCGGGATGGGCCAGATGAACCATTCCGCGGCCGGGCCGAGCCGGAACACCAGCGCGCTTCCGAAGATCCCGAGCGCGATCCCGAAGAGGAAAAGGACCAGAACGAAGGGAAAGATCATCAGCCCGTACGTGAACAAGGACAGGTGGAACCATAGGGTGGTGATCAAAAGCATGGCCGTAAGCCCGACGACGCTGGTCGCGATGCTCGACAAGACAAGCCCGCCGACGTATTCCGAGACCCGAAGGGGCGTGGCGAAGAGGTTGAGAAAATTCCGGGACCAGACGTCTTCGAAGAACGCCATGGTCACGCCCTGCATGATGCGCATGAAGAAGTCCCACAAAAGAACGGCCCCGAGAAGCGCGGGGATGAAATCGAAGCCCGGGGAAGTGACGGTGTTGAGGTAGCGGGTGAGGAACCCCCAGAGGACCATGTCGACGGCGACCCAGGCGAAAAGTGGGACCACTCGAGCGGAACTTCCGCGGATCAGATAATACTGCCGGACCAGGATCGCGAGAATGCGGCGCAAGGACATGGCTAACGTCCCTCCCAGGAAAGGGGTTCGCGCGCGACGGCGATGAAAAGCTCTTCAAGCGTTCTTTTGCCGTTTTCGGCAGGCAATTTCCTCGGGTCCCCTTCGAGGAGGATCTTGCCGTGCGAGAGAAAAAGGACGCGGTCGCATACCGCTTCGACCTCGTACATATTATGCGATGCCCAAAGCACCGCTCCCGCTTCCCGCGCGGCAAATTCGCGGATCCTTTCCCGGATGTCTTGGGCGACGGCCGGATCGAGAGACGCAGTCGGTTCATCCAGCAAAAGGAGCGGGGGACGGTTGAGCATGGCTTTGGCGAGGCCGGCCAAGGTTTGTTCTCCCGAAGAAAGAGCCCCGCATTTTTTGTCCCGGAATTTTTCAATTCCGAACATCTTCAGGAGTTCTTCCGCGCGCTGTGGGAGGTTTTTGACGCCGTACAAGTGGCCGAAGATCTCAAGATTCTGGTAGACCGTCAAATTGCCGGGGAGAGGGGCGTAGACGGCTGCGAAATTGGTCCTCTCGATCGCGTGAGGACGGTCTGAGGCAAGATCGAAACCTTCGATGCGGATCGTCCCTTCGTCCGGCTTGAGGACGCTGAGGACCGTATTGAGGGTGGTCGTTTTTCCCGCGCCGTTCGGACCGAGAAGCCCGACGATCTCATGGCGCTTCACGTCAAAAGAGATACGGTCTACGGCGACAAAATCGCCGTAAGATTTTCTTAACCCTTGGACGGAAAGCGCTTCAGAACCGGACATGGCGGGGATTATACACCGTCCTCCTTTTCGGAGAAGACGTCGATTTTACAGGATTTTTTTGAGGATCGGGACATGATTGCCGGGTGCGATACGGCCGCAGGATCGGCCTTTCGTGGCGACTGCGCCCGCTGCCCCGCGTTTTTTGGCCGTAGGTCCGGGCGTTTCATTCCAAGAAGAAGGGGAACCACGCGAGCCTCTTCAGGAATCAACCCGGAAGGGGAACAGATCCGGAACGGGGTGCGTTGGGGAAAAGTAAAAATGATTTACTTGGTCCCGTTTCGGCGCATAATATTGAACGTTTCTTCCCGGAGCGTGTTCGTTCGGCGCGGCGGGCCCGTTCACCAGACCTTTAAACTTAAGGGAGCTTTGTATGCCCCAGATCGCTTATAAGAAACATTTGAAATGGGTCCTTCTCGCGGCTGTCGTCGCGGCTGCGTCGTTCTTCATTTACCAATACCAGCAGGCCCGCCGCTTTGCGGTGCCGGACGGGATCGCGTACGGGAACGGGCGGATCGAGGCGAAACTGGTCGACGCCGTCGCCAAAGACGCGTTGAGGGTCAAAGAGATCCTGGTGGATGAGGGCGACCTCGTGAAACCGGGACAGGTCCTGGTGCGGCTGGACACCAACACGTTCGATGCGCAGTTGGCCGAGGCCAATCTGAGGGTCGCCGCCGCGCAGGAACGCGTCGCGAGCGCTAATTTCGCCGTGACCCGCCAAAAGAGCCTGGTCGAGAACGCCCAGCTTGAATTCGAACGCACCCGCAAGCTGGTCGCCGCGAACGCGCTCTCCCAGCAGGAGTTCGATTCCCGCAAGACATCCCTCGAAACGAACCAGGCGGCCTACGACGAAGAGGTCGCGAAATTGTCTACCGCGAAGCAAGAAGTTGAAGTGGCCAAGGCGAACGCGGCGACCATCCAGACCCATATCGATGACGCGACGCTCAGATCTCCCGTCACCGGGAGGGTCCTTTACCGTTTGGCCGAGCCCGGGGAAATGCTCGCGGCCGGCGGCAAGGCGCTGACCGTGGTGAATTTGGAAGACGTGTACATGGAGATCTACCTTCCTTCGGAACAGGCCGCCGGCCTTAAGTCCGGTGCCGAAGCAAGGATCACCGTTGATGTCGCTCCGGGCCGCGCCGCGGTCGGGTATGTCAGTTTCGTGTCGCCGGAAGCCCAGTTCACACCGAAACAGGTCGAGACGCGCAGCGAGCGCGACAAGTTGATGTTCCGGGTCAAGATCCAGGTGCCAAAGGAATTGGTGGCGGCCTACGTCGAGCACATCAAAACGGGGATCCGGGGCGTCGGGTACGTTAAGATCAAAAATTCCGCCGTTTGGCCGGACTGGCTGGAACACCGTTTTGTAGAAGCTCCGGCAACATCCGCGAAACCCTAAGTGCCGGGACCTCCGGTCCGGTTTTTGAGGATCGGCTCAGGGACCCCAGGACCAACGCCATGACGCGACGCGCCTTGCAAGCGATGAAGATCTTTGGAGCTTGAGGGATGCGACCTTCTGCCTCCGCATCCGCCATGCCTCATTCGGAGCAACCCGTCATTTCCGTCCAGGAAGTTATCCACCGTTATGGCAAGGTGACCGCGCTGAACGGCGTTTCCCTCGATGTCCCCGCCGGCATCAGGGTCGGGATCATCGGTCCCGACGGGGTCGGCAAATCGACCTTGATGGGGTTGATCGCCGGATGCAAGAAGGTCCAGCGGGGGACGTTGACCGTTCTGAACGGGGACATCGCCGACGCCGGACACCGGCGGGCGGCGTGTCCGCGGATCGCGTACATGCCGCAGGGGTTGGGCAAGAACCTCTATTTAGAGCTCAGCGTGTATGACAACGTCGATTTCATGGCGCAACTTTTCGGGTTGTCGCCGTCGGAACGCCCCGTCCGCGTCCGGGAATTGCTGAAGGCCACGGGGCTCGCGCCCTTCGCCGGCCGCCCGGCGGGAAAGCTTTCGGGGGGTATGAAGCAAAAGGTGGGCCTTTGCGGCGCGCTGGTCCACGATCCGGACCTTCTCATCCTCGACGAGCCGACCACCGGGGTCGATCCTTTGTCCCGCCGGCAGTTCTGGACGCTCATCGACGATATCCGCAAGAACCGTCCCGGCATGAGCGTGCTCATCTCCACCGCTTACATGGACGAAGCCCAGCAGTGGGACTGGATCGTGGCGATGGACGCGGGGCGCGTGCTGGCGACAGGAACACCCGCCGCTCTCATGGAACGGACGGGGACCCAGGACCTCGAGCAATGTTTCATCCGCCTGCTGCCCGAGGAAAAACGCGCCGGTCATGCCGCTTTGACCATTCCGCCGCGTGCCTCCGCGGCATCGGAGATCGTGATCGACGCCAAAGGCCTGACGCGTCGCTTCGGAGGTTTTACCGCCGTCGACCACGTAAGCTTGTCGATCGAACGGGGGGAGATCTTCGGATTTTTAGGCTCGAACGGTTGCGGCAAGTCCACGACCATGAAGATGCTGACGGGGCTGTTGCCGCCCACGGAGGGGACCGCGACGCTGTTCGGTCAATCGGTCGAGGCGGGGAGCCTCGAGGTGCGGAAAAATCTCGGTTACATGACGCAGGCCTTTTCGCTTTATGGGGAACTGACGGTCCGGCAGAACCTGGCCCTGGACGCCCGGCTTTACCACATCCCGCCCGAGAAGGCGGAGGCGCGGATCCGGGAGCTGGTCGAAAAATTCGGGTTGGGCCCGCACCTCGACGCCTTGGCGGACTCCCTGCCGATGGGATTGAAGCAAAGGCTTTCGCTCGCGGTCGCCGTCCTGCATGAACCAAAGATTCTGATCCTCGACGAACCGACCTCGGGGGTCGATCCCGTCGCCCGCGACAGTTTTTGGGAGCTTTTGATCGAACTTTCGCGCAAACAGGGGGTGACGATCTTCATCACGACGCACTTCATGAACGAGGGCATGCGCTGCGACCGGATCTCGCTCATGAACGCGGGGAAAGTGCTCGCCTGCGATGCCCCCCCCAAACTGATCGAGTCCCGCCGCGCGGCCAGCCTCGAAGAGGCGTTCATCGGTTACATGGAGGACGCGGTCGCGGGAGCTGCCGCGCCGCCCGAGGCCGTCCGGCCGCCCGCGGGTGTTCCGGCGGACGGGCGTCCTGCGAGCTCCCCGGAACCGGAGCGCGCGTCTTCATGGAAGATGCGTCTTGCCCGGATGTTCGCGTACGCGAGGAACGAGACCCTTCAGATCCTTCGCGACCCGGTGCGGCTGATCTTTTCATTCGCGGGATCGGCGATGCTCATGCTGGTTTTCGGGTTCGGCATCACGACCGACATCGAGAATATCCGTTACGCGGCCTATGACCTTGACCGCTCCCCGGAAAGCCGCTCTTACCTCGAACAATTCGCGGGTTCCAAACCTTACTTCATAACGACGCCGCCGGTGCGTTCGGCCTCCGAGGGGCTCGAGCGCCTCCAAGCGGACGATGTCTCGGTGGTCCTGGAGGTCCCGCCCAACTTTGGTAGGGACCTGCGCCGGGGTTCCCGTCCCGAGATCCTGGCCCAGGTGGACGCGGCCATGACGTTCCGCGGCGAGACCGTCGCGCAGTACGTCCAGGGGGTCCATCAGACCCTGCTGAAAAATCCCGCGAGCGGTTTGCAGCTACCGCCCCGGAAGGACACGGTGACCTTTCAGGAGCGTTACATGTACAACCCCACCTTTGAGAGCGTTTATTCGATGGTGCCGAGCATCCCGGCCCTGCTCCTGATCCTGATCCCGGCGATCCTCATGGCGGTCAGCATCGTGCGGGAGAAGGAACTGGGTTCCATGATCAATTTCTACGTCACCCCGACGGGAAGGATGGAATATCTTCTGGGCAAGCAGTTGCCTTACATCGCGATCGCCATGCTCAATTTCTTCATCCTGGTCGCCATCGCGTTGGTGATCTTCGGGGTCCCGGTCAAGGGCAGTTTCCTCCTACTGACGTTGACCACGGTGCTTTACGTTACGGCGACGACCGGGATCGGGATGGTCATCTCGACCTTCACGGGGAGCCAGGTGGCGGCCGTTTTCGTGACCGCGATCTTTACCATGATGCCGACCGTCCAGTTTTCGGGACTGCTGCAACCCGTATCGACCCTGATCGGCCGGGCGAAGATGATCGGGATGATCTGGCCGACCACGTATTACATGCATTCGAGCGTCGGGGCTTACACCAAGGGGCTCAGCGCGGGCTTGATGGTCCAAGATATCGTTTTTCTGGCCTGTTGCGTTCCGGTCCTTTGGGCCATCAGCATGGCCGGCCTCCGGAAACAGGAGAAATAGCCATGAACTCGTTGCTCAATATCCTTTGGCTCGGGCTCAAAGAGGTCCGGAGCCTCCTCAGCGACAAGGTCATGCTGCTTTTCGTGATCTACGCTTTCACGTTCGCGATCTACATCCAGGCGACGGGAACGTCGAACGAGGTCAACAACGCCTCGATCGCTTTTGTGGACGAGGACGGTTCGGCCCTTTCGAAGGAGCTGTTCAACGCCTTTTACCCTCCGCGTTTCCAGATGCCCCGAAAGATCGCGGCCGGCAAGATCGAGGATTCGATGGACCGGGGGCTCTTCATGTTCGTGGTCGCGATCCCGCCGCGTTTCGAGGAGGACCTGCGGTTCGGACGCAGTCCCGAGGTCCAGATCAATATCGACGCGACGGCCATGCAGCAGGCGGGCATCGGCGCCAACTACATCAAGAACATTCTGAACAAGAGGATCTCTAACTTTCTGAAACGCACGGATGAAGAAGAGGAGGGCCCCGTCCGGTTGATCGTCCGCAAGATGTTCAATCCGAACGGAACGGCCTCCTGGTTCCTGAGCGTGGTGGCCATCATCAACCAGATCTCGCTGCTGACGATCGTCTTGACGGGCGCCGCGGTGATCCGGGAGAGGGAGCACGGGACGCTGGAACACTTGCTCGTGATGCCGCTCAACGCCTTCGAGATCGCGATGGCGAAGGTCTGGGCGAACGGTCTGGTGATCCTCATCGCCACCGGCGTCTCGCTTTTTTTCATTGTGGAGATGGCGTTGAAAGTGCCGTTCGCCGGGTCCCACCTTTTGTGGTTCTCCGGCGTGATCCTTTATCTTTTTTTCGCGACGGCGCTCGGGATCTTTTTGGGCACGATCTCGCGTTCCATGGCCCAATTCGCGCTTCTGAACATTCTGATGATGCTGATCCTGACGCTCCTTTCCGGGGGGTCGACCCCCGTGGAGAGCCAGCCGGAGTGGTTGCAGCGAGTCACCTTTTTCCTGCCCTCGAGGCATTTTGTCGGTTTTTCCCAGGTGATCATTTACCGCGGCGGGGGCCTGGGGGCTGTCTGGTCCGAGTTCGTCATGGTCGGCGCGGTCGGCCTCGGTTTTTTTGTTTACAGCCTCGCGCTTTTCCGGAAGTCGATCGCGGTGACCAAGTAAGCGGGAGCGGATTCATTCGCCTCGACTTGCCGGAGCGTGCTGGGTATAATCCTGACGTCGCGCACTGCGAGGTCCTTCGCGAGTCCGGCCGGCGCCTGCAAAAGGAGAAGACGGGATGAAGGGTTTTATCGTTTTTTCGTGTCTTGCCGTGCTCGTTTCCGGATGCGCGATCGGCCCCCGTTACCGGGAGCCGGCGATGGAATTGCCGCAGAGCTACCGCAGTTACGCGACCCAGCAGCAAGGGGAGGCCATGATCGACCTTCCTTGGTGGAAGGTGTTCCAGGACCCGGCGCTGCAGGACCTTATCCGCGAAGGCCTGCTCAATAACTACGATCTCAGGACCGCGGCCGCCCGGGTGGATGAGGCGCGTGCCCTGGTCGGGGTGTCCCGCGCGGCGATGCTGCCGCAGACCGATCGGACGGCCGGCGTTTCCCGGGACGGCCCTTCCAAGGCCCTTTATCCCGCCC
>JAHQRI010000072.1 GCA_019052695.1 Candidatus Omnitrophota bacterium
TGCGTTGGAGCAATCTGACGTGAGTAAGAGTTTCCATAGGGTGTGTCCTCCTTGGTTGGCGCCAGAAGGATACACCCTTTTTATTTGCCTCCGCTCAGACCATTACACAATTTATGATACGCTACCATCTCGCGATATCTAGTTGACAAATCGAATGCTTTCAGGCAGACTTAGGCAGTTGTCAGCAAAGGGGTGGAACGCATTTTGAACCGCAAGGTCAGCATGTTCGCCTTGCGGTTTTTTTGTTCCGTCTCACTCATCAATAAAAAGGAGCAAGAGAAACATGGTTAAAGGTAAAGTCAAGTGGTTCAACAACTCTAAGGGTTATGGATTTATTTCCCGTGAAGGTGGTGCGGATGTGTTCGTGCATCACACCGCGATTCAGGGCGAAGGATACAAGTCCTTGGAAGAAGGCCAGGCCGTCGAATTTGACGTGACCCAGGGTCCCAAGGGCGATCAGGCTTCCAACGTGGTGAAGCTGTAAAGCCCTGCGAATAAAAAAGCCCGACGGCGGTTGCCGTCGGGCTTTTTTTTTGTCCGGGATCGGGTCCCGCCGGAAAAAGTTGATCGGGTTATGAACGGCTTCGTCTGAAAAAATGAAATATGCCGTTGGCGTGCGGGAGCTCTTAAGTATAAAATGGCGATGAACTCGAAGGACTTGTTCCGCGATCCCGCGGACGGTCCGGCGGCTTTTTCGAGACCCGATAAACTGGTGCATACGCGATGGCGCGACAACGTGAGGTCCTTTATCTAGCATCCCGCTCCTCCCGAAGGCAGCAGATCCTTAGTTCCATGAAACTCCGATTCCGAGTTGTCCGGAGCCGTTACCGCGAGCGCGGGGGCGATCACGCGTCCCCGCACGAACTTTCGGTGCGGCATGCTCTCGGAAAGGCTCGTCAGGCAGTCTTGCCCGCGGCTGCGCGTTTTGTTTTGGGCGGGGATACGATCGTATGGTCCCACGGGTGCCATCTCGGGAAGCCGCGCAACCGCGCCGCGGCGTTAAAAACACTGCGCTCCCTCGCGGGAAAAAAGCACATGGTGGTGACGGGGCTCGCGCTATGGGACCGAAGGACCGGGAGGTCGATTTTAGGATGTTCCACCACGGAAGTTTGGATCAAGCCGTGGACGAAGAGCACGCTCGAGCAATACATCCGCAAGGTTCATCCGTACGATAAGGCTGGAGCCTACGCCATCCAGGAGGAGCCGAAGATTGTCAAAAAGATCCGGGGATCGTACTCGAACGTGGTCGGTCTGCCCAAGGAACTTTTGAGAAAGATACTGCATCAAATGTTTGACGCGTCCGGGGCCGGTTGTCGCCAGACGGGTGTCGGGGAAGGGGCCGGATGAAACGTTTTTTGTCCGCGGTGGCGTGCTTGGGTTACGCGTACCTGTGCCTGGTCGGTGACGGGACCGCGGCCCCTATGCAAAATGAGGAAGAAGCGGAGGATTATCGGATCTTGCGGGAGATCATCGCGATGGAATTCTCCGACGAAACGCCGCACGAGTGGGGGGCCGCAGTTTCGGGGGTCAAAACGCGTCTCAAAACGGAGGAGAAGGTGATCGCCCTCGGTCTGGACGCCTGTGACCCGGAAGGCCGGCGTGACAGCCTGAATCTATTGCGTGCCCTTGAGCTTGAGGGTGTTCCCGTGACCTTATTTGTTTGCGGGGATTGGATCGACCGGAATGCGGCCGTGTTTAAAAAGATCGCCGCGAACCCGCTTTTTGAGATCGGAAATCAGGGGCTGGCGCGACGGCCGTGCTCCGTGAACGGCAGGTCCATCGGGACTGTGCCCGGCACCCGCAGCGTCGAAGAATTATTCGCTGAGATAGAGAAGAACGCCCGCAAGATCGAAGCGATGACCGGCACGCTCCCGCAATACTATCATGCCGGCACGGGTTATTATGATGAGGTCGCGGTCCGCATCGTCAATGCTCTCGGTTACGACGCCGTCGGGTCGGAACTGCGGCTGCCCGAAGGGACGGCGCTGACCCGGGAAGAAGTGTTCGAGGCCCTGATGAGCCCCGCGGCGGGTGCGATTGCGGTGCTTCAGCCCCTGACGTTGGGGCGCGCGACTTCCGAGGCGGTTCTCGAATCGGTCCGCAGGCTCAAGACCAAGGGGTATAAGTTCGTTAAACTTTCGGATTTTCCGCTCGAATGACGCAAGACCCTGTCCGGTCCGGTCATTTTACTTACTACGAGATCGCCTTGAGCGGCCGCGGCCTCAGACCAGAGGCCAAGGAGGCCACCCGGATTTTTTTTCGCAACCGCTGCGGCGTTCCGTCCGCGGGGCTGGCCTGTGTGGACTACCGCGGCTCATTCCGAGCCTGTTATTACACCCGGACCCTTCGGGCGGTTGCCCGCGTTCGGCGCCTTTTCCGCGTTCATTGCCCGAAGGGCGTCCGGATCAGCGTCAAAACCTTGAGCCGTCACGACTGGCTCGATAAATGGAAACGCGATTATCACGCCCGGCCGATCGGGAAAAAGTTCCTGATCGTGCCCGAGTGGGAACGCACCCGATACGCGTCCTCTCAGCGGATTCCTATTTTTTTAGATCCGGGTAGTGCGTTCGGATCGGGCGGCCATGAAACGACCCGGCTTATGGTCAGGCTTTTAGAGCGCTTCGTAAGGCCCGGGGGAGGCTTTCTGGATATCGGAACCGGGTCCGGCGTCCTCTCGATCGTGGCTTGGAAACTTGGAGCGCGGAGGGTTGTCGCGTTCGATCATGATAAACCGTCGGCGGCCATTGCGCGAAAAAATTTCAGCGGGAATCGTTGCCGGGGCGGCGATTTTTTCCGTGCCTCCCTAAAAACCTTCAAATGCCGGGAGCGTTTTGAGACCGTGGGTGCGAACCTCCTGACACGAACGCTGATCGAACATCAGAAAGTGATCTGTGATCGGGTGGCGGGGGGCGGAGTTTTGATCCTGTCCGGGATCGCTCAAGAGAACCTTTCCTCCTTCCGCGACGGCTTTAGGTTGAATGGATGGAAATGCCTCAGGGTTTTGACTTGTCGGAAATGGGTCGCGCTCGCTTATCGGCGACCGTCGTAAGATCATGAAACGCGTTCTTTCGGCGTGTTTTTTTTGATAGAATAATCGCTCATCTTTCTGAGAGGGGTTAGCGTGGAGACGATCAGAGCGGACATTGCGGTGATCGGAGGGGGGCCGGGCGGATACACAGCGGCTTTTTGTGCGGCGGCGAAAGGTCGCAAGGTGGTCCTCGTGGATAGAGAGGAACGCCTCGGCGGCGTTTGCCTTAACTGGGGTTGCATTCCTTCCAAGGCCTTGCTACACGTCGCGAAACTCATCCGGGAAGCCCGCGAGGCCGAACCTTGGGGCATCGAGTTCCCCAAACCGACGATCCATCTTTCCAAACTTCGCGCGTGGAAGGCCTCGGTGGTCGAAAAATTGACGCTCGGGCTGGCGGGTCTCGCAGGTCGTCGCAATGTGACCGTGATCCGCGGCGTGGCCAGGTTCCAGGGCCCCAAATCCCTTGAAGTGAACGGCCAGTCCATCGCTTTTGATCATGCGATCATTGCAACGGGGTCCGCGCCTGTCCGGCCGAAGGTGTTTCACATTCATGACAAGCGGGTCATGACCTCCACGGAAGCGCTCGAGATCGAGGAAGTCCCCGGACGGTTGCTGGTCGTCGGCGGCGGTTACATCGGGATGGAGCTCGGAACGGTCTACGCGGCCCTGGGGAGCCAAGTGGTCGTGGTGGAGGCCCTCGGTCGTATCCTATGGGGGGCGGACCCGGACCTTGTGAGGTTCGTTCACGAGCGGGCGATGAGGACTTTCTCGGAGATCCGGTTGAACACCAGGGTCCTCGAGCTTCGACCTGAACACCCGGCGGGGATCCGCGTGATCATGGAATTCGAAGGGTTGAGAAAAGAAGAGGTCTTTGACAAGGTCCTTGTCGCAGTGGGCAGGGAACCCGTCACGGAGGGACTTGATCTTGAAGCGATCAAAGTTGCCGTGGGCGAGCGGGGATTCATCCGGGTTGATAAGAACCATGCCACGAGCGTGCCTCACGTCTACGCTATCGGAGATGTCGCGGGAGGGATGCTTTTGGCGCATAAGGCGGCCCGCGATGCAAAAGCGGTGGTGGACCATCTGGTTCACGCCGCGGGGCATGAGGACCACGTGATCCCGGCGGTGGTTTTTACGGACCCCGAACTAGCGTGGTGCGGTCTTACGGAAGAAGAGGCGCGGGCGGGGCAGATCCCCGTGCAGGTCGTAAAATTTCCCTGGATGGCCTCGGGCAAGGCGTCCGCGATGGATCGAACCGACGGGGTGACGAAGCTTTTGATCGATCCACGAAGCGAAAAGGTCCTGGGAGTCGGCATCTGCGGCGTTGGGGCCGGAGAGCTGATCGGCGAGGCTGCCTTAGCCCTACAAGCGGGTCTGCGGGTGAAGGACCTCGCGCATGGGGTCCGTCCTCATCCCACGCTGTCTGAGACTCTTACAGAATGCGCGGAGATGTTCTTTGGCTGTTCCGTCAATGCCTATTCTCGGAAGAGAAATTGATCTATCACGCCAACGGAAGATCCTTCCGAAGGCTGCCGCGCCCCGTTTAGCGGTCCATTCCGAATGACCGAAGCCCCTATAAAAACAAGACTTCCAGAAAAAAGAAATCTGGATATAATAAAGCCCCGATTTTCCACGCGGGTTTATTCCTAGCGGTTTTAACGGTTCGTTTTTCATTTGCGCGGGATGTTTTTGAAAACTTACTTTAACCATTCATGAAAGGGAATCCATAGATGCGTTTCAGCTACAACCCCTGCCAAGGTCATGGCCTCCGGGCCCGAAACCTTTTTAAATCTTTTTTGACGGAACAGAAGAAAGGTTTTTGCAAATTGGCCCTGGCGGCCGTTTTCGGGGTCACGTTGTTTGCGGTCATGGCGGGTGCTGAAGCCGCCACGCCATCGGTGAACATTGTGGAAGCGCGGGAGCGGGGGGCCGAAGGCACAGGGTCGGCGAAAGGGACTTTCACTGCAACGTATGACGAAACGACGCGCAGGGATATTTTGGAGTTGGATTACGTATTGTCCCCGGACGAAGAGCTTCGAGCGTGGGTCAAGGGTTTTCCCGTGACGTTGGACGCGACGTCGGTTTCGGATGTAAAGATCGGGGTCCGGGCGGCGGCGGACCAGATCGACACAATGACCGTGAAACTCGAGATCTCGGGTAGCCGGGGCGCCCAGACGGTCCCGGTCCGGTTGAAATCAGGATGGAGCGCGGTCCAGGTGAGCCTGGATCCGGTCTCTCTCGGGGAAGTGACCGGAGTGGCCGTGGTCCTTGCTTCCGCGGACACGGGATCTCAAATTAAGGGGACTCTGGGTCTGTCGGCCGATTTCTACTTTACCTCGGGTTCTGGAACGTCCGAGGCTCCCGCTCAGGATACCGTGGTCGTTGAACCGGAGGAAACGCCTACTGCGCAGCCTGCCGTTCCCGAGCTTGAGGTGTCTAAGCCCATGGTGTCAAAGGGCGAAGCCCCGCCGGCAGTTCCGGTCCTTTCGTCCGCGGGGCTTTTGGACGCCGGCGAGAAGGGGGTTTTGGCGACGGGTGCCGCGAAAGGCACGATCACATTTTCATTTGACGAAGAGGCCAAACAGGACGTTTACGATCTGGGATACACTTTGCCTCAGGGTTCCGAACTTCGCATCTGGACGCGGAAATTTCCCGCGGGTCTGACCCCCGACGGCGTTAACACGGTCGCTTTCGGTTTCAGAGCGGTCGATGCGGTCCAGTTGGGACGGCTCAATGTCCGCGCTGAGATCAAAGGTACTGCCGGTCGTCAAGTCTATCCTCTCGCGATCAAGCCGGGATGGAACCGTTTTGAGAAGGCATTACGTTGGAGCGCTTTCGGGGAGCTCGAAGAGGTCACGTTCGTGATGACGCCGAAAGGCGGTCAAGAAAGCTCGGGGACCGTGTACTTTGGCCTCGAGTTCTCTCGCTCAGACTTTTTCAAAAAACACATGCTCGCCATCAAATTCGCACTGCTTCTTGCTCTTGGGGCCCTGCTGGCGTTCGTCATGGGACTTTTTGGGCGACGCCTGTCCCCGGGGTCCGGCGTGGTTCCGGGCCATCCGAAAGGGAAGAGCCTCAATATTCTCTCGCCGGAGGAAGCGCCTTTTGTCGCGAAGCTCAAAAAGGATCTTTTCAGCGGTGTCTTGACGGTCTTGATCATCGGGACGGCGCTTTGGACCTATGTGCTGGGGAGTACGGCCCAGGCGGACGCCGTTTTCCATGCCGGCGTCTACGCCATTGCGTGTGCCGGGGCATTGATCGCGGGACTTTTGAAGTACCGGTTTACGGGCAAGCTTCTGACAGCGGGGGAAACGCTCCAGAATGTCCTGCTAATGGGGCTGTTGGCTGTCTCTTCCTCGAAAATGGAGCTCCTGCAGGCGCCGACTTCCTGGGGACATCTGCTGATGATCAGTCGGCTGACGGCCGCGGTCGCTTTCCTGGCGTATCAACTTTTCAATCTGAATTCATTCGTGTCTTCCGGAAAGCACCTCAAGGCCGTCAGCGGTACCCTGGTGGTGGGGACGCCGTACCTTTTCGGCGGTCTGTTGATGCTTGAGAACGTCACGCTGCTTCAGACCCTGGCCTTCCATCTCACAGGCGGTCTTCTCGCGGCCTGGCCGGTGTTGCTGGAGCGATTGGGCCGATTGTTTGTGGTGTTCCTCTTCAACGAATTGTTGTCGAACGGCATCAATTTAGTGATGAAGGGCAAGGTCGTTAGGACCCCGAAGTTCCATCTTTATCTGTTTCTCGTGTCCCTCATGGTCGTCATCGCCCCCGCCATCGCGGATCTCGGGGCGGCGGCCCCGGTGGTCGCATTGCCGCTCGTGCTGCGGGCCGCGGTCTCCGTTCTGTTGACGATGCTTTCTTTTGCCGGGCTGTGGGGCGAGATCTATTTTCTGACCGGGATGCTGCTCGATAGCGGTAAGCGCATCGCCCTTTCCGATGAGACCGTTTACAAACACGTGACGACCGGCATGCGCAAGGGGATGGCGTACAGCGGCATTTTGATGGCGCTCCTGTACCTGACCCATATGGCGTTCTCGACGCCGGGTTCCCAGCAGGTCCTCGCATCGTTTCCTTATGTGTTCGGGGTCATCGCTGGGGCGCTGCTTTTTCCGCTTGTAAAAACATTGATCGAAACTTTTGACGGAAGCCTGCCGTTCTTTGACCGCGCCCGCTACAGTTACAGTCACTGGACCCTCTATCTTCGCGGGGCGATCGCCGGGTTTGGGTTCGCCACCATGGTGGTGCAGGACCATTTTGCGCGGCCGATGGGCGAGCGTTGCCTGTACGGTCTGATCATTGGGTTGCTCGCCTCGGGTGGGGTAAGCCTTTTGCGGGACATTCTTTACGCGGCCCGCGGGCAGGGCAAGGTCCAGTCTTGGAAACTATATTTTATCGATTCCTGCCTCGGAGGGTTTCTTGGCACGGCGCTGGCCTTTTATCTCGATACCCCGCAAGTTGCTGTGGTCGTCTATAAATTCAAGCTTTACATTACGGCGCATTTTGACCAGGTGGTGTACGCGACCCACCCTTATTTTAACGCCCTGGGGCACTATACGCAGCCGGTCCTGCTCAGCAAATGGGGGCAGATGGACCTTGGCTACTGTCCGGGTGGTGTCAAACTGCTTTTTACCGAATCGCTGGACGGTGTGATCAAGTGGTCGGTGGCGACCTGGCTTTTTGCCGTCAATAAGGTTTTCATGCAGGCCTTTTTCGATAAGGACAAGACCCCGATCAAGTTCTTCTTCTCCAAGGCGGGACTTGCCCAGCTAAGCGAGCTGATGATCCATGTGTTGCGGTGGGGTCTCTGGATGTCCCCGATCATTTACACATTCCTGCGTATGATGCCCGAACCGACGTGGTATAACCAGGACGGCGCGATCCGCACCCTTTTCGCGACGTGGAACAGCGTTACCATGAGCCCCGAGGCCTTCCAAGCCTGGAGCCTCAAGCTCTTCGTCTGGATCTTGGCGCTCGATTTCTTCCGCATCCTGATCTGGATGGACCATATGGGATTGCGCGTCGCGACGCTGGTCAACCTCAGCTTTATCGGGATGGACAAACTGGACGAGAAGATCGCTCGTTTTATCGGCCCGGCGGTGGCCCAGCGGTACATCCCCGAAGGGGTCAAACGGTTCACGACATGGGCGCCGCTGCTTCTTCCTTTCTACATCCCGCGCGGGGAACAGTGGGACTATGTCTGGAGCACGGCCGAGTCCATGCAGAACGCCGCCCGTGGGAAGGGCCTGGTCCCGGCGCTGCAGGCGCTGCCGCTGTCCCGTTTGCTTGCGGGGATCCTCGCGGCCGTTGTGATCTGCACGCTGCTTGCGTCGTTCATCCGTATGCTTCGG
This sequence comes from Candidatus Omnitrophota bacterium, assembly GCA_019052695.1. Taxonomy (GTDB): domain Bacteria; phylum Omnitrophota; class Omnitrophia; order Omnitrophales; family Aquincolibacteriaceae; genus Pegaeibacterium. The sequence goes on from JAHQRI010000072.1 coordinate 8,383, forward strand.
GAGCGCGGCGCGCGTCGCCGCCTCAGGACGCACGAACTGGCGAACCGGGAGTACAAGGTGACGCTCCGTGAGAACGGCGAGGTCTTCAGCGAAGTACTCGCCAAGGAAGTCGACGTCAGCCGGCGTTCCTATGATCTGATCGATCCCTGCGGTCGAGCGTTCTTTCTGGTGGATACGGCGCAGGATGCGGGGAGCGGGTCCCGTTCCTGGGCGGTCGTCGGAAATTATCCCGAGGAGAAGTTCCCGCTTTCTCAGATCGAGAAAGGCGAGGATGTGCTTCGCGTGATCAATTTGAACCAGGGTGTCCGCACAACGGTCGAGATGACGTTGCCGGACCAGGACAGTACCGCCGAGGTCTGGGAGATCACGGTGGAGAACTTGACGGACCGGGCGAGGCAGCTTAAGGCCGTTCCTTACCTGGAGTGGGTGCTCAACGGCGGCTTGCATGACCGCTTTCACACGCAATACGCCCGTTTGTACCCCGAAATGGAATACGTCGGACCGGCGAACGCGATCCTGTCCTGGCAAAAGGCCACCAAGGCGATGGGGTTGATGGCTTCTGATGTCGCGCCCGAAGGTTTTCTGACCGGCCGCGTGGACTTTATCGGCCGCGCGCGCAGCCTGTGGTCACCACGGGCTTTGGAGACGCTGGACTTTTTGGAAGCAAACGACACCAAGGCATGCCCGACCTTCGATCCGATCGGGAGCTTTCTGATCGACATGTCTGTGGCCCCCAAGGCGTCACGGTCGATGCGTCTCATGATCGGTTACGCGAAAAACAAGGACCAAGCGTTAGGGCTGATCCAGAAGTACCTCAAAGTCCAACCCTCCCAGACGACATTCTTCCGGGCGAAAAAACGGGCCTTATTGATCGGTCACGGCGAGGTGCCACCCGGGACGCCGCAACCGTATTACGAATATAGGGACGACGGCAATAAGCTTCTTGTGCGAACGCCGTACACGCCGCGCCCCTTCGATCACGGTATGTCCAATCC
>JAHQRI010000073.1 GCA_019052695.1 Candidatus Omnitrophota bacterium
GCGAAGATCCTTGACGAGGAAAAGCGCCCGATGAGGACCGGAAAGCTGTATGAAGAGCCTGACCTGGTCCCTCATCAGGTGCAGTATTTGGAAAAAGAAAAGGCATGGCGTTTTTATCGTTCCGTGCTGCCGGTCAACCCGAGCGAGAATGAAAAGACCTATGTGCCGGACGACGGGGTGGCGGACCTGGTGCCGATCAGTTCCACGATCCGGAACGTCGAAAAGATCGCCTACTCCGTATTGAATGAACGCCCGGTTTTTCTGGTCGGTACCACCGGCGTCGGGAAAACATCCCTCATCCGGTACTTGGCGAAGAAGACGCAGCACAATTTGCGCCGCTTCAACCTCAACGGGCAGACTGACAAAGCGGAACTTATCGGGAGCTTCAGGCCCGTCCCGCATCATGGGAACGGGAAGATCATTAACGCATGGCGGGACGGCGTCCTGGTCGAGGCCTTGAAGAAGGGGTATTGGCTGGTCCTTGATGAGATGAATCTTGCCGAGTCCGAGATCTTGGAACGGCTGAACTCGCTTTTGGACGATGACATGAGCCTTTCCATACGGGAGCATTTGGGGGAACGACTGATCTCCTGGAAGCAGTTCGATCGTGCCACGCTCGAACTTCTTGGGGGCACCGGCATTACCCGGGAGGATCTGATCCTTTATCACGAGAACCGTCTGAAGGACGCGGGGAAGGCGCAGCGGATCGAAGCGGCGGTCGCCGGTTTGAACAAGAGGAACATCTTTCGTATCCACCACCAGTTCCGCCTTTTCGCGACGGGCAATCCGGTGGATTACGCCGGCCGCAACGTTCTGTCTCCCGCCTTTCTGGACCGGTGGCAGACCAAGATCATTGATGAACCTACGGCGGGAGAGTTGGTCGTCATCCTGGACCAGCTTTACGCGAAGGAGGACAGCCGGCTCGCTTATTTCATTCGACCCCTTCAATTGTTCCACGCGACGCTCGTGAGCGCGGCGCGCCGCGGGTTGATCGCTTTTGACGAACGCCATTCCATGGAATTCACGATCCGGCATTTGATACGGGTCTTGGAGCATTACCGGGATGACAGGGCCACGCTTCGCGACCCCGATGACCCGCAGACGAAAGACTGGATCCTGGCCCGCGCGATCAATGAGGTCTACATCGCCGGGCTGCCGGACAAGGCCAGTCAAGTCCGGGTGATGGATCAGTTGGACATTTGGTTGCCCGAGATCGGGAAAGCCCTACGCAAACGAAACCATGAAGTCCGCATCCAAGTCACTGACAAGGTCTTGACCCTCGGCGCGGCGCGTCTGCCCGTTCAGGATGAGAAGGGAGATCCGCGCGTGCCCGGCGAATTTTCGGTCATGCCTCAAACTGCGTCCCTTTTGGCGGACCTTGAAAAGATCGCCCGGTCCGTTCAATTCAGGGAACCCGTCCTCCTGACCGGCTTGACGGGAGTGGGGAAAACCTCCGTGATCCGCTATTTGGCCTATTTGACCCGGAACCATTTCGAGAGGGTCGGCCTTGACGGCCAGACGGATACTTCCGAACTCATGGGGGAGTATCAGATGACGGAAGGGACAGCGGTCCAGTCACAGTCGCGGTGGTGTGACGGGATCCTGATCGACGCGTTGAATAAGGGTTACTGGATCCTTTTGGATGAGGTGAATCTGGCGCGTCCGGAGATCCTGGAGCGTATCAATTCTCTGCTGGATGATGACGCCTCACTGGAGCTTACCGAACATGAGGGGGAAGTGTACCGCCCCGTCCGCGCCTATCGCCGTCACGTCAATGAGCGTCTCAGGGCGCAAGGGGAGCCGGAGGTGGGTCTGGAAGAACTGACGGAGAGGATCATTCATCAACGGTGGGACGATGAGCGCGGCAAGGTCATTGCCGGGGTCATGCAAGCGCTTGAGAAGACCCAGAAACTGAAAGTGATCCACCCGAATTTCAGGATCTTTGCGGCGCAGAACCCGAAGTCTTACGCGGGGCGGAGTTATTTGTCCAAAGCGTTCCGCAATAAATTCAATGAGATCCGGATGAACGCGGTGGCTTCCACCGCGGAGTTTGAACAGATCATCGAGTTCTATAGGGCCCGTGACGGAGTCACACTGCCGCCGGGCGCGACAACGTCCCTCGCGGCCTTATTTTTCCGGTTGTTCGAGGCCGTGGAAGAGTCGCGCTTTGACGACCGGAAGCTGGTCTTTACCATGCGCGATGTGAAGACCGTTCTTCATTATCTCGCGAAGGTCCCGGGGGCTCGCCTGGGCGAAGCGGTGAGCTACGTTTTGAGCGGCCGGTTCTCGGAAAGTAAGGACCGGGACCAATATTTCAAGATGGTCAAGGAAGCAGGGATCGATCCGTTGATCCTGTCGTATCCCGACGGCGCGAGCTCGATCGAGATCGAAGACGCCGGGAATAGTGTCAAGATCGGTCCTGTTGTCCTTCCCAAGGTTTCAAACCCCATCGCCGGGGATGTGTCCGGAGCCGTTCAGGAACTTACCGCGGACGTGGCCAAACTGGAACATACCGGACGTACCGTCGCTTATCTCGAACGGCTTGCCAAGGCGGTCCTTTTGCGGGAGCAGTCCTATTTGATCGGCGCGACGGGGATCGGGAAAACTTCTCTGATCCGCTATCTGGCGTATTTGACCGGCAACCGGTACACGCGTTTCAACCTGAATGTCCAGACGGATAAAATGGAACTGCTCGGCGGTTACCTTCCCAAAGAGAACGGGGTCCTGAGCTATCGCTGGGTCGACGGCGTCTTGATCGGCGCCTTAAAGCGGGGGGAGTGGCTGGTCCTCGATGAAATGAATCTGGCCCCGCCGGAACTGCTTGAACGTTTGAACTCCCTCTTCGACGACGATCAAAGCCTGACGCTCCGGGAGCATCACGGCGAGAATTTCATCAGCGCCCATCGCTTTGACGCGTTGCTCCGTACGCGCGTGCCGGGTGTGACAGAGGCAGTGATCGAAGCTTACTTTGACGGGCGGCTTACCGACGCGGTTCAAAAGGAAGCGTTAAAAAAAGCCGTAGAGGCTTTAGAACACGAGAACACTTTCCGGATCCATCACAACTTCCGTCTCTTCGCGACGGCGAATCCCGATAATTATGCCGGGCGCCAGCCGCAATCCCCGGCATTCTTGAACCGCTTCCGCCTATGGTACGTGGAAGACCTTTCTCCCGGGGAGGTCGCCTACATCATGGCCCGAAAATTCCCATCGCTCAGATCCCGGAAGCGCTTGATCGAGTTCCATTACCGGGTCCTGAAAATGCTCGACGAAAAAACCGTCGGGACCGGAACGCACTTTACTTTGCGCAATTTGGAAAGGGCGCTGCGTCGCGTCGCGGGCGGGATCCTTCCGGGAGAGGCTTTCGGGGATATTTACGGAAGCGCCCGGGAGGTCGACGCGGCACTGTACGATAGTATCTTTCAAGAATTCTTTGACGCACCCGCGGAAACAGTGATCCCCGAGCCCGTCGTCAGGGAAAGCGTTCTCGATATTGCCGGCATGAATTTCTCGCGGGATATCCATAATGCCGATCTCGCGATCCCTTCGGAAAAAGTGGCCGCTCTTAACTACGGTCAAACGACCCTGCGGCTCTTGAGGCAAACGGCGAGCGCTCTTTATTTTAATGAGCCGCTGCTTTTAACGGGAGTGACCGCGGTCGCCAAGACGGCGATCATCCGTTGCCTTGCCTTTCTCTGGAACATCGGTTTTCAGCGCGTGGTGCTGGACGGACAGACCGATACCTCCGAATTGATCGGGCAGTATTCCATGGATACCAGCGGCAAGGGCCTCGGCCTCGTTTGGAAGGACGGGGCGCTGATCGACGCGATGCGGTACGGCAGGATCCTTCTCTTGGATGAATTGAATTTGGCGGCGCCTGAGATCCTGGAGCGCATCAACCCGCTTTTGGACGATGACACGTTGATCAAGATCACGGAGCATTTGGGAGAGGTCTGGAAAAATGCCAGGGTCTATGACCCGTGGTTATTGGCCATCCTGCAGCGGAAATATGCGGGGATGAACTTTGTTCTCAAGGATGTCAAAGATTTCTTCGGGGGGAAGCCTTTGGACGCGCTCAAAAGGGAAACCCTGGATGCCGAACAGCGGGCGCTTCAGAAAGATGGACGCGGTGTCTTCAGGATCCACGACCGTTTTCGTTTGGTGGCCGCTCAGAATCCCGATACTGATGAGGGACGTCAACGCCTTTCGATCGCTTTCCGTAACAAATTCACCGAGGTTGTCGTTAAACCCATTCAAGATGTGGGGGAGCTCACCGCGATCGCGGGTATGGCATCGGCCCGGTCCGAAACGCGCGAAAAACCGGATGATTTCAGGGAATTGAACCGAGCCGAACAGGGGCTTTTGGACCGGATCCGTTCTGTATTCGAAATGTTGTTCAATCCCCATGGCCGGTCGGGCATATTCATACATGCCGGCTCGGGTTGGGCAATGAATTATAGGATCCGAACGGACGAGCGAACAGGCAAGATCCAGGAGGCCGCGATCCAGGACGCGCGGGACATGACCGTTCCGGTCGCGGACATCCGGGAAGCCGTTGCCATACCGAAGCGGGTCGAGGAACTCGACGCGCAAGTCCAGGCGGAGCCAAGCGTTTATAATGTTCCCGATGCAAGAGGTTACTATTTCGACGATATTATCCGCGAGGCGATCTGGGAGAAGAAGAAAGATCCGAAAAAAGGACGGGGATGGCTGACTTCAAAGGCTGCCCCGGGGCTCTTGTCTTCTTCGGAGCGCAAGGAGTTGGCCGAAGAGCTGCAGAAAAAGAAAGAGAACGCGACGATCAGCAGTGTGCTCCATGAAGGCCTGCACTATGACCTTTCGCGTCCGACCGGATACGCTTTTTCGCGGGAGGCGCGGCGCGCGTTGTTCAACGCCATCGAAGATCCCCGGATCAACTCGTGGGCGGAGCTCAAATACCCGGCCGGCGATATATTGATGAGGGACATGTATGACGAGATCTTTCCCGAAAAAACCCGCGTCGATTTTGACGCCCATCATGTTCTTCCCCATCTGCAGTTCGATTACGGGATCATCCACCGTTGGAAGTATGGAACGAACCATCCCGGGATAAAAAACAAGAAGGTCCTCAAGGCGCTGGACGATCTTTGGCCCGATATTGAGCAAGCCTACAACAGCTTTCCCACCGAACAGCTCAAATTCACGCGCGGGCCAGGGGATGAAATGGTAGTGGCCTATCCCGACGGCCGGCAGGAGCGTTTTCAATTGCCGAAATATTACAAGGAGACGACCCAAAAGGGATCCGTGACGCTGGATGACGGCCGTTTGATCGTGGAGCGCGAAAGCGCGGACCGGATCAATATCACACGCCGGCGTTTAAGACAGACGGGCGATCTGGAATCGGACCTTATCGAGTTGAGCCCACTTGAGGAAAAGGGTTTTGAAATACCCTCCGCGGGCAAGACCCGGAACTTGATACTTGAGAAAGATCCGCCGGAGGACGCGAAGCTGGATGCCGCGCAACGGGTCGAAGAGATCATCCGCGTGAAGATCGAGCCGCGCTATGAAGCGTTGATCGAGGAGTCCCGCCGTGAATTGAAAAAGCGCGGGAAGTCCAGGACTGGAGAGAAGGGCGGCTCCGGGCAGTCCTCAAATCCTCAGCAGACGCAACCGCAGGGGGGTGAAGGCGGTCAGCGATCGAATCAGGGAACGGATCCCGGGAATTCCCAGACAGGTTCCGGGGAAGATGAGGCATCGCCGTCTGAAAAGCCCCAGTCAGGCAGCGGCAAAGGAGAACGATCTTCTTCGGAAGCGCCGCAGCCGGGTGACAAGCAGCAAGCATCGTCGCGGTCTGGTGATTCTCGAGGTCAATCGTCACCGTCCGAAAAGTCGCCGACGGATTCAGGCAGCGGCAAAGGTGAACGATCTTCTTCGTCGGAAGCGCCGAAGCCGGGTGACAAGCAGCAAGCGTCGTCCTCGTCCGGTGATCCGCGGGGGGACTCATCACCCTCAGAAAAGTCGCCGACGGATTCAGGCAGCGGGGGGAAGTCATCGTCTGAGCGGCCGGAAACCGACGACAAAGGTGACCGGTCATCCGCGCCTTTAAAGGATTCAGGGACCGAAAAGTCGCCGAAGGATAGATCAGGATCCCCTGAGGGAAAGCCCTCCTACCGGGATTTCAGCGATCCCGAAGTCGTGGAACAAGAGATCGAAGATCGGTCGCGTGAATTCGCGGATGCCTTTGGCCCCAAGATCAAAAATGCCGCGACCCAGAATGCCGAGCGAGAGGCCAAACGCGCAAAAGAGAAAGAGGCTGAGAAAGAGGACGGGGAGTCTGCAGAGCAAGCTGACGGCAAAACCGAAGGCCACGAGACCAAGCCGGGATCCGAACGGGACAAGGCGTCCCAGGGGAAAGAAGGGAAACAAGAAGAAAAAGGGAAGGAAGAAGACGGAAAGGATAAAACGAAGTCCGCGGCGGATGGGAATGCTGAAGATGAAGGCAAGAAGCCAACGGAGACTGGCGAAAAGGAGCCGGGCGAGAAGTCCCAAACGCGCGATGCCGGGGCAGAGGGGAAAGAGCCGAAAGATAAAGGGGAAAACCCGGCGGACGGCAGCGGGCCGGAGCAAGGCAAAAAAGATGGGAAGTCCTCTTCACAGCAGTCACCGGGAACAGGTGGGGGACGCAGTAAGGGGGCGGAGGTTGAATCTAAAAGCGATGCTCCGTCAGCCGTACCGCAAAAACAGGAAATGGAGCCGTCTGTCCAGGGTGAGCCGTTCGAGTTTGATTATGATGAGTTTTTGAAGCATCTTGAAGAAAGTAATCAAAAAGCGGATGAATACGAGAAAACGCACAATGTCGAATACGGGGTCTACAGTGAGGTCAAGCGCGATGTGAACTACTTGATCGAGCGCTTTATAGGCGTTCTTGAGAACATCCTCTTCAAAGATATGAAGCCGGGATTTAAAGGATGGTTCCGCGCGGGAAAGAAATTGGACCGGAGGAAGGCGGTCCAAAGTCTCGCGGAGTATGAGGCGAAGGGTGTTTTTAATGACAAGATCTGGCTCAAAAAGGTCCTGCCGAAAAAGCGAAGCTATAAATTTTCTTACATTGTGGACATGAGCGGCAGCATGTATGACGATCGTGAGGAGGTGATCCGGAGCATGGTCCTCTTCATCGAGACCATGGAGGCCTTAGACATCGATTACAACCTTTACTGGTATTCCGATTCGTTCGAGGAGTTGAAGCCTTTTGGGAAGAAGCTTACCCAGAATGACAAGGACTTGATCGTGACTCGGCTTCGAAGGCTCAATATGGGCGGGACTTACGAATCTCAGGTTCTTACACACTCGATTGAAGAGCAACGGAAACAGGAGGGCGACCAGAAACACATTATTATGTTCACCGATGCGGAGACCCGCGTCGATAGGGTGGAGCCATTTTTGAGAAAGGCGCGGGACCTTGGGATCTCGGTGACGGCTATCAGTTATAAGCGGTTTAATCGGGGTAATGTCGCAACAGTTTACGCCAAGGCTGCGAACGGATTGCTGGTCGAGAACATGGAGGACCTTATCTACCGGCTGGCGGATGTGCTTAAAAAAGCATTCATCGGCGGCGCGGTAATCCCGCAGCGGGCCGCGAGCATCTCCAAAGTGCAGCCGTTCCGGCTGAGCGGATTCGGGCGGTCGGAGGTGCGGTTGTCCGCGGCCGAGATCGAAGCCGTGAATCAGAGCCCCATCGCCGGCAAGATGGAGGCGATGACCGCCATAGCCAGCGTCAGTCGCAAGATCCTGCGGTCCGAGGATGGTTTGCTCGCCTATTTTGAAGCTATGCTTGATCGGTTCCCGTCCATCGAAAAAAATATGGCGCCTTTGTATCCGTCGGGAGAGGGGCGAGAACATTTGCTTTCCGGGCTGATCCAAATCGCGAGGTCCGCTATTATGGGACCCGAAAAGCCTCGAGAGGTCCCGGAGGTTTCCGAATTGTTGACCCAGCAGGTCCGGTCGCTTGCCGTGAAGATGGCGGATACGGCTCAAAGGCGTGCCTTATTGACAACCATTCCCATGGTTGTTTCGGCGGATGACCTATCTCCGGAGGTAGCCTCGGGCCTTTTCCGTCATTTTCTTCCCACCCTGGTGTCGGCAGCGGGAGCGCCGCTCTTGAAAATGAGCGTTGTCCTCGGGAAGGACGCAGAGCGATTCTACCTGGTCCGGAAAGCGTATGCCCGCGCCGTTAAAGAGATGCCGCTTTTGTCCTCGCTTGTTGCTTTCCAACGCAACGATTTTTCGTCCGCTTCCGCTCGTTGCGACCGGCAAAATGGTTTTGCGTTAGCGAATGACGAATATCTGAACGGGCTGCAGTCGACGATCCTGGGTCTTGGGTTTGAATCGGGTTCGTTCACATTGTTGTCCCTGGAGGACCAGCTCAAGACCATCTGTGTTTTGATCACGCTGGGCTATCAGATTCGAACGGCCATTTCTGAGAACCGACAGGCCTTTGAGCTCCGAGACCTGCTTCTCAAATATGCGTACCAAAATGATCCCCTTGCTGCGCGCTTAGTGATCTCAGGCCGGCACCTTGTATTGTCTGATCTAAGCGCTAGTTTGGTTAATGAGATCTTCGCCAATGAATTGATCGCGAAAATGGCTTAAGGTTTGCCGTGTTCAGGGAAAAGTGCGCTCAAAAGCATCTCGATTTCTGGACCGTCGATATGACCTTCCTTGATTCGCTTCGCAGTCCTCTGCGAGTAATTGAGCAATTTCTCTTGAAGCCTAACTTATCATAAATTAAGGACGATTATAGCTTTTATTATCGAAAACGTGTTTGAAAACCTTTTCATTTCTTAAATAAAGTATTGAAATTTATCCGCTTTTTCTGGCCCCATTGATTTTAAAATTGTGAATAATTGCTATAAGGAGTTAGTCATGGTCTTTTGAAAAAGTTAATGTATTTTAATCAGAAATTGTAAGTATATGTAAAGAAACAAGTTATGATGTTTTATTGCTCGAACAAAAAATTGACAAATAGAATTTTGACGTGTATATTTCGTATGAGCTTTATAAGGAACTATAATAAGTCTTACTAGATGCTTAAAAAATAGCATTACGCTTTCCGGTTTTTTTATTTCAGCTAATGGAGGGACGGCAATCCGATGATTAGTTGTCAAAAGCCTACTCTGAGGTTTTGGATCCGGACGGTCGCGTGCTTTACCTGTTTTGTTTTTACTTTTACCAGCATTGTTTGGGACGGCGGTCAATCGGCTTACGC
>JAHQRI010000074.1 GCA_019052695.1 Candidatus Omnitrophota bacterium
AGGTCTTTTCGTGCTTCACGAATCTCGAAAGCACTGAAAGAATCATTTTCGCGATCTTTAACTACTTAAACACTGTTTGGAAGGAAAATCCCTTGAAGCAATTTACACAATTTATTTGACGTTACCGCAACGTATCACGCTCAACGGAAAAGATTGATCGCCAAGCACAGCACCGCAACGGTAGAACCCGCATTGACTCCCCTCAATACCCCCTATAGAATGCCCTTTATTTGTTAAACGTTGTGCGTTGCGCTTTGCGCACGGAATCAGTCTTATGAACTTACTCGCCATCGAAACTTCCAGCCCTATTTTGAGCGTTGCGATCAAAAAGGGACGCCGCGCGGTCCGGGAAGCCGTTCTCAAGGGCTATGCCCGTCATGCCGAGAACCTCCTCCCCCTGATCGACCGCCTCCTCCGCCGGGAAGGATTCGGGATCCGGGACATCGATGCCTTCCTGATCGGTCGTGGCCCGGGCTCTTTTACGGGTCTTCGCGTCGGGTTTGCTACATTAAAAGGTTTTCTCGCCTGCCGCAAAAAACCCTGCTACGGCGCGCTCGCGCCCGACCTTATCGCCGGCGGCTTTCCGGCTTGCAAAATGAATAAACTCCATGTATGTTTGGATGCAAAGCGCGATAAACTTTATGTGCGATCTTACCGTTACCATGATCGGGCCTGGAAACCCCAAAAAGCGGTCGCGGCGCTTTCACTTGAAGCCTTTTCGAGTAGGCTGAATGAAGATTGCTGCATTGCGGGAGACGGTATCGCGACGGATAGATGCCGTATTCTGAGCCGTCCGGAAAGGAAATTGCTTTTAGCCGCTAAAAAATACTGGCACCCGAGAGCTTCGACCTTGATCGCATTCTTTGCGACGAAAAATCCGATGCTGCGGGCGCTAAAAGACCCGAAAGATTTTTTGCCCGTTTATATCCGAAAGTCGGAAGCGGAAGAAAGACTGAAGGCCGCTAAGTTTTCATTGCGCGGCTCTTAACTGTCGGGACTAAAATGACCGAACTTATCCAGAACGTTTCAAAGATCCATCACGGCTCATGGATCGAGCTCAGGACCGCCCATCTCCTGGAAAATCTGGAAACGCTCCAGAAACACACGCGCCAAAGTGACGTTCTCGCCGTCATCAAAGCGAACGGTTACGGTCATGGCCTTGCCGAGGTCGCGCGGACGCTCGCGGGCAAGGTCACTTACTTCGGCGTCGCGACCCTGCGGGAAGCGCTTGAGCTCCGGGAACATTTCCCACAATCCCCTGTTTTCCTTTTCGGGCATCTTTTCCCGCATGAACTCCCGGCCGCGCTGCTCGGCGGGATCACGCTCAGCGTTTCCTCTCTTGAAAAAGCCCTCGAGATCTCCGTCCTGTCCGAATCGTTGGGACGGAAGACCCCGGTCCATATCAAGATCGATACGGGCATGGGGCGCATGGGCATCCCGGTCCGCGAAGCCGGCCCCGCCATCGAAAAAATAGCCGGGTTCCATGGCCTTCTGATGGACGGGATCTACACTCATCTTCCCACGGCTGAAAAAGACGACGCCTTCCGTGAAGCGCAGGTCCGTGAATTCGGTTTATTGCTTCAGGAACTCGAAAAAAAGAATATCGTGTTCCGGTTCCGCCATCTTTCCAACAGCGCGGCGGCACTGACCCTCGAAACACCGATCATAAATATGATCCGCCCCGGCCTTACGCTTTACGGCATTTACCCGGATCCGGTCCTCCTGGAAACGGCCCGTTTTAAACCGGTTCTGTCCCTGAAAAGCCGCATCGTCCTGGTCAAAAAGATCCATGCCGGAGAATCCGTCGGCTACGGCCGCGAATTCATTTCCAAGACAGCCACCACGATCGCAATCCTCCCGTTCGGTTACAGCCATGGCTATCCTTGCGCGGCATGGAAAAAAGCTTCGGCCCTTTACGCTGGAAAGCGGTTCCCCTTCGCGGGAAAAGTTTCCATGGATTACCTTGCGGTCGATCTTGGAAATACGGCCGCAAAAGAAGGGGATATTGTCACGTTAATCGGGGAGGATGGGGACGAACACATCGCCGTCGAAGACGTAGCCAGGTGGGCGGGAACGATCCCTTATGAGATCGTCACGCGGCTGAGCGCTCATTTACCGCGGATCGTCGTTTAAAATTCGCGCAAGGCTCAACGTGCGACGCGCTTCGTTGTGCGTAGGACGTTATACGAAAATATTCTGAGGTTCGTATGATCCATTTCCAGATTCGTCACATCCCCGAAGTTTCCTCGACGAATACTTTTGTCCTCGAAGAAGCCCGCCAAGGCGCCGCGGAAGGGCTTGTCGTTCACACCGATTTTCAAACTGAGGGGCGCGGGAAACCAGGCAACACGTGGGTCTCCCCCAAAGGCAAAAATCTTCTTTTTTCGGCCCTTCTGCGACCCCCGCTCCGTCCCGATCAAGCCCCCCTTCTCACTCAGATCGCCTGTCGCTCGGTTGCAAAAACCTTGAAAGAAAAGTATGCTATCGAGTCTGAGTTCAAACGGCCGAATGACCTGATGGTCGGACCCAGGAAGATCTGCGGCACATTGGTCGAAGCGATCTCGACCCCGCATAAACTGGAAGCCGTCGTCGTCGGCATTGGCCTTAATGTGAACGCTGATGCCGCGGAGCTTCCGGATGGAGCTGTTTCGATGACCATGCTCACTGGGGAAACCTATTCAAGAGAAGCTATTCTTGAAGAAATCCTGGAGGAGCTAAGCGACAGGATTGAAGAACTCTATAAAACGGGAACCATAAAATAAAACGCTTCGCTCAGTATGGGGTGTTAGGGAAATATGATCAAACGTATTTTGGCCGTTGACATAGGAAATACCGCTGCTACGGTCGGTTTCTATGAGGGTGGACATCTCACGGACTTCGGGTCTATTTTTTATAACGATATCCCAAAATTTGCCATAAAAAAGCTTAAAAGTGGTGGATACAACTACTTGGATATCGTTATTAGCTCTGTATATCCCAAAATAACGTCATTTATTAAAAATGAGATTTCAGGGATTAAGGGCATAAAACTATGGGTTATCGGGCTCGATTTTAAAATTAATTTACGTCATAAGTACAGCAATTACAATGCTTTAGGGTGTGATAGAAAGGTCAGCATCTACGGCGCAATCCGTATGTACAAGCTCCCTCTCCTTATTATAGATTATGGGACGGCCATCACGTTCGATTACGTGGACGCCAAGGGGGTCTTCCAAGGCGGTATGATCATTCCCGGACCAGAAACGGCTCTCAGGGCGCTAAGCCAAAGAGCCGCCCTCCTACCCAACATCGATTTCCCCAAAAGAGTAGCATCGTTTTTGGGACGAAGTACCCGCGAGTGCATGGAGTCAGGGATCCTTGAGGGCTACGGGGCCATGACCGACGGGTTGGTCCAAAGATTCCGCGACCGCTACGGAAAGGACCTCCGAGTCCTTGCGACAGGCGGTCTTGCCACAGTTATCCGGCCTTACGCCAAAAGCCTACAGATCGTCGACCCCCAGCACTCCATCAAATCACTTCTCGCCCTCTGGCGCGAACAGGCAAGATAAACTCCACCGTCTGGCGCTCAATTCACGCATGTCTTCCAAAAGTCGATGTCAGGCCTTCTCATTTTAACGTCTCCCCGCGGACGGCATCCGGTGAAAAAATCCGCTTGATTTTCAGTGCTTGTTGAATAAAATAGCGTCCCGTTAGCACTCCGCATGCTTGAGTGCTAACCTCAGTAGTTTCTCTCGGCTATCAATGAGCGGGCCTGCATCTGGGCTCCATGACGACACTCAACAGGAGGAAACAACATGGCAAAGCAACTACTTTTCGGCGAAGAGGCACGGCGCGCGGTCCTTCACGGCGTCGACCAACTCGCGAACGCGGTCAAAGTCACACTCGGCCCCAAAGGCCGTAACGTCGTTCTCGAAAAAAAATTCGGCTCCCCCACGGTCACGAAAGACGGTGTCTCGGTGGCCAAAGAGGTCGAGCTTGAAGATCCCTACGAAAATATGGGCGCTCAGATGGTCAAAGAGGTCGCCTCCAAGACTTCGGACGTGGCCGGGGACGGCACGACGACCGCGACCATCCTTGCGCAGGCCATTTTTCGCGAAGGCCTGAAGAACGTCACGGCCGGCGCCAACCCGATGGCCCTCAAACGCGGTATCGACAAAGCCGTCGAAGCGATCGTTGCCGAGCTCGACAAGGTCGCCAAGCCGATTGGGAAAGACAAAAAAGAGATCGCCCAGATCGCCTCGATCGCCGCCAACTCGGACACCACCATCGGCAGCCAGATCGCCGAAGCGATGGACAAAGTCGGCAAAGACGGCGTGATCACGGTCGAGGAAGCCAAGACCACCGCGACAACGCTTGACGTGGTCGAAGGCATGCAATTCGACCAGGGGTATCTTTCCCCTTATTTCGTGACCGACACCGAACGCATGGAGGTCGTGCTCGAAGAACCTTTCATTTTGATCAACGAAAAGAAGATCTCTTCGGTCAAAGACATGCTTCCGATCCTCGAAGCGGCGTCCAAGGCCGGCAAACCGCTGCTCCTCATCGCGGAAGACGTGGACGGCGAAGCTCTCGCGACCCTCGTGGTCAATAAGATCCGCGGGACGCTGAACGTCTGCGCCGTCAAAGCCCCGGGCTACGGCGACCGCCGCAAAGCCATGCTGGAGGACATCGCGGTCCTGACCGGCGGCAAGGCGATCACCGAAGACCTCGGCATCAAGCTCGAGAACGTGACGCTGAAAGAGCTCGGACGGGCGAAACGCGTGACCGTGGACAAAGAGAACACCACGATCATCGAAGGCGCGGGCAAGAGTGCGGACATCACCGGCCGCATCGGTCAGATCCGCAAGCAGATCGAAGACACGGATTCCGACTACGACCGAGAAAAGCTCCAGGAGCGTCTCGCGAAGCTCGCGGGCGGCGTGGCCGTGATCCACGTCGGCGCGGCGACCGAGACCGAAATGAAGGAAAAGAAAGCCCGCGTCGAAGACGCACTGCATGCCACCCGTGCCGCGGTGGAAGAAGGCATCGTTCCGGGCGGCGGCGTCGCGCTCCTTCGCGCCGGCAAGGTCCTTGAGGACCTCAAGCTCAAGGGCGATGAAAAGATCGGCGCCGATATCATCCGTCGGGCGCTCGAAGAACCCCTCCGCCAGCTTGCCTACAACGCCGGGGAGGAGGGTTCCGTCGTCGTTCAGCGCGTGATGAGCGAAAAAGGCAATGTCGGATACAACGCGGAGACAGGAGAGTTCGAAGACATGGTCGCCGCCGGGGTCATCGACCCGAAAAAAGTGACCCGCAGCGCCCTCCAGAACGCTTCCAGCGTTTCCGGGCTGCTTCTGACCACCGAAACCCTGATCACGGAGCTTCCTGAAGAAGAGAAGGCCCCGATGATGCCTCCCGGAGGCGGTATGGGAGGAATGGATTATTAAGAATAGCGCAACGCACAACGGTCGACGCTCAACGACTGAGCTCTAACGTTGTGCGTTGAGCGTTGCGCAGAAAACACATATTACCTTTATCAACAACAATTGATCAAAAAAGGAGACACCCAATGAAAGTCAGACCCTTAGCAGACCGAGTGCTTGTGGAAGTTCTCGAAGCGGAATCCAAGACCCGGGGCGGCATCATCCTCCCGGACACCGCGAAAGAAGAGAAGACCGAAGGCAAGGTCGTTGCGGTCGGCGCGGGGAAAACGCTCGAATCCGGCAAGGTGCAGGCCATCGAGGTCAAAAAGGGCGATCGCGTCCTTTTTGGCAAATATTCCGGCGATGACATCCAGATCGACGGCGTCAAGCACAAGATCCTCAAAGAAAGCGAAATCCTCGCTGTATACGAGAAGGAGTAATCCATGGCCAAACAGATCTCTTATTCCGAAGATGCGCGCCAGCGGATCAAACGCGGCGTCGACGTGCTCGCAAGGGCCGTCAGCGTCACGCTCGGTCCCCGCGGCCGCAATGTCGTTATTGACCGAAAATTCGGCGCCCCGCTCGTCACCAAAGACGGCGTCACGGTCGCCAAAGAAGTCGACCTAAAGGACCCTTATGAGAACATGGGGGCCCAAATGGTCCGGGAGGTCGCGGAAAAGACCTCCGACAACGCCGGGGACGGGACTACGACCGCCACGGTCCTAGCACAATCCATCGTCGCCGAGGGTCTGAAGAACGTGACCGCCGGCGCCAATCCCATGGCGCTCAAACGCGGGATCGACCAAGCCGCCGTAAAGATCGTGGAAACGATCAAAAAAATGGCGAAGTCCGTCAAAGGCAAGGAAGATATCCAGGCCATCGGCGCCATCAGCGCCAATAATGACGAGGCGATCGGTAAGCTTCTTGCGGACGCCCTCGAAAAAGTCGGTAAAGAAGGCGTCATCACGGTCGAGGAAGCAAAGGGACTTAAGACCGAACTCGACGTGGTCGAGGGCATGCAGTTCGACCGCGGGTATGTTTCCCCCTATTTCGTGACCGACACCGAGCGCATGGAAGTCGTGCTCAAAGAGCCGTACATCCTTCTTTTCGAGAAAAAGATCGGGACTGTCAAAGACCTCGTTCCCGTCCTCGAAAAGGTCGCGCGGCTCGGCAAACCGCTCCTCATTATTTCCGAGGACATCGAAGGCGAAGCCCTCGCGACGCTCGTGGTCAACAAGATCCGCGGCGTCCTCCAGATCGCGGCGATCAAGGCCCCAGGGTTCGGGGACCGTCGCAAAGCGATGATGGAAGATGTCGCGATCCTCACAAAGGGGAAATTTATTTCCGAAGACCTCGGCGTGAAGCTCGAGAACGTCGACCTCGACATGCTCGGCACCGCGCAGCGCGTCGTGATCGATAAGGACAACACCACGATCGTCGGCGGTGCAGGCTCCCAGAAGGACATCAAGGCCCGCTGCGAGCAGATCAAGAGCCAGATCGAGAAATCCGATTCGGATTACGATAAGGAAAAACTCCAGGAACGTCTCGCGAAACTTTCCGGCGGCGTCGCCGTCGTCAAAGTCGGCGCGGCCACGGAAGTGGAGATGAAGGAAATGAAGGCCCGTATCGAGGACGCGCTCCACGCGACCCGGGCGGCCATCGAAGAAGGCATCGTACCCGGCGGCGGTGTGGCGTTGCTCCGTTCGATCAACGCCCTTGACGACATCAAATCCAGCGGGGATGAAGCGACCGGCGTTCAGATCGTGCGCCGCGCGCTCCAGGAACCGGCCCGCAAGATCGCTCACAACGCGGGCGCGGACGGTTCGGTGGTCGTCAAAAAGATCCTCGAAGGCAAGGGAAGCTTCGGGTTCAACGCGCAGACCTGCGAATATTCCGACCTCGTGGAAGACAAGGTCATCGATCCTGCCAAGGTCGTGCGCATCGCGGTCGAGAACGCCTGCAGTATCGCCGGGCTTATTCTCACCACCGAGTGCGTGATCTCGGACAAGAAGAAAGAAGTGAAGGACGAGGACAAGAAAAAATCCTCGAATTATTCAGGCAGCATCGAATAAATCCTGATTCATCCCGGGGGTTGCGTGCATTTCAACCCCCGGAGTTGAAATGGTAAACAAGGAAGGGACGGGTAACGTTTTATGGCCCGTCCCTTTTTTTTATGCCTATTCCCTGCCGCTCAAACCTTGTGCAGCAGGCTGTGGCGGATGCCGTAGGTGAAATAGACCGCAAAACCGAGCAGGAGCCAAGCCACAAAACGGATCCACGTCACTGCCGGGAGTCCCGTCATCAGGAAAATACAGGCTGCGACACCCAAAAGCGGGATCAACGGACTCAACGGGACTTTGAACGTACGGTGCCGGTGCGGTTCCTTGACCCGCAGGATTACGACCCCGAAACAGACCAGGACGAAAGCGAAAAGCGTCCCGATGTTAGTGAGATCCACCATCTCGTCGATATTGGTGAACGCCGCGACGGAAGCGGCGATCAGGCCCGTCATGATCGTCGCAACATGGGGCGTCCTGAACCGGGGGTGAACGGAGGCAAAGACCGACGGCAAAAGGCCGTCGCGGGCCATGGAAAAAAAGATCCTCGATTGCCCGAGCAGCATGACGATCAGCACCGCCGTGTGCGCGATCACAGACCCCAGAGCCACGACCCCGCTGGCCCAGTTCAAGTTGACATACTGCATGGCGAGGACAAGCGGTTCGGCTTTTTGGTGGGCGAGGGAATTCTTCAGCGCATCATAAGGGATAATACCCGTGAAGACCGCCGCGACGATCATGTAGATCACCGTGCAGATCACAAGCGACCCGATGATCCCGAGCGGCATGTCCTTTTTCGGGTTCTTTGCTTCCTCGGCCACGGTGGAGACCGCGTCGAACCCGATGTAGGCGAAAAACACGATCGCGGCCCCCGCTTTGATCCCCGCGAATCCGTTCGGCGCGAACGGCACCCAGTGTTCGGGTTTGACGTAAAAGATCCCGACCAGGATGAAAAAACCGAGCACGAGGATCTTCAACCCGACCATGACCGCCGTGAAGCGTGTACTCTCCTTGATCCCGATCACCAGGATCGCGGTCAACAAGGCCACGATCAGGAAGGCCGGAAGATTGACGATCACGGGCATGCCGAAAAGATGGGGCGCCCGGTGGACCGCGGTCCAGGCGTTCTGCAGCCCGGCATTCAGTTGGTCAAAGGGGACCCCCTGAGATAACGCGGCGGAGGCCTGTTCAAAACCCTGGAACGCGGAACGAAAATCGATCGTCGCCCATGCGGGCAAGCCGATCCCCAACCCTTCCAGAAGCGCCCGGAAATAACCGGACCAGCTGATCGCCACCGCGATCGTCCCGACACCGTATTCGATGATCAGGTCCCAGCCAATGATCCAAGCGATCAATTCGCCGAAGGACGCGTAGGAATAGGTATAGGCGCTTCCGGAGATCGGGATGAACGAGGCCAGTTCCGCGTAACAGAACGCCGCGAACCCGCAAACAAGCGCCGTAAGGCCGAAAGAAAGGATAATCCCCGGCCCTGCCCCCGGCCGCAACGCATCGCCGGCGGCAGCGGTCCCCACGGTCGCGAAAATGCCGGCGCCGATGATCGCGCCGATCCCGATCAGGATGAGGTCGAAAGCACCGAGGGCTTTTTTGAGCTGGTGACCGGGTTCGTGGGACTCCGCCAGGATGGCGTTGAGGTCTTTGATCTTAAAAAGCTGCTTCGAGAGTTTTCGTTGATCCAATCGGCCGCCCCCGTTTTTGCGGTATCTTATCAGGGCATCGTTCGACGCGCAACGCTCAAC
>JAHQRI010000075.1 GCA_019052695.1 Candidatus Omnitrophota bacterium
AGAGTGACCAGATCAAAAAAACCGCCCCGAGCAACACCCCGAGAGCCGCGATCACCGGAAGGATTCTTCGCATGGTCAGCCATCTTCCTGGAGGCTACGGGCGACGCGGATACGGCTGGGTCGACACGTCGGAGGCATTGAGCGGGAACTTTATTTGCGGGTCCAGGCTCCGGACGGCAATTGGACCATCTCGCCGCTCCCGGCCTTATCTCTTTGGACTTCGGCAAAAACGCGCTGAACTTCCCGAAGCCCGTTCGGGCCGAGACGGTTCTGCTCCACCAAACCCCGATAAATGACTTCGCGGTCCCTGTTCTCCTGAGCCACGAGCGATTGTCCGCCCCCCAGTGAGGCCACATACCCCTGGTTCCCCTCCCCGACGGCGCCCGTTTGTTTCAACCGCTGTAACTCACTGAAACGGGCCTGCCGTCCTTTGAGAGCGGCCGAGATCTCAGGCGTGATCTCCTTGAAATCGTATTGCCCGGCCTGACAAAGGGGCACGAAACATCCCAGCATGAAAAAAAGGACCGCCCCCAGATGAAAACGTTTCACTTCACACCTCCTTGGGCCACCATGTCTTCGATGTTCGTCGCGGTCTGCTTCAGGCCGCGGATGTCCACGACGACGTTGGCATTGATCGTGATGGGACGGTCCGGGTCCCCCACGGCCTTGACGGTACAACCCGCCATGATCCCGGCGAGCAGCAAAATCGAAAGTTCCTTTTTTATGATCTTCATGGTCCCTTTGCTTGAATGAATCCCAGAAGATGGGCGATCTGTAACAGTGCGTCCTTCTGGTCCAGCCGCACGGTCACGTCCAAGTTCAGTAGCAGATTATAATCCAAAACAAGAATGCGAAGGAGGATTTTCACAAGGTCCGGTCGCGGCAGGTTCATGTTCAAGGCGGCGGTGCGGTAGCGGACCAACGTCTGCTTTCCGGCGACGATCATTTTCACGCGCTCCTTTTGAGCGGAGGTCGGGAGATAAGGAAGGAAAAGATCGAAAAACTTGGCCTGCAACTGACCGCCCGGTTGCGCCACGGCGATTTTGAGGTCAAGGACCGGATCGTGGCCGGCGGTCTGAACACAGCGAAGGCTCCCGCCCAGCGCCCCGCTCGCCCCGTCCAGGTTCTGCGGGTCCAACCATCGCAGGTCCTCGAGATCCGCCCCCTCGAAATCCACTGCGGCTTCGACACGCCACGCCTTGCCGGCCGATACCGACAGCGTTCCGGAAAATCCGTCCCGGGGCGACGCCTTCGGTTTAGCCCCGTCAAAAACGAACCGGACCGGACGCGGCCCCAAAAAACAGCAACGAGGGCCCTGCGCCTCGATCCTCTCGATGCCCAAAGCCACCGGACCTTGACGCGCCCGGTAATTCCCTTCGATCCCGCGAAAGCGGAGCTTAAGATCACGGCCGATCGAGGCTGATGCGACTCGCACGGGCCCCGAAACGAAAGGCTCCGCCACGCGATTGATCACACGCACAAGGATGGCATGCTGGAAACCGGACCATTGGACCGCCGTAAAAAAAACAAGCCAGACCAACGATACCCCGCCGATCCACCATGCCGCACTCCGTCTATTCATAAGCCCCCTCGGGACACACGGAAGATATCGGAGGCAGAATAATCCATCTGGGGAAGGAAATCCAATTCAAAAAAAGCCGGCAGATCGTGATATCGCTCGTTCTTCTAAAATCCGTTGCACAAAGGCAATTTAACGGGGCAACGCTTGTAATCGAGCGTGTCCAGGATCTCCGTAATGTAACCTTGAATGTGAGGCGGGGGGTGATCATCAAAAAGCAGAAAGAGATTCAAAAGGAACCGACGGACCTCCGTTGCGACCTTCTTGTCCTTGATCTGCGACAACCGGTACTCAAGTTCTTCCGAGGACATAATCGCAACTCCCTTTTTATGAAACTATAATAACACTCTTTTTTAATAATTGCAACCTACTTTTATTCTTAATATAGTAATTTATAATAATTTTAGTCAATGCTCTATCCATTCATTTGATCGATGGTAACCCTTGTCCCGAAAAATAAAAATTTTTCTGAAGAAAAATCCGTGCCGTTCGATAAATATCAGGGGACTTTGTGAAACTCATTGTTCTGCATTGAGTTGCGCATTTGTTCCACTTCAACCAAAAAAGGAGCCGCACGCTATGATGAACCATTTTTTGCGAACAAGCATCACCGTTCTTTTGATCGCCTGGGTTCTTCTGCTTCCATCTACCGCGCGTGCTGTAGGTTCCGGAGGATTCGAGAACGCCTCTTTCAGCGCCAAGCAATTAGCTCTCGGCGGCACAGGGACCGCCTCTCCCGAAGAGCCGGCTTCAATTTCTTATAACCCCGCCGGGATCGTGGACCTTCCGGGCTTGCAGTTCCAAGGGGATGCCAACTTCATCGGCATGTGGACGTTCAAAGACAACGACCAGACGGGCAGCACGCGGAGTTCCGCCACGCTCAGCATGGTCCCGACCGCTTATTTCACAATCAATCCCGGGAAGATCTTTTGTGACCGGCTCGGCATCGGCGTCGGGATGGATTCGCCGTTCGGACTAATGAACAAATATAATTCCAGCGATCCGGCCGTTCACTACGCGGGCTGGAAGAACTGGTTGAAAATGTATACCATTAAACCTACCCTAGCATACAAGGTTACCGACCAGTTGTCGGTCGGCGGCGGACCGATGTGGTACCGGATCTACGATTTCGGCGGGATCCAGGGTTATCCCAATAATTTAGCAACGCTTCCCTTCGGCCTCAATACAGCAGACGGTCAGGTGCGGATCAACACTGCGGGCAACCACTGGGGCTGGCAGCTCGGTATGCTGTACAAAGCTTCCGAAAAACACCGGTTCGGTTACTACTTCCGCAGCCCGGTCGTCGTCAAAGCGAGCGGTCTTGTCAAAGTCGAAAATTCGAATTTCGCGGCCATCGGAGGACAGGGGCTGCACAATTTTGAGACCGGGGTCCATACAAAGATCTCGCTTCCCATGAACATGACGTGGGGATACGCCTACCAGCCGACCCCCCGGACCCATTACGAGGCGGACTTCACCTGGTCCCGCTGGTCGACCCATGAACGCATCTATTTCGTGACCGACCCTTCGGGGGATGCGACGGATGACGCGGTCCTCAATAATATCCGGGCGGCGGACAAGGACTGGCACGACAGCTACGGGATCCAACTCGGAGCGAGCCACAAGCTCACGGATAAACTGACGCTTCGCGGAGGCAGCTGGTTCTATTTCACGCCGGTCCCTCAAGCACATTTCACGCCCGGGGTGCCCGATGCGAATCACCTGGCGGTCAGCGTGGGTCTCGGCTACAACCTGACCAAGAACTTCGTCGTGGACCTCGCGTACTACAACTCGTTCTATTTCACGCGAAGGATCAACAATGATGTCGGGGAAAATGCCGCACTGCTCAACTCGTCCGTCGACGGGAAATACACTTCCTACATGCAGTCCTTCACGGTCAGCTTCACGCTGAAGTGGGACGATCTGTTCCCCAGCTGTTGCCGGGGCAGGGTTTCCGGAGCGGAGCTCGCGACCGCGGCGCCGGTCTAGACGCGCCGGGACAGCGGTCGGTAGGCCGTCCGATCAAAAAAGCGGGGCTGGTCCCAGGGCCTGTTGCCGGCGGAATGTTCGCTTTCAATTCTTTTCCTCAAATTTTTTCTGGAATGTTCCCAGGTCGAAGGCCTTCCATTCTTCATGCGGCGTACGCGCGAGGAGGGTCGAAACCACCCCTTCGGGGTCTTTGTCCTCAAAAAGCATTTTGTAGACCTCGGTCATGATCGGCAACTGCAATCCCTCCCGTTCACAAAGCTGATGCACGCTTAAAGAGGTGTCCACGCCCTCCGCCACCATGGCCATTTCGCCGAGGATGGAGCGGATCTTCCTGCCTTTGCCCAATTCCCGGCCGACGTGGAGGTTGCGGCCGTGTTTAGAAAAGCAGGTCGTGATCAGGTCCCCGATGCCGGAAAGCCCGAAGAAAGTGTTCGGGTTCGCCCCGAACCGCGCTCCCAGTCGGACCATTTCGTAGAGCCCCCGCGTGATCAACCCGGACTTGGTATTATCGCCGAAGCCCAGGCCGTCACAGACCCCCGCTCCGATCGCGATCACGTTCTTCAACGCCCCGCCGAATTCCGCTCCGATCATGTCCTTTTGGACATAGACCCGGAACTGGGGATCGCGGAAATATTCCTGAACGAATTGGGCGTGTTTTAGATGGTCGGACGCCGCCACCGTCAGGGTGGGGATCTTGCGGGCGACCTCTTCGGCGTGAGAAGGGCCGGAAAGGACCACGATCGGGTGCTTTTGACCCAGGACCGAACGGATGATCTCCGAGGGGCGCATGCAAGTTTTTTTTTCGATCCCCTTGGCCGTACTGACAAGGACCTTGCCTTTCAGATCGAACTCCCGGATCTTGAACAGAACATTCCGCAGATATTGGGAAGGAATGGCCAGTACCAGCACGTCGCCGAACGCGACCGCCTCTTTCAAGTCCGCCGTCACCTCAAAGGTTCCGGGCAGCTCCACCCCGGGAAGGAACTTCACATTCTCCCGTTCCTTTCGCAGGACCTTTGCATAATCGGCGAAGGCCGACCACATCAGCATTTCGTTGCCGCGCCGCAAGTTCACCAAAGCGAGCGCGGTCCCCCACCCTCCGTCCCCTAACACGGTTACTCGAATATGCTTCGCCATGATCTCTCTTTTCCCGGAAAGGTCGAACCCGGGGGTTAACGATCAGATCCCTTTGCAGCGGCACCTTTTTTTCAGCAGGGCGTACGGTTTGACGATCGCCTTGATCTCCGGAGGAACGCGACAAGGCTTCATCCCTTTTTGAACGAACACGTGCACTGTGTAGCCGGACGCGACCGGTCTTTGGGTCGAGGCGTGCAGGACCTGGTATTCAAAGCGAAGCGTACTGTTCCCGATCTCTGCCACACTGGTCCTCACGATAACTTCATCATCGTAGGTGGAGGGGGAAAGATAATTAGCGTGGGACTCCGCCACCGGGAGGTAGACCCCTTTTTTTTCGCAAGCATCGTACGGGAACCCGAGGGCCCTGAAATATTCGGTCCGAGCGGCCTCGAACCAACGGAAATAGTTCGCGTAATACGTGATCCCCATGCGGTCGGTGTCCGCGTAAAGCACCCGGTAACGATAATCGAAATAATCCATCTTCGCTCCCTTTTTAAAAAATTCCCTTTTTGGACTGGACCTTGTCCTTGCGCTCGGCGGCCAGCTGTTCCATCAATTCCCGTTCCGTTCTGCTGAGTTTGACCGGCACTTCGATGCCGACCTTGACGTAAGCATCCCCGCGCCGGTCGGACATCCCGTATAAGGGGACCCCTTCGTCCTTGACCTTAAGGACCTTGCCCGCCGGCGTCCCCGCCCCGATCTTCAGCGCGGTTCTTCCCGTCAACGTAGGGACTTCCACTTCACCGCCCAGGACGGCAACCGTGTAGGGGATCAAAACCTCACAATAAAGGTGCTGCCCCTGCCTCTCGAAGACCTTGTGTTTCTTGATCAGGATGTGAACGTAAAGGTCGCCGCGCGAGGCCCCGCCTTGCCCGGCTTCGCCTTCTCCCGTCATTCGAAGACGCGAGCCGTGTTCGATCCCCGCGGGGACCTTGACCTGGAGTTTTCGCGTTTTTGTGACCCGTCCCTCACCACGGCAAGCACGGCAATGCTGCTCGATCGATTCGCCCTCCCCGTGACATTTGGGACAGGTGCGTCGCAAAGTAAAGAACCCCTGAGAAACCCGCACCTCACCGCGGCCGCCGCAGTCCGCGCAAACTTTCCGCTTGGACCCCTTTTCCGCCCCGGTCCCCTGACATTCACCGCAGGTCTCCCGCCGCCGGATCTCGAGATCAAATGTTTTCCCGGTCAAAACTTCGGCAAGCTCAAGTTCGACCGTTTCTTCCAGATCCGCGCCGCGCCGCCCGCGGGAGCCCCGCCTTCCCCCGCCGCCGAAAAAATCCTCGAAGAGATCGCCAAAGATATCACTGAAACCCCCGAAGGCATCCTGGAAGTTCTCGAATCCGGAAAATCCGCCGCCGCCGAGACTGTGGCCGAACTGGTCGTAACGGGAGCGTTTGTCCGGATCGCTCAGCACCGCGTAAGCCTCGGCGGCCTCTTTGAACTTTTCCTCGGCGGCATGGTCCCCGGGATTGCGGTCCGGATGGTACTGGAGCGCCAGCTTGCGGTAGTTCTTTTTTATGTCTTCGGCACCGGCATCCCGTCCGACGCCCAGAACTTCGTAGTAATCGCGTTTCTGTGACATGATCCCTTTTTGATGAGCGGTCCCGCGGAACTTCCGACCTGGCCCAAGGTCGCCGCGTCGCAACCCGTGTTCGTCAACGCTTTGGGCCTAGGCTCCCGCTTCTTGCCCTTGCGAGGAAGTACCCTGGGGGGGGACGCGAACGCGGACCTTTGCCGCGCGAAGCAACCGGTCATGGAACATGTAACCGGGTTCGAGTTCGTCCACGATGATGTCCTCCGGCCCCTCCTCGGCGACCTGACCGACCACCTCGTGGCGGTGAGGATCGAAACGCTGGCCGAGGACCGAAAGGCGCGTCAGCCCGTGGACCTTTAAGATATCGATCAATTGCTTTTGAACTTGCTGGACCCCGGAAGCCAGCGTTTTAAAATTTTGGCGCACCGGATCTTCCGGACCCCCGTCGCCCGCGGCCGTTGTCACATGATCGAGCGCCCGTTCAAAATTATCGAGGACCGGTAGGATCTCTTTTAAGATCCTTTCCTGACTGAACCGGAGGAACTCTTCCTTTTCCCGCGCGTTGCGTTTTTTCGCGTTCTCAAAATCCGCGGCCGCACGAAGGAGTTTTTCGCGAAGCCCTTCGAGTTCCTGGACCTTTTGCTTCAGATCCTCGTATTCCCGAAGGGGGACCTCAATTTTGGCCTCGTCCTGGGACGCTGCCTGTGCGGCGGTGCCCTGGTTCTCAGGTCCCACAGGAGGGTCGTTCAAATCGCTCTTCGGCCGCTCACCGCTCGCCGCTTTTTTGTTATGCTTGTGCTCGAACATCTTCAGTCCTCAAGGTCCAGGTTCTCGATCAATTCCCCGATGACGTGCGACACGCGCGAAACGAGCGGGACCACCAGGCGGTAGGGCATCCGTTTGGGACCGAGTACCGCGATGGCCCCTTGATGCTCCTTCCCCGCCGCGTAACGGGCCGTCACGATCGCGCAATCTTCAAGGGCCTCGTAGGCGTGTTCACGCCCGACCAGCACAGAGACCTGTTCTCCGGAAGCGTTCTTCAGGATCCATCGCGTCAGGGTGCCTTTTTCCTCAAGCGCCTGCAATAACGACCGGATCCTGCCCAAATCCTGGAACTCAGGTTTTTCAAGGATGTTCGTTAAGCCCTGCAGAGAGATCCTCGGGGTCTCCTCCTTCTCAGAGGGAAAAGGGCCCGGAAAAGGCAACAGGGTCAGGCTCACTTCATGCGTCATCAAGGACAGAAAAAGGGCGACTTGGTCCCAAAACCGCCTTTCGCCTCCGGCGGCGACGCTGGAAGACAACTCTTCGGCCACCCGGTCGAAATCGTCCCAAGACGGGGCCTGTTCGAAGGGGGTATGATCGAGGTAGTAACGATAGCCCCGGTCCGTGGGGACGCGGCCAGACGAGGTGTGCGGGTGGGTCAAGTACCCCTGCTCCTCAAGGCACCCCATCTCGTTGCGGATCGTCGCGGGAGAAAAAGAAAAAGCGTATTTCTCCGCGATCAGGCGTGAGCCGACGGGTTGGCTGGTTTCGATATGCGTCTCCACGACCCCCCGGAGGATCGTGTTCTGCCGCTGGGATAGTGTTTCCATAGGGCGGTTATGATAGCAAAAAAGGAGCCGAAAGAGAAGCGGCTGTTCGCGCGACCCGCCTCGAAACCATCCCGGCGTTCCCTCACGACGCGACGATGATCTGCCGCAGGTCCTTTCTGTTCCGCCGAAAAAGCTCGAGGTCCTCGCGGCTGGCCTTCCAGAGCGTAGGTTCTCCCATCGAGTCGATCTCAAAATTCAGGAAGCGATAATCCTTGAAATCATAACTGCGAAGCACCTCCGTGAATTCGCGGGCCGCAAGTTTCCAAAGATAAAGAACGTCCTCGTGGATCTCATTCTCCCCCGGCGCATAGGGTCTCTCGCGAGCGTCCTTGAGGGGCGCGACGGCCTGGAACCAAAAAGATGGGCCTTCGCCGTCATCAAAAGTGAAAAGGGGCTTTACGCTCAGGAAAGTGTTGTTGATCCTCTCGTCTTCGGCCAAGATCCCTTGGAGGCGTCTTGTCAACTGTCGTGACAGGAAATCCCCCATCCGGATATCCGGGACACGGAACTCCGTCTCCCATTGAGGCAGGCTTTTTGAGACCGCTTCCCGGGTAAAGGAAGCGTCGAGTCCGTCGGGATGTTCATCCAAATAGGCCAAAGGAATGATCCGCCGGATCTGTCCCTCTCCCTTCCGGACGAGGATCTGGAAAAGGTACTCGGCGGATTTGGGTTCTAAAACGGTCTCCCGGCCTTCTCCAGGCCCGATCTTCACTTTGGCGTAGACCACCACTTCGTTGTCCTGGACCGGAAGGCTCCGCAAATCGAGGACCTCCCAAACAGCCTGGCCCGCGGACGTCACCCGCCCCCCGCGATCGATAAAGAAAAATTCTTTGGCCCATTTTTGTTCTTCGGTCCTGGGGAAATAGCGGCTCTGGAGGACGTCCTTCGGGGCAACATTTAAGTCCCGGAAAAAACGGCGAACCGGCTGGTGCCAAAGCGCCGCTTGATTCAGCCGGATATCGTGGATCACGCGCTTGCGGTACTCGCTCCGGGGAATGTCCCAGAAACGCACCCGTTTGACGTCCTCGATGTTCCCGAGAAAAGAAAGCTCCATGCCGCTTTTTTCGATGTCGGTAGCCTGCAAAAAATAGAACCGGATCGTCTTGTCCGTACTGAGCATGACCCGCGACATCGAGAACAAAAGGTCTTCCACTTTCTCGACAGCCTCGTCCGTCGGACGGAAAAGACTTTCCATGTCCGTGACCTTGCCGCTCATGATCGCTTCTTTGAAATCGAGAGAGAACAACTGGTCAAGCGGCAGGTAAACACCC
>JAHQRI010000076.1 GCA_019052695.1 Candidatus Omnitrophota bacterium
ATTCGCTTTCCGGGGCCGTGGTCGATCCCACCAGCCTGCGGCAGCTCCTCCCGGCAATGCCGGAACAGGATTTTCCTTTCGAGTCCCCGGTCACGCAAGACCGGTTTTATTTTTTACTTCCCAAGCTCGCCCTTCGGGCCCCTTACACGCCGCCTTTTATGGGGAATCGCGGGAATTATGTGGTG
The DNA here is from genome assembly GCA_019052695.1 of Candidatus Omnitrophota bacterium. GTDB lineage: Bacteria > Omnitrophota > Omnitrophia > Omnitrophales > Aquincolibacteriaceae > Pegaeibacterium. The sequence goes on from JAHQRI010000076.1 coordinate 186, forward strand.
GCCCTCGGGAAATTGACCCGCTGGCTTGCCGAGATCGCCGAGAAAAAAGGGGTGCAAGTCTACCCGGGATTCAGCGTGGGGGAATTGTGCTATGAGAACGGCCGGGTCGCGGGGGCGAGGACGGTCGATACGGGCGTGGATAAGCACGGCAAGCCCATGGACAATTACCAGCCGGGCGATGAGATAAGGGCCAAGATCACGGTCTTGGCCGAAGGTTCACGGGGCAGTCTTACCAAGAAGGTCATTCAAAAGCTGGGCCTGGCGGCACAGAGCAACCCGCAGGTCTATTCGACCGGGGTCAAAGAGCTTTGGGAAATCCCCGAGGGCGTGTTCCCGGCGGGCCGGGTCATTCACACCCTCGGATACCCGTTCTCGTTCAACCATTTCGGAGGCGGTTTTATTTACGGGCTGAACGGCCGTCAGGTCGCGGTCGGGATCGCTGCGGCCTTGGATTATACCGATCCGACCTTCGACCCTCACGCGGCTTTGCAGGTTTACAAAAAGCATCCGTTTGTCGCCCGGATCCTTGAGAACGGGAGGGTTCTCCGCTACGGTGCAAAGACGATCCCGGAAGGTGGCCTCTATTCCTTGCCGCAGCTTTATCACGACGGTCTGATGATCGTCGGGGATGCCGCCGGTTTCTTGAGCATGCCCAGTCTCAAGGGGGTCCATCTTGCCATTGAGTCCGGGATGCTCGCCGCCGGAGCCGCGTTCGAAGCTTTGAAGAAAGCGGATTTTTCCAAGGGGCAATTAACGCTTTATGGGGAACTTTTTAAGAAAAGTGCGGGTTACAAGAACTTGCACCGGGTCCGTAATTTTCGCGCAGGGTTCGGGCACGGCATGATCCTCGGGGCGTTCCATTTCGCGACACAGATCCTGACCGGGGGGCGCGGGATCACTCCGTCGGGGAAGATGAAATTGCATGAGGACGCTACCTGCATCCGGAAGCTTGCGGAGGTCAAGAGATCCTTTGCCGTGAAATACCGGAAGGAGCTTGTTTTCGACAAGAAGCTCACGTTCGATAAAGTGACGGACGTTTTCTACTCCGGTTCCAAACACGACGAAGAGCAGCCGTGCCATTGCCGTGTGCTGGACCCGGATCTATGCCGTAATGTCTGTATCCCCAAGTACGGCGGCCCCTGCCAGTACTTTTGCCCCGCGGAGGTCTATGAGATCGTAACGGATGCCAAGACGGGCAGAAAAGAACTACACCTCCACCCGGCGAACTGCGTGCACTGCAAGACGTGCGATATCAAAGACCCCTTCGGTAATCTGGAGTGGGTTCCTCCGTACGGGGGCGACGGACCGGAATACGAAAATCTATAAAAGCAGGGCAGCGGCAGGTGGATGGAGGATGGTGAAAACAGGGTTGACGCCATCTGCCGTCCGTCATCTGATTTTACGATAAGGAAAATATGGGTCTGAAAATTATTTCGATCATGAAACAAGTGCCGCTTCCGACGGAGATGCGGATGGGGGCGGACGGTCTGATGGACCGGACCAAGGCCAAGTCCATGATCAACGCGGATTGTACCTTCGGTCTGGAGCAGGGGCTTCAGATCAAGAAACACGTCTCGGACGCTGAGCTAATCGTGATCTCGATGGGACCGCCCAGTTTCGAGCAGTCGCTTAAGAAGGCGCTCGCGATGGGGTATGACCGCGCCCTGCTCCTTTCGGACAAAAAACTCGGAGGGTCCGACACCTTCGCGACCGGCTACGCCCTCTCATCTCTGATGAAAAAGCTCGGTTTCGAAAAGGGCGGTAAAGATCCCTTCATTGTTTTCTCGGGTCGCCAGACGACGGACGGCGACACGGCACACGTCCCCTCGCAGACCGCCGAAAATCTCGGCATCCCCCAGGCCACGTTCGTGGAGAAGGTGGAGTTCCTGGGAGATCGTCTCAGGGTCCGGAGGATCATCGAAGGCGGCTACCAGGTCTTGAGCGTTCCCATCCCTTGCCTTATTTCGATCGCCCCGACGGCGACGCCGGCGCGGCGTCCTTCCCTGAAAGGCGCGATCAGGGCACGAAGTTCGAAACTGGAAGTATGGACGCTGGACCAAACGGGCGCCGATGCCAGCGTGGTCGGGATCAACGGATCGCCGACCCTTGTCGCGAAGGTCGTGGACATCCAGAAAGACCGGCCCCCGGTGAATATGATCTCGGGTCATACGCCCGGGGAGCTTGCGGATGGTTTTGTGAGTGAATTGGAAAAGAAAAAAGAGCCGAGCGCCGGAGGGTCGCCCTCTGCCGCAGCGAACGCGGAGAACGAAAAACAATCCAGTGTTACCACTTACACGGATTTTCCGCGGGTCGATTTCCGGAAGGGATCCCGGGGGATCCTGACCTGGGCCGAGATGCACGGTTCCAAACCCTCCCGATCCTCCCTGGAGATTCTGAACCCTGCGAGGAAGCTTGCCGACCGGCTTCAGACCAAGGTTCGTGCGATCGCGATCGGGCACCAGGTCAAGGCCGCGGCGGCCGAGCTGATCGCGCACGGAGCCGACGAAGTGGTGGTGGTGGATGATCCACGCCTCAAGGAATATTCGATCCTTCCGACGGCCGCGGTCCTATCACAGATCATCGAAAAGGAACGCCCGGAGATCGCGCTGTTCGGCGCGACGACCTCGGGCAGGGAACTTGCGCCGCGCCTTGCGAGCCGGGTTCGGGCGGGAGTGACCGCGGATTGCACGAGCCTCGAAGTGGGGGAATACGTTCACCGGCTCAAAAAATCCGTTTTTTATCCCGTTCTGGAATCAATCCGTCCGACTTACGGGGAGAGCAAGCTGGCGACGATCGTGGGTTTTTGGTGCCCGCAAATGGCGACGGCCCGTCCCGGGACCTTCAAGATCCTCCCTGAGGATCCCAAGCGAACGGGGACCGTGACGGAGTTCAAACCCCAGTTCTCGGAGGCCGATTTCTCGGTTCAAGTGCTTGAGACCCGGCGCGAGGAAGGCGGCGGGGACAATCTTTTCGTGGCCGATATCGTGATCTCGGGCGGGAGGCCGGCCGGGGAACAGGACGATTTCCAACTGATCAAGGAGCTTGCCGGGGCTCTCCAAGCAAAGGGGATCAACGCGGATTGGGGAGCCAGCCGTCATGCCGTGGACAACGGGTACGCGCCTTATGCCCGGCAAGTGGGGCAGACCGGAAAGACGATCCGGCCGAAGGTTTATGTCGCGGTGGCGATCTCGGGGGCGATCCAGCATTTGGCGGGCATGAAAGAATCCGGCAAGATCATCGCCATCAATCAGGACCCTCAGGCGGCCATCTTCCGGCACGCCGACTACGGACTGGTCCGCGATTACCGGGAGGTCCTGCCCGTTCTTATCGAGAAGGTGAAACAGGGTTTTACTTTTGGCCTTCCGGCAGGTAAATAGATACGGGTCCGTGCGAAGGACCTCGCCGTCAGCGCTTGACGAACGTGCTTTTTCAAAGCATCATGACGCTGCCTTGCGAAGATCCGACGCTTCGCGGCATTTTTTCAAGGTGACCTAAAAAACGGGAAGTCCCTGAAAAGGTGACGGCGCATTTTTACCTATGAAGAATCCTTATCGTGCCTGTTTTTATTCGGTCCTGCTGCCCGGCCTCGGGCAGATCTATCTCGGGGAGACCGCCAAGGGATTCACGCTGCTTTGTATGGATGCCGGCATCCTGATCAGCGTCTGGTTCGCTCATTCCTGGATCCTGTGGATACTGATGGGTCTGGTCTACGGGGCCGTGCTCGTTCCGGCGGCCGCGGACGCTTATCAGACCGCCGCGGGCATGCCGCGGATTTTCACGGGTGATTCAGTGCCGTACGTGGTGGTTATGCTTTTCATGGTCGGGCCTTTCGGGATCCCCCTTTTGTGGCAGAGTCCGAGGTTCTCAAAACGGGCCAAGGTCGTCTGGACCGTGCTGGTGGTCCTTCTGGCGTTCGTTGCGATCGCGTTGACCGCTTTCGCGGCTTCAAAGTTCGACGCTTTTTTTTCAAAAGTCCGGTAAAAGTTCCGGGGGCCGTTGCGGACAGTGTATTGAAAAGGGAACAGCACATATGACGATTCAAGAGAACAAAAATTTTTTGATCGGAGCTGTGGCGGTTTTTGTCTTCCTCGTCACGGCAGTGATTGTTGGGCCGAGGCCAGGAATGGGAGAACTCCATGCCGCGGCTTTCGGATCGGTCTCGTCCCCGTGGTCCGAGGGGTGGTATGAGAACGCCGAGGGGTATGAGGAGGCCATGGCGGAGCATAAAAGGACCGGAAAACCTATGGGGGTTTATATGACCGTGACCTGGTGCCCCTACTGCCGTCAATTCGAAAAACGCGTTCTTTCCTCTTCGGTCGTCAAAGACTACCTGAAGGATAAGATCTTAGTAAGCATTAACCCGGAGGCGGGCCGGAGAGAGAACGTCCTGGCCTACCGCTACCGGGTCACCGGATTTCCCACCTTCTACGTTCACAGACCCGGTTCGGAGCGTGTCACACGGCTTTATCTCAGCGGAACGCCCCGGGAATTCATCCAAGAGTTCGAGGACGCGTCGAAGTGATCCCGGCGGCACTGACGATCGCCGGTTCCGACCCGTCCGGGGGAGCGGGGATTCAGGCCGATCTTAAAACATTCCATCAGCATCGGGTCTACGGGATGGCAGTGCTGACGCTTCTTACTGTCCAGAACACTCAGGGGGTCCGGCAGGTCCGTGTGTTGCAGCCGGGTTTTGTTGTCCGACAGATCGAGACCGTGCTGGAGGACATTCCGCCCCAGGCCATCAAGACGGGGGCCTTGGGGAACGCCGCCGTTGTCCGTGCCCTAGCGTGCTGCGCGAAAAATTTCAAATGCCCCCTTGTTGTGGATCCCGTGATGATCAGCAAACACGGATCCTCCCTTCTTCCGCGTACTGCCGTCTGCGCGTTCATGGAGGAGTTGCTGCCTCGGGCGACCCTTGTGACGCCGAACCTGAAGGAAGCAAGCGTCCTGAGCGGGATCAAAGTACGGGACCTTGATTCGATGGAAAAGGCGGCGAAGCGGATCGCGGCTTTAGGGCCTCAAGCGGTTTTGGTCAAAGGCGGGCACCTGGGGGGACCGGCGGCGGATCTTCTCTATCAGGACGGGAGGATCAGGGTCTTCAGCGCTGCGCGGGTCCGGACCCGGCATACCCACGGAACAGGGTGTACCTACGCGGCGGCCATCACGGCGGAGTTGGCGAAAGGGAGAGACCTGCCGAAGGCGATCGAGTTAGCCAAAAAATTCATTACCCAAGCCATTCGCAACGCTCCGGGGCTGGGGAGGGGATGCGGCCCCGTTGATCATCATGCGGGAGTTTGCTAGGGTAAAGGCCGGCGAAAAGATCGTTTTTCAATGAATCAGCGTTCCGTTATAATCCCCACGTTAAATGATCCAAGGAGGCCGACATGATCTGTTGTTTGGACCTGGAAGGTGTGCTGATCCCGGAGATCTGGATCCATGTGGCGAAGCGGACCCGGATCAGGGAGCTCGAGATCACGACGCGCGACGAACCCGATTACGACAAACTGATGCGTACCCGCCTTGGGATCCTGAAACGGGAGGGCATCCGCCTGCGGGATATCCAGGGAGTGATCCAGCGGATGGACCCGCTACCGGGGGCGAAGCCGTTCTTGAAAAAACTCCACGAACGGTACCAGGTCATCATCCTTTCCGACACTTTTTATGAATTCGCGGGTCCCATGATGAAAAAACTGGGTTATCCCACCCTTTTTTGTAATACGCTTGAGATTGACGCGTCAGGGTTCGTTGTCGATTACCATTTGCGGCAGCGGAACGGGAAGGAACAGGCGGTCCGAGGGCTGAGGGGCCTCAACTTTAAGGTCGTTGCGGCGGGGGATTCTTACAACGATATCACGATGCTCCAGGCGGCCGACCGAGGTATTTTGTTCCGGCCCCCGGAGAGGATCGCGGGAGAGTTCCCTCAGTTTCCCGTGACCCGCACCTACCCGGAACTTCTGGCGGCTTTTCTGAAAACGGCCTGAGACGCTCTATTGCCCGAGGTTCGCGCGGACCTTGGCCGCGATCGCCGCCAATTCCTCCGCAGAAACGTCCTTGGCCCTGGCGAAATTAAGTTCCGAAAGGCTCTCGAGGATAGGGATCAGATGCACGTGAGCGTGCGGGACCTCAAGACCGGCGACCATGACGCCGATTCTCTTACACGGGATCGTTTGACGGAGCGCCGCCGCGACCTTTTTCGCAAAGACAAAAAGGCCCTTCAAGAGCTCGTCCTCGATGTCAAAAATATAGTCGATCTCTTCTTTCGGGATCACGAGCGTGTGCCCCGGATTAACAGGCCGGAGGTCGAGAAAGGCGAGGTACTTTTCGTTTTCGAGGATCTTGTGGGCGGGGAGTTCCCCTTTGACGATACGGGTAAAAATTGAAGTCATGCACGTTCCTCCTTGTTTATCGAACGTTCGGTACCTTGGATTTTATTGTAAGCCCCTTCATGCATAAGGGGTATGGTTTTTTCCGTAAAAAGAGTACAATAGGAAGTAAAGCGGTTCGATCATCCAATCATAGGGGGCGGTCATGACGGAGGAGAACAAAAAAACGGTTCTGGGTGTTACTGAGAATTTAGAAGGCCTGCTTTGCTACGCTTTGGGTTGGGTGACAGGGATCGTTTTCCTCCTGATTGAACCCACCAACGCTTACGTGCGTTTTCACGCGCTCCAATCCCTGGTGACTTTTTTGGGGATCTTTGTTGTTTCGCTGGTCCTGGGCTTTGTGCCGTTCCTCGGTGTTCTGGTGAATGTCCTGCTTTGGCCCCTTCAGATCATCCTGTGGATCCTGCTGATGGTCAAAGCGTACAAGGGGGAGCGCTACAAATTACCCGTGGTGGGAGACTTTGTCGAAAAACAGCTCGGCGGTCAGTAACGGATCGAGGGCGGACGATTTAAGAACGGGAGTTTAAAAAGGGGGGCCGATGGCCCCCCTTTTTCTTTACGATGGAACAATTCCAATGTCAGCGTTGCGGGGCCTGTTGCAGGCAGCCCGGTTTTGTCTATCTTTCCGAGACAGACGTGACGCGGCTCGCGGCCTTTCTCGGGGCCGAGGTTTACGCTTTTACGGATTCCTACACCCTTCTTTGGGAGCGGAGATATCTCGCCCTGAAAAAAAATGCCGATGAAACCTGTTTCTTCCTGGGGGCCGAGGGTTGCAAGGTCTATGACGCGAGGCCGGATCAATGCCGGGACTATCCCCTCAAGTGGAAGACAAAAAGAAGTACGGCATACTGCGCGGGATTAAAAGGGAACGTCTAACCGGCCGCCGTCGAGGCGCGTTCTGCCAGCAAGGCCTCTTCAGATCGTGGAGGAGAGGGTCTGAGGGGTAACGAGATGACAAAACGGGACCCTTTTCCGAGCGCGCTTTCTAAAGTAATGCTTCCTCCGTGCATTTCGATGAACTGCTTGCTGATGGCCAATCCCAGCCCCGTTCCTTTGATGTTTTTGGAAGTCGTCCTTCCGGCCTGCTCGTAGGGCTGGAACACGGACTTCTGATTTTCCGGTGCGATGCCGGCTCCCGAATCTTCCACCGTGATCACGGCCCCCTGGGGGCTCTTTTTCAAAGTGATGTGAACAAATCCGCTGGGGGTGAACTTAAGCGCGTTCGAAAGAAGATTATAAAGGACTTGGCGGAGCTTCAGCTCGTCGGCGACGACCTTCAGGCTCTCCGGTTTTTCCGTAAAACCCAGCAAGATCTTTTTTCGGGAGGCCTCGTCGCGAAAGACCTCGATCACACTGTCAATGAGCCTTGCCAGCTCGATCTCCCGAGGCATGAGCTGTGCCTTTTTAGATTCAAGCTTTGAGAGGTCGAGGACGTCGTTGATGAGGTCGCGGAGGTGTTTGCCGCTGTTCGCGATGCGGGTCATGAAATCCTTTTGTTTTTCCGTGAGGGGCCCGGTCGTGGGCTCGAGCAAGAGTTCGGAGAATCCCAGGATGGAATTCAGCGGCGCGCGGATCTCATGGCTCATACGGGCGAAATATTCGGTTTGCAGGTGATGCGCGTATTTAACCTTGTCGCTGGTCTCCCTGAGCTCCCAACAAAGTTCCTCGAGGCGCGCGTCTTTTTGGGCCAGGGCCGAAGCGAGGAATCTCACGACAATGGCGATAAGGTAGAAAAAGGCGATGTGGCGGAAGACCAAGGCGGTCTTCTGGATCAGGTCCAGGCCGGCCGTGAACTCGATCGTTTGGGGGATGATCCCGAAATGACCCGCAAGGATAAGACCCGCGTAGAGCGCCGAGGCGAGGGTGGCGAGCCCCAGCGTCATGAAGGCCGGCAGGTAGAGGGCACAGTAGGTGATCGAAATGAAATAGCAGGAACTGTAAACGAAGAGGTCCACATTCCCGAGCAGGTGGAGAGCGGCCGTTTCGGACAGGAAGTCAATGAGGACGGATGCGATCAACGCCTGGTAACCCGTGGCCGAGTCGCGGAATAGGAACGCGTAGGGGCGGTTGACGAAGAGCTCGACGGCGATGACAAGGTAAAGAGGCCAGATGTCGATCGAAAAGTTGCCCCAGCGGCAGGTCAGCATGTAGAGCGGGATCAGGATCAGAATGGTCAGGATGCGGATCAGGTAAAGCTGATAAGCCCTTTGCTGGATCTCGGCGACGGGGGTATTCGCGGTGATTCTCATGCGTACGGTCCTCGCGGATTGGCGTTCTGTTGATCGGGGGGAATTCTATCATAGCCGTCGGTTCTTGGAAAGCGAACTGAACCTGGGGGGCAGCGCTTTTTCTTCGATCCGGGAAGGCCCGGGTGTCCCAGAGGTCAGGTGTCCCAGGGTAACGTCAAATAAATTGTGTAAATTGCTTCAAGGGATTTTCCTTCCAAACAGTGTTTAAGTAGTTAAAGATCGCAAAAATGATTCTTTCGGTGCTTTCGAGATTCGTGAAGCACGAAAAGAC
>JAHQRI010000077.1 GCA_019052695.1 Candidatus Omnitrophota bacterium
GTGATGACCGGATGATCCTGAGAAAAAAGGACGGTGATTTCAGGATCCATGGGACCTGGAGCCACGGCGAAGTGCCGGAGGTTTCTTCTAACTCCGCCCCTTTACGTGCGATCCTTTTTTTGGAAAAAGCCCCCGAGAACCGGGCGATCTTGGTCGAAGATAAAAAGGAAAGGGTGAAGCGGCTTTTAGCCTGCTTGATCCGGCCTTTTGTGACCGCCGACTGGTGGGAAAAGACGCTGACGCTTGTGGAAGAAGCGGCGGACCGCGTTCCCTGCTATGTTCTGCGGTGCGATAAAAGCGGCAGGGCGATCGATGTGTTAAGAAACTTGTAAAGATAGTTTTGTGAGGGTACGTAATTGGATCCCCGATAAAAACATTTCCGCCAGACAGCGTCGGCGGATCTGTCCAACGCGGCGTGGCGGACGGGGATGACAATCCGAAGTCCAGGGTCGCAAAAGGATTTGCGACGACTTACGAAACCGCTTGTAAACCCTGCATCTAAAAATTAATATAATCTGAAAATCGTTGATGAGGAGACAAAATACCGTGACCGCAAAAATTAACTTGGAACATCGTTATACCCCTTCGGAGAACGTGGTGACGCGGGACATTCAGGGGGAGTTCATCATGATCCCGATCGCGGCGGGGGTGGGGGACCTGGAGGACGACATTTTTTCGCTCAATAAATTCGGCAGGGCCATCTGGGAAGAACTGGACGGTAAGAAGACGCTCAAGGACGTGGCGCGCGCGCTGGGCGAGAAATTTGAAGGCGACCCCGCGACGATCGAAAAGGACGTTCTGGGGTTGACGGAGGAGCTTCTGAAAAGAAAAATGATCTCGAAGACCTCTTAGGGGTCGCGCGGTTTTTCACTTGGCAGGCGAGAATAATTTTTCGTCGATGCGTTCACAGCAAGCTTGGACCGCGGGCTTCGTGGAAATAAATTGAATAAAACAGCTTGTTGAAAAGAGGATGGCATCCTAGAATTTGTTGACACGGATTTCCGGACGCCCAAAATGCTCGTGGGCGGATCGGCAATTTAAGTGCGCTGGTAGTCGCGGGGGTATATGACGACAAGAACTAAAGAAAAGTGGGAGACGCCCCGGCTCATGATTTTGATTAAGGATAAATCGGCGGAGCGGGTTCTGTGGGTCTGTAAGACGCTGGTAGATATGATCGACGCTGATATGCAAGATTCTTCTTGCTCTTACATCGACGCAGGGTGCCGATGGTGTGAGGACATCGTTACATCGTGATCGTTTTATGGAACCGCGGAAACGAACGGCGTCCTGCCCCGACCGGTACCTGATTGACGGCAGCCAGGGACAAGCCGAGGGAGAGGTTAGCAGCCCTTCAAAGATTTTACGTTTCCCCACATATGGTGTCCGCTAGACGTCCCGCTAGAAAAGAACTTCTAAGAAAGATGGGCTTGTAACGAAACGCTCCTGAGCCAGCTCTCCCACTGGTCCCACGTTTCGCGGTGAAGTTGGGCCCGTCCGTCGCCCGTGCGGTCCCAGTTCAAAAAGGTGGCGATCCGCTGGCCTTTCTCCCATTGGTCCGCGATCCCCCGCTCCGGGCTCCCGTCCGCGGCGTAGTCGAGGGACGCCCGGTAAACGAGGCCGGCTTTCGGCTCCTCCCCGACCTGTTTGTACTGCGTCCAGGTGAACGCCTTGGGCTTGCCGGTCTCCAGATGATACTTTTGGACCATCAGCTCGCGGGTGGTCGGTTCCCCCTTGGTCTGGCGGATGATGTCGAAGAGCTCCTGTTCCTTGCTCTTGCGGTCCTCGATGTAATTGTAATCGACACGGTGGCGGACCGTTCTCACGGAAAGCAGTGCGTCGTCCTTGTCGAACTCTTCGATCACGGTCTGCTCCTTGAACTCATCCCCCTCATCCGAGCGCTGGGAGAGCATTCTGGAATAATGTCCGTCGGAGTAAAGACGGGAACACGAGGTCGCGCCCTCCCCGACCTCTTCGCATTTTTCGGTGATCAGCATCGAGACTTCGTCCGTGTCCTCACGGGACTCCGGCAGGACATCCGTGAGCGGTTGGCCCGGAAGCGGGGGAGGCTCAGGGACCGGTTGCGCGCCTGGTTCGGGTGCTCCGAGGGAAAGCGGAGCGCTATCCATCATGAAATCCAGGGAGGTCGCCGCTTTGACTTGAGGGGCCGGGTCCTGCTCGAGCGCTTGCGGCGCCGCCTCGATGACCGGCGCGGGAGCGTCGTGTGCCGCAATCTCGGCAGGTTGCTGTTCCGCAAGGGCCTGGGTTACGAGCAAAAGGAACGCGGCAGACGTCAGCAGGATAACGTTAAACCAATATCCGGTCCTGATTAAACAGATGCATTTTTCTCTTACATTTCCCATAACAATATACCTCTCATTAAACCCAATATTAAGCATAGCAGCTTCTTTTTAATAGTTGAATAGAACTACAAAAAAAATATAAATAAATTTCTATTTTTTATATAGCAAAACATTAAAATTTATAGCATATATAAAAATTTATAGCGTCAATAGGGATAAAAAGTAGAATTTAAATCTAGATGGAAATCACTTCTTACATAACAAAATATTGTCCCGAATCATTGTATGTCCACTTTTCCGTGTTACAATTAACGTGAGAGCAAAGTAATATGTGTTTATAATTTATTGCTATAATTTGATGAATTAATAATGCGGGGCATTGTATGGGGCAAAACGCTTACAAAGTGCTTGTCATCGAGGATGATCCGAATTATTTTGTCCTGCTGAACGAGCGCTTGTCACAAAATCACAGTCTGGGGCTTGAACTGATCCGCAGTAAACAGATGCAATCGGGACTGGAGAGACTGAGAGAAGGCGACATTGACGTTGTCCTTTTGGACCTTACGCTTCCCGATAGTCAGGGCCTGCAGAGCTATTTGACGGTTCGTCAGGGTTTCCCCGCCGTTCCCGTGATTATTTTGACCGCCGTGGATGACGACGTTTTGGCCGCGCGCGCGATCGCCGAGGGGGCCCAGGATTATCTGACCAAAGGGAGTTTTGACCGCGATCTTTTGGTCAAGAGCATCCATTACGCGATCAGCCGGCACAGGGTGCAGGCCCAGCTCCAGAAGTACTACTTGGAGACGGAAGCCTCAAAGCGTGTTTTGCAGGAACGGGAAGAGCGCTTCCGTAGCCTTGTGTCGAACATCCCGGGCGCCGTCTATCGTTTCACGTTCGGCAAGCACGGCGAGGGGATCATTGAATTTTTCAGTGACATGATCCGCGAAGTGACAGGGACCCCGGCGGAGGTGCTGATGGGAAAGGACATCGCGGCCTTCCAGGACCTCATCCTCCCGCAGGACCTCGCGACCGTCTCAGCCGCCATCGCGAAGGCCCTCGAACACGGGGAATCCTTCGCGATCGACTACCGCATCCGCCACCGGGACGGCGATTTCCGGTGGGTCCACGACCAGGGCCGCGCGATGAAAGACGCGTCGGGCCGGGTCGCCTACTTAGACGGGGTGATTTTCGACGTGACGGAACGCACGAAGGAAAAGGAACGGTTCAATCAACTGGTCTATTACGATTCCCTGACGGGATTGCCCAACCGGGAACTTTTTGTGGACCGCCTGGACCAGGCGTTGACCCAGAGCCAGCGGAAGAAAGAAAGCTGCGCGGTCCTGGCGTTGGACCTCGATCATTTCAAGCGGATCAACGAGACCCTGGGCCACGTGATCGGGGACCAGTTGATCAAGGCGGTCTCGGTCCGGATCCTCAAGACCGTTTATAATTCCGACACGGTGACGCGCATCAGCGGGGGCAGTTTCATGATCCTGTTGCCGAGGTTGACGGGTCATGAGAACGCCGAAAACGTGGCCAACAAGCTGCTGACGGCTTTCAAATCCTCTTTCCGCATCAATGAGCACGAACTTTTTACGACCTGCAGTATCGGGATCGCGATCGCGCCGGGGGACGGTGTGACGAGCGGCGCGCTCATGAAGAACGCCGACGCGGCGATGCACCTGTCGAAAGAGCGGGGAAAGGACTGCTACCAGCTTTTCTCCTCGGCCATCGCCAACAGCAGCTTTGAGCGATTGGTCCTCGAGAACAGCCTGCGCCGCGCCCTGGAGCGCCACGAGTTCAAGCTGTATTACCAACCCCAGCTGGTCCTGCGGACGGGGAAGGTGGATTGCGTGGAGGCGCTCATCCGCTGGCAGCATCCAGAGCTCGGTTTCATCCCGCCGATGGAGTTCATCCCGATCGCTGAGGAGACGGGCCTGATCCACGCGATCGGGGACTGGGTGCTGCAGACGGCGTGCGAACAGAAAAAGGCTTGGAACAAGATGGGTTTCCGGGACCTGAGGGTCGCGATCAACCTTTCCGCGCGGCAATTCCACTACGCGAACCTTGTCGACATGATCTCCGGCGCGGTCAAGAGGACCGGCACGGACCCGCGGGGCCTTGAACTGGAATTGACGGAAAGCACCCTTATGGAACGGCTTGAAGAGACGACCGAGACCCTGCGGAAGCTCAAAGAGATGGGCCTGAGCATCAGTATCGATGACTTCGGCACGGGTTATTCTTCCCTGATGTACCTGAAGACCTTTCCGATCGATTCCATCAAGATCGACAAATCCTTCGTCCGGGATGTGACGACCGATGCCGACGATTCGGCGATCACCCAGGCCATCATCTCCATGGCGCACAGCCTGAAATTGGAAGTGGTGGCCGAAGGGGTAGAGACCACCCCCCAGCTGGAGGTGCTGAAGGCCCAAGGTTGCGATAGCATGCAGGGGTACCTTTTTAGCAAGGCCGTCCCCGCCGCGGATGTCGTCCCGCTGATCAGTAACGGCGCGGCGCAAAAAGTCCTTTCCGCGATCCGCTAGCGTTTTCCCCCTCGCCCTCGCGCGCTCGTCTCCCTTTGATCCGCGCCCTGCACGAGCCGTGCCCGTTCCGTCCGGTGTAAAAATCAAAGGACCGATCTTTGTTTCAAAAGGACTGTGCCGGATGTAGAATGATCCGGGTCGTTGGCGTCGATTTTAATCCTGAGGGCCGTGGCGTAAGCCGGGTTCAAGGCCATGACGACGTTGCTTGACCGTTTCATTCTTCTGCGTTTCCGGCTTCTCCTTCTTGCCGGAGCGGCACTCCTTTTTGCCGGCGGGACCTTCCCGTCGGGCGGGTTCGTTGTTCCTCCGCCTCACCATCCGCTGGCCCCCAGGTCCGTCGAGATCCTCGAAGACCCGGCGCTTCCCGGAGACGATATCCGGGACGACGGGCCGGAAGGCGTTCTGGAACATTGGGACGCGATCTTGCTCGCATCGCGTGCGGTCGCCAGGTCGGCCTGAGGATCCCTCCGCCTTGCGGGCTTCGCCGCAAGATCTTTTGCGCCGGCCTTTTTCCTTAAAAACGATATTGGAAAAACCGCTTAAAAAAGCCATAATAACCTCATGGCATATCATTTCATCTGCTCCCATTGCGGGAAAAAATTCGAACTTGAAACGCCGACGGCCAAGGAATGTCCTTTTTGTTATTGGTCCTCCAGCGTGAAACGGGAAGAAGAGCATCTCGAGGAGTCGAAAAGGGGCAAAGGGGCCAAGGACCCGCGTGCCGTCCCGGGGACCCAAGGGCGGGAGGCGTCCCGGCAGGGTCTCGGGCGTCTTTTCAAGACGATCCTGATCCTGGCGCTGGCGGTGGTTGCTGTCGCGGCCGCTTTTTGGGTCTTCAAGAACAAGATTTCAGCGCCCCCGGGCCCCCAGCGGTCCGTGGAGATCCCGTTCTCCGGGAAAGAAAGTCCTTCTGCCGTCAAGCCGGCCCCCATGACCGGCCCGGGGATCGCCGCACTCACCCCCGAAGAAAAAGAGGCTTTATACCAAGAAGTGACCCTGTCTGCAACCCGTGTCCCGGACCCTTCCGAGCAGGAGGTCTTGGGTCGCGTGGTCCGGCTTGAGACCGGGTGGGTGGAGAAGCTGCCCTCCGGGGGATGGACCTTGGAGCAATACACGCGGATGATCGAAGACCAAGAACGCTTTTACAAGATCACGTTCCCGCGAAGTTACAAAAAGAAACTCCTCGAGCTGTTCACCACCCAATATCTCCCCGGGGTCGAGGCGTTCGCCAAAGGAGAGCTTCTGGCTGCGAGAGACCTGTGGGTCGGATCCCTTGGGTTTCCGCTCTATGCCGAGGACCTTCGGAAACATCGCGCGGTGGCGCTGACGATGCTCCGGCCCTTCATCAACGACACCTTGGCCAAAGTCCGTGCCGTCAATCAAAGCCTCGTGGACAGGGAGAGCCGCGGCAGGGAAGAGGCATTGAGCGTTTCTTATCAGGCCGTTACGGGTTTGATCGTGCGGAAAGATTGGGATGAGGCCCTCAAAGCGACTTCGGCTCTGATCCCTCAGGTCGTGCAACTTCAGGAAAGCGCGAAGGCCCACGCGCCCCCGCCGCCGTATCCGGCCTCCTTTGCCGGCATTGACGCGGACCTTCAGCCCGCCCTGATGGAACTCATGTCGATCAATCCTTTGTCGCTCGCCGATCTTCAGCCTCTGCTGCGGGACCTGACGGAAAAGAAAGAAATCCTCGAGACCTTCACGGCGGACTATACGCAAAAGGTCATGACGGCGTACCGGCAGGCGTTGGCGCTCGTTCATGATCAGAAATGGGAAGAAGCGATGCGGGCCCTGAGCGCTATGGCCGGACCGCCGGCCCTCCGGGAGGACGCGGCGAGGAAGGTGTCGATCCTGAGGAAGATTACGGGGACGTCGGGCCCGGCGGCTTCTAAGTGAAAGCAATACCGGCCGGGACGGTCTTACAAAGAGAATGCCATGGATCGTGAATCGTTCGTTTGCGCCAAGGCAGGGGCCGGGAAAGTCCTTTTCGCTTTGGTGCGGGACATGGCCATGGCCTCCCGCGTCGTAAAAAACGCGAAGGCGCTTCACATCACGGCGCGTAATTTTGACCGGGCGCAAACGCTGCTTGAGCACGCTTCCCGGGAAAGGCCCTATCTGGTGATCCTGGATCTTGAGACGTGCGAGGTCGAAGCGTTCCGGGTGCTCAAAGAATTGCGCGAAAATGCCGATTTAAAGAGGGTCCCGGCCGTGGGGGTGGTAACGCAGGAGAGGGCGCTCGTGAAGCCCGAAGCGGAAAAGGCCGGGTGCCTGCGGGTCTATCTGAAAACGGAATTCAACAAAACATTACCGGATCTGATCGCGAGGTACGCCCAATGATCTTCCATATCGGGAACGAGTTGCCGGTCGCGGAGTCCCGGGAGATGGATTGCACCTCGCCCTCCCTGACGGCGGAGGAAGTGCGGGTCGTCAAGGACCAGATCCGCAAGAACAGGGAGCGGATCAACGATTACATCAGACGGATCGATCTTTTTGTGAACTTAGAGCGTTACCCGCACCGCGTTGAGTTTGTCGCGAGGATCCGCCAGCGGTTGTTCCTTTTGATGGACGAGAACGACACGTTCCGGAAAGTCCTTTGGAGGCATTACCAGACCCAAGCTTGACGGGATTCCCGTAACAGACTAAAAACACTCAGGCCCGGCCCGGCAAGCGCGGCCCGGCCGCAGGGTCCCAAGGGGACCGGGGGCTTTATGACCGAACGATTGACCACGTTGATCTTGGGGGGCGGGCAAGGGAAACGCCTTTTTCCGCTTACGAGTTACCGCTCTAAACCGGCCGTTCCGATCGCGGGGAAATACCGTCTTGTGGATATCCCGATCTCCAACGCCATCAACTCCGGATTGAAACGGGTGTTCATTCTGACCCAGTTCAACTCCGCTTCGCTGCACCGGCACATCCACCGGACCTACCCGTATGAGGCCTTCACCAAAACGAGCGTTGAACTTCTCGCCGCCGAACAGACGCTCGAACACACGGATTGGTTCCAGGGGACGGCCGACGCGGTCCGGAAATGCATGCCGCACTATCATGTTCACGCGACGGACACCTTTCTCGTTCTGTCCGGGGACCATCTTTACCGCATGGATTACCGGGAGATCCTTCAGTTCCATCGCGAGCATGACGCGGACGTGACGGTTGCGACGGTCCCCGTGCCCGAGCGGGAGATCAAAGGTTTCGGCATTATGAAGCTCAAGGCGGACTGGACCATCACTGATTTCATCGAAAAGCCGGCCAAGGACGAGCCCGTGGCCTCCTATGTCCTTCCTAAAAAGAAATGCGCGGAAATGGGGATCAAAGCCAAAGGGTCGACTTATCTCGCTTCCATGGGGATCTATGTCTTCAAGAAAAACGTGCTCATGGATGTCCTCACGGGGCAGGAAAAGGATTTCGGCAGGGAGATCATCCCCAAGGCCATCCAAAAACACAAAGTCGTCGGCTACGTCTTCACCGGCTACTGGCGGGACATCGGGACCATCGGTTCTTATTTCAACGCCAGCATCGGGCTCACGGCCCCCGAACCGCCCTTCAGCTTTCTTTCGCCTCAGGGGCGGATCTATACGCGCCCGCGTTATCTGCCGCCTTCGAAGTTCCTGAACGCCCGTATGGAGCACGTCCTGATGTCCGAGGGTTGTGTGCTGGACGGGGCCCGGATCGAAGAGTCGGTGGTGGGACTCCGTTCCATCGTGAACCAGGGGACCGTGATCCGGCGGAGCATTCTGATGGGGAACGACTATTACGAGTGGCCGACCTCGAGTGCGGACCGGGGGATCGGGATCGGGAAGAATTGTCTGATCGAGAACTGCATCCTCGATAAGAACGTTAAGATCGGGGACGATGTCGAGATCACGAACCTTCATAAGCTCAAGGAGAAGGACGGGGAGCATTATTTTATCCGGGACGGTGTCGTGATCATCCCCAAGGGCGCCCAGATCCCGTCCGGGACGAAGATCTGACGGGGGTTTTTGTGGGCAGGTTAAGGACAGGGAACGCGTGGCTGATAGGGGTCGGCCTGGCCTTTTTCTCGGGGTGCCTCGCAAGTCCCGGTAACGCCGAGGAGGCTCTTGAGCAGGAGGGGTCGATCGCCCAGGCGCAAGAGACCCTGCATGCTCTGTT
>JAHQRI010000078.1 GCA_019052695.1 Candidatus Omnitrophota bacterium
CTTCATGCCCGCTTTCTGGAACCGTTCGCGGTATTCGTTGTTGAATTCGTAACGATGGCGGTGGCGCTCCGAGATCTCTTCGGTCTTGTAGGCCCTGAACGCGAGCGTGTCCCTTTTGATCACGCACGGGTAGGCCCCGAGCCGCATCGTGCCGCCCAGGTCCTTGACGCGCTGCTGCTCCTCGAGGAGGCTGATCACGGGATGCTCGGTCTTCTTATTGAACTCCGTGGAGTGCGCTCCTTTCAGACCCAGGACGTTGCGGGCGAATTCGATCACCGCGCACTGCATCCCGAGGCAGATCCCAAGGAACGGGACCTTGTTCTCCCGGGCATATTGAATTGCGCGGAGCTTTCCCTCGATCCCGCGCACCCCGAAACCGCCGGGCACCAGGATCCCCGAGACCCCCTTGAATTGCGTAAGCGACTTCGCCGAACCGACGTTCTCGGAGTTGATCCTTTTGATCAGCACTTCGCTGTCATTGGTGATCCCACCGTGTTTCAGCGCCTCATAAATGGATTTATAAGCGTCCTGGAGCTCGGTGTACTTGCCGACCACCGCAACCTTCACGGCATGTTTCGGGTGCAGCGCCCGGTCCACGACGTTCTTCTTCCAGGCCGCGAGACTGCCGCTTTTGTATTCGATCCTGAGCTTCTGGCAGATGACCTTGTCGATCCCCTGCTCTTTGAAGACCAGCGGCGCCTCGTAGATCGACGCCACGTCGCGCGCCTCGATCACGGCCTCGGTCTCCACGTTACAGAAGAGCGCGATCTTCGCCTTGATCGACTGGTCGAGCCTCTTCTCCGTGCGGCACATCAGGATGTCCGGCTGGATCCCGATCTCGCGCAGGGTCCCGACGCTGTGCTGGGTGGGTTTGGTCTTGAGCTCCCCCGCCGCCTTGATGTAAGGGACGAGCGTTAAGTGGATGAACAGCGAATTCTCCCGGCCGACCTCGTGGCGGAACTGACGCACGGCCTCGAGGAACGGGAGCGACTCGATGTCCCCGACCGTTCCGCCGATCTCGGTGATCACCACATCGAACCGCTTGTTCTTGGAAAGATCGCGGATCCCGTCCTTGATCGCGTTCGTGATGTGCGGCACGACCTGCACCGTCCCGCCGAGATAATCCCCGCGCCGTTCCCGCGTGATGACCCTGTGATAGATCTGCCCGCTTGTCAGGTTGCTTTCGCGGGTGACCGTACCGTGCGAGAACCGTTCGTAGTGGCCAAGGTCCAGGTCCGTCTCCGCGCCGTCTTCGGTCACAAAGACCTCCCCGTGCTGGAAAGGGTTCATCGTCCCGGGGTCCACGTTCAGGTAAGGGTCGAGTTTCTGGAGCCCGACCTTGAGCCCTTTGGCCTCCAGGATCTTGGCGATCGAGGCCGCCGCGATCCCCTTGCCCAACGATGAAACCACACCTCCCGTCACAAAAATGTGTTTTGGCATTTGAAATTCCTTTGGGGTTTCGCCGCGCCAGGCCTCACCCTCAACCGGTCCCGCGCAGGCGTTTTTCGACTTCCCTCAGGTCCTCTTCCGTGTCCACGCTGATGAAATCGTACCGCGTTTCGATCACGCGGAGGGCACGGCCCCTTTCGAGGACCCTGAGCTGTTCTAATTTTTCGATCCGTTCCAAGATCCCGGGTTCCCACGACACGAATTGCAGCAAAAGATCGCGCCGGTACCCGTACACGCCCAGATGTTTTAAAAAGCTGAACTCCCCGCATGCTTGACCCTGAAAATACGGGACCGTCGCTCTGGAAAAATAAAGCGCGTTCCCCTGCCCGTCGCAGACGACCTTCACCACGTTCGGGTTTTCGTACGCCGCACGGTCCGTCATCCGCACCGCGAACGTCAGCATTTCAACCTCCAGCGAGGTCTCGAAAACAGCGACCATCTCGTCCAGGGCCTTCGGATCAACGAGCGGTTGATCGCCCTGGATATTGATCACCCAGTCATGCTTGAAATGCTCCATCACTTCCGCGATCCGAGACGTCCCGTTCGGGTGGTCGGGCCGCGTCATGAAGGCCTTGCCGCCGAACGCCTCGACGCACTTTCGGATGCGCTCGTCGTCGCACGCGACGATCACGCCCTCGAGCCTCGCCGCCCGCTTCGCGCCTTCCCAAACATGCTGGATCATGGGTTTTCCGGCGATCGGCCGGAGGACCTTTTCGGGAAGCCGTGTGGAACCGAGCCGCGCGGGGATGACGCCGAGGGCCTTCTTCATGCTTTCCGGACCGCCTCTTTGAGCTCCGCGGGGGTCACCGTCGCCGTACCCAGCTTCGCGACCACGATGCCCGCGGCAAGGTTCGAGAGTTTCGCGGCCTCCCGCATCTTCGCGCCGGCGGCCATGGCGAGAGCCAGCGTCGCGATCACGGTGTCTCCCGCGCCGGAAACGTCATAGACCTCGCGCGCCGCCGTGGGGACCCGGGTGATCTTCTTGTTCTTCTCGAAGAGGGCCATCCCGCCCTCCCCGAGCGTGATCAGCACGGACTCCAGACCCAGCTTTTTCATCAACCCCCATCCGACCTGCTCGAGCGTCGGGGTCTTGTGCCACGGACCGTGCGTCCGCTCGTAGCCCATGAGGGCCTCACTGCGGTTCGGCGTAATACAGGTCACGCCCTGGTAATAACCGAAATGTTTTTCTTTCGGATCGACGAGGACCGGCTTTTTGTGGCGCTTCGCGATCCTAACCACTTCCCGGAGGAGCCGCGGCTGCATCACCCCTTTGCCGTAATCTTCGAGGACAACCACGTCCACTTCCCGGAGCCGTTCAGCGACGAACTTCAAGATCTTTTGCAAATGGACCGGAGAGATGTCCTCGGTTTTTTCCCGGTCAAACCGGACGACCTGCTGGGAATGCGCGATCACCCGGGTCTTGAGCGACGTCGGCCGCTCCGGATCATAAATAATGCCGCCCGTTTCGATCCCCTGGCGGCGCATGGTCTTCAGCAGCATCCGCCCGTAAAGGTCGCGTCCGAGAACGCCGCAGGGGTAGACCCCTCCCTTGAGGGAGCGGATGTTATGGGCCACGTTGAGGGACCCGCCCGGCATGAAGGACTCGCGTTCCACGTTGACGACCGGAACCGGGGCTTCCGGGGAGATGCGCTTGACGCTTCCCCAAACGAACTGGTCGAGGATAAAATCACCGATCACGAGGATCCGGCACTTGCCAAAATCATCAATGATCTCGAGGAACCGCTTTTTTTCGGCACCGGTCAGAGGCAAAGTTCTACCACCCATCATTTTCTCTGGTGACTTAAGGGGATTTGAGAAGTCATGGTAACATCGTTTGAATGAAGTGTCAATGGAAGGAAAATCGCATAAGCCTATACGGGACAAAGTCTTATGAGCGATCTGGAAAGCGCCCCTCTGACAACGGCCCGTCGCCGAGGAACGGGCCCGGGCCAGACGCTAGGCGGACTTCTTGGGGGAAGGGCAGGAAGAACAATTCCCGGAACAACCGGACGCGGGAGTCGTTTTCGCCGCACTTTCTTTTTGGGCCGATTCTTTATAACCTTTGGAGCGGTAGTCGGTTTGGTAGAAGCCGCTCCCCTTGAACACCACCCCGGCCCCTCCGTGGATCAGTCGCCGTACCTTGTTCTTCCCGCATTCCGGGCATTTGCGGATAGGTTGATCTTTCATGGACTGGAACTTCTCGAAATGATGCCCGCAGTTATCACACTCATATTCGTAAGTCGGCACTAGATAACCCTCCTTAGAAAGGGCGTATTATATAGCTCCCGGCTTCCCCGTCAACCCGTATCCCGTTCCCCTAGGACAATATCTGGTTTATGCAGAAGAAACTTAGGGGACAGACAATCCGCTAATGCCTGTCCCCAAAAAGGGGGCTGTCAACTGTTTCTGCAATGATCCCGCCTATTCTTTTTCATCTTCCCCTTCATTTTCCGATCCTTTACCGGAAAGGCCGGGTGGCATATCGCTTTCACCCCAACTTTTCTTTTTACCCTTGCTCCATCCGGGCGGCGTTTCTTCTCCCTTCCAGCCCTTCTTTTCTCCTTTGCCGAAGCCGGACGGCGCGCCGCCTCCGTGGCCGCCCCCTTTGGCCAAGGCCGAGGGCCCGCCCAGACATAGGACCGCAATGATCATAGGAAAGAGAACCCCTTTCGTCATCATATTCATAACGGTTGCCTCCTGTTTCTTGCACCAGTCCATTGTTTTGTTTTTCCCGAACGGTCTCCCGATCAGGACTCAAACAGGCTTAGGGAGGAGAAATCGGTGTCGCTTGTGAGATTGATGCCGAGTTTGCGCAGTCCCTTCTCGTCCCCCGAGGTCGGGATGTGGGTCATGTGGGCGTCCGTGCCGCGGAGGTCCTTGAGCTTCTCCATCGCGGCTTGCGCGGTGGGGTTCGTCGCAGCGCAAATGCTCAGCGCGATCAGGATCTCTTCGAGGTCCAAGCTCACGACCCGCGAGTTAAAGACCGTGCGGCGCAGGTTCCCGATGGATTCGATGATCGTGGGAGAGATCAAATGGATCTGGTCGGGGATCCCCGCCAATTTTTTCACCGCGTTCAGCACCAGGCTCGATGCGGCGTGCATGAGCGCGGAATTTTTCCCGGTCTCGATCGTCCCGTCCGGCAGTTCGATCGCCGCGCCACAGAAGATCCCTTTGTTCCCTTCGCCTTTTCTCATGGCTTCCTGGGCGGCGTGCCGCGCCGGCAGGACCACGCGGCGGTCCTCCGGTTTCGCTTCGAGGTTCTTCATGATGAGTTCCGCGCGTTCGACGGCATCCTTTTCCACGAACCCCATCTGGTACTCGCACGCGTAGCGGAAATACCGGGAGATCACTTCCTGGATGGCGGCCTTGCGGACCACTTCGTCGTTCGTGATCGCGAAACCCGCGCGGTTCACGCCCATGTCCGTCGGAGACTTGTAGACCCCGTCGTCCCCCATGATCTTCTTGAGGATCCGCCGCAACACGGGGAAGACCTCGACGTCGCGGTTGTAATTGACGGTCGTTTTGTTGTACGCCTCCAGGTGGAACGAATCGACCATGTTGACGTCCCCGAGGTCCGCGGTTGCGGCCTCGTAAGCGACGTTCACCGGATGGCGGAGCGGAAGGTTCCAAATGGGGAAGGTCTCGAATTTCGCGTAGCCGCTCTTGAGGCCGCGTTTGTGGTCATGATAGGCCTGGGAGAGACAGGTCGCCAATTTGCCGCTGCCGGGCCCGGGGGCCGTGACGACAACGAGCGGTTTGGTGGTCTCGATATATTCGTTGGCCCCGTACCCTTCCTCGCTCACGATGAGCTCCACGTCGGTCGGGTAGCCCTTCGTGAAGCGGTGCGTGTAGACCCGGACCCCGCGCCTTTCCAGCTTGTTCTTAAAGATCTTCGCGGCCGGCTGGTCCGCGTACCGCGTGATCACGACGCCCGTCACGTCCAGGTCCCAGCTGCGGAGGTCGTCGATCAGTTTGAACGCGTCCGCGTCGTAGGTGATCCCGAAATCCGCACGGACCTTTTTGCGTTCGATGTCGCCGGAATAAATGCAGAGAATGATGTCCGCGTTATCCTTGAGCTTCTGGAGAAGCCGCATCTTCACGTTCGGGTCGAACCCCGGAAGCACCCGCGCCGCGTGGTAATCGAAGAGAAGTTTTCCGCCGAACTCGAGATAAAGTTTGTCGCTGAATTTTTTGACGCGTTTTAAAATTTCCGCGCTTTGTTCTTTAAGATATTTCTCATTATCAAAACCGATCTTCTTGGCCATGCCCCACGCCTCCCCTTTTTAAAATGCATCCCAGATCACCCATGCCCCGGCTCGTATTGTACCAGTTTTGCGCTCACATCGCCCAGCACCGGCACCCTGACTTTCATGGTCAGCGGGATACGCCGGTCGTCCAGGCTCATCCAGCCGCGGACCTTCCCGCGCCGCACGAAAAACCCCTCGAACATCACAATGGGTTCCACCTCGACCGCCTGGAAGGTCCCGACCCCCCGAAGCGTCATCTCCTTCGTCCCGTGCAAAAGAACGTTCAGGTCCCAGTTCTTTTCATCCGCGTTCACGGGGATCAGCACCTTGGAGCCGGGCTTCACATCCTGCGTCCGCAGCCAATACGCGCAGGAGACCTGGTCCTGAACGTGCTGCGGGATGAACATCTCTTTGCGGCTCTGGTCCTTGCGGGAGTAGAACTGCCCGAGGTGCTTCTCCTGATCGTACTCCATCGACTCGTCGGTCCAGTAATTCCCTTCGTGGATCTTCTTTTCATAACGAAGGGAATGGAGCTGCTCAACGTCCACGTAGCTGTGGTGCGTGTCGCGTACTTTATAGACCCAGTTCAGCACCCCCCGCGACCGGACCTCGACGACGATGTGATAAGCGTCGCGACCGTTCACCTTGACGATCTCCTTGATCTCCGCCGTCGCGTCCCCGACGGTCAAGCCGAGATAATGGACCTCAAATCTCAATTTTTCACCGAGGAACAACTTTTTCTCCGGGGTCGACGCGGCGGGATAGACCCTTTCCTCACCCCGCAACACCCCCGGCGACAAAAGAATCATCCAAAACAAGAAAATTGCGATGCTTTTTCCGAACACGCTTGTTCCTTTTCCTTAATTCCTCAACGCGCCGTCGATCCCGACCACGATCCTCTTGATCGGCAGCTTCGTTCCCGAACGCTCGACCGCCTCTTTAACGATCTGAAAGAGCCCCGAACAGCACGGCACTTCCATGATCGCGACCGTCAGGGAATAAATGGTATGGTTCTTCAAAAGTTCCGTGATCTTTTCAATATAACCTTCGGTGTCATCCAGTTTCGGGCAAGCGATCGCGAGTTTTTTCCCCCGGAGGAGATCCGGGTGAAAGCTCCCGAGCGCGAAGGCCGTGCAGTCCGCCGCGATCAGCAGATCACTCTCGTTGAAATAAGGCGCGTGGGGTGAGATCAAATGCAGTTGGATCGGCCACTGGCTGAGGGCGGAAGGAGTCGCTGCCGCCGCTGGCCCGCCTTGCTCCGCCGCCGGTCGCTTGATCTCCCGCGCCATGGACCCGGGGCATCCCGAATGCATGAAGGGAGCCGGCGCCGCCGGGTTCGCCCCGTGCACATGCTGCGCCGCGTCCGCGCCGCGCGTCTTAAGAACATGCGCATGCGTCGCCTTCGGGTCATAAGCCTCGCTTTCGCGCTCGACGATCTTCAGGGCATCGACCGGACACACATCGAGACAAGCCCCCATCCCGTCGCAAAAGATCTCCTTCACGAGAACAGCCTTTTTGTCTTGATCGAGGACCAACGCTCCTTCCGCGCAGGCCGTGGTACAAAGCCCGCAGCCGTTGCATTTTTCCCGGTCGATCTCGATGATCTTTCGCTTCGCCATAAAACCTCCTGAGGATTATTTGAAAAAGCGCTGTTCTTCCAAGGACTTCATCGCCTCTTCCGGCGTCAATTCTTTCAAACACGCGATCGTCGCACAAGTATTATTAAAACGGAATTTCTTGTAACAGGGACGGCACAGAAGGTCCGCTTTAAAAACCGCGGCCGCACGGTGAGAAGGCGGATACGGGCCATAAACCTCCGGCGGCACCGGTCCGTAAAAGGCCGCAAGCGGGACCTCCAGCGCCCGGGCCAGATGCACAAGGCCGCCGTCGTTCCCGATAAAAAGAGAGGATCTTTTCAGAAGCATGGCGGTTTCATTGAGGGATGTTTCTCCCGCGAGCACTACCGCAGGGACTTCCAGCGAACGCTTTAATTCTTCGCAAAGCACTTTCTCCGAACTGCTGCCAAGGATACATACCCCGGACACTTTTAATTTGGGTTGGATCATCTGGATCAATTTAGAAAAATTTTGGACAGGCCAGCGTTTGAACGCCGCTTCTCTTCCCCAGGAGTCGCCTCCACCGGGACTCACGGCCAGAAAAGGCCCTTTGAGGCCGTTCAATTTTCGTGTGATCTTTTCTTCAAGGGACGCGGTATCGGAAGGAAAATAAAATTCTAAAAAACGGTCCTCGACCGGGACCCCCGCTTCTTCCGCGAGGTCGCAATAAAAATCCGCCGCGGGACGTCCCCAGAACCCTTCGGGAAGCGGAAAGCGAACGTTATGGAAGACTGCGCGTTTTTTATACGCGAACCCCGCGCACCGCGGGATCCCCAGGAAGAACTGCCCCAAAAAAGCGTGCTCGCGGCGCAACGAATAATCTAAAAGAAGGTCATAATGTTTCGCGCGCAGTTGACGTCCGAGCTCGATACTTTGCCGGAGATTTACCGGACCCGACTGACGCCGCATGCGGTCCTTGTCCATCACGAAGCTCTCGTTCACGTGGGGGTTGTTCTCCACGATCTCGCGCGTGCGCGATCCCAACAAGAGGTCCACGGTCTCGACAGTAGGAATAAGGCGGAGCGCGCGAAGGATGGGCGTGATGAAAAGAAGGTCCCCGATCCCGTAGGGATGAACGATCAGCACACGCCGCAGTTTAGGGACCGGCCGGGACCACGGCGCTACCGCCCGCTTTTCCATCGTTTCAAAAGCTCTCTCCGGCAGACACGGGGCCTTCGATATCACGACCGGAGGGTTTTTAGAATACAACTCCTGCGCCGCTTGATACACCTGGTCCACGGTCACTTCATCAATGTAGGTGAACTTCCGTTGCGTTTCGGGAATGCCGGAGACATCTTTCGAAACGACGCGCCAACGGTTCCCGAGCGGCTGCCAACGGCGTGAAGCGAGCCCCGGTTCATGGCGGCCGAAGATAGACACCACGGGCGTTCCGCCCGCGCTCGCGATATGCACCGGGCCGGAATCGTTGGAAATAAGGATCGAAGCTTTTTTGAGAAGCGCCCCGAGCATGCCAAGCGTCATCTTCCCGCTCACGTCGATGACCGGAACCGCCGTGCTTT